>DATJWZ010000358.1:0-4072 GCA_035500795.1 Candidatus Eiseniibacteriota bacterium | reverse complement strand
GTGGGACCTATGGATGTAACACTCACTTGCGGACCTGACGTAATGCACTGGCCGCTGAAGCATATCATCGGTATTGCGGCGTCATTGAAGGTGATGATGGCGCCCAGCAGGTTTGAGCCGGTTACCTGAACGTTCGGGATCGCGGTATTGAAGAGCGCAGACCTTGGCCACAACGAGGTGATCACCGGGGCGACAGCAACCACGAAGTTCGTAGATGATGTCGCCGTATTGCCCTTGAGTGTCACCGAAATCGGACCGGTAGTTGCCCCTACGGGGACGGTGGCCACGAGTGTCTTGGTGGCGGCAGAGGTCACGGTGGCCGTTACACCATTGAATTTCACGATGTCAGAGGATGCGGTCGCGCTGAATCCTTGCCCCTGGATGGTGACTGAAATTCCGACGGGCCCGATCTGGGGGTTGAAATCGAAAATAGCAAGCTGGCCGGGTTTAACTGTTGATCGCGCAATCTGGGTGATGTTCCCCACTGCGTCATAAGAGTAATTGGCCACGTTTCCAAATTGGTCCACCGTTGTCACGAGCCGTCCGAGGGAGTCATAGTAGTACTGGATAGGCTGGGTCTGAGCGTGCAACGCTTGCTCGAGCATGAGCGCAAGCATCAGAATGAGCGAGAGCGAGACCACGCAATAGGCGCTTTTGCTTGCAGTATTCATGGCAAGTCCGCAAGTCGGCCGGCTCGAGTCAATCGACCGTCGCTAGGGTCGTTCATCGGCAGGTGGCGCCGACAGGGTTCTAGGGATCACGCTTTCCAGGTCATTGTTTGCGCGGCTCAAATTGTCCCAACTCGAGCGGGAGCGATGTACTTCCTTGGAAAATCTCATACGCGTCTGCTCCTTCTAACAACGCGCGAAAGCCGGCACTCCCCGGAAGTATTTCAAGGGTTCCTGGGAGGCGGCCCACTCCAGCCGCATCAAGCGCCTTATTTGACCGAGTCGAACAATTGTCCTTTGTTGCGGAGTGAGCCGGCAGACGCCAAGTACGGAAAGATTGCAAGTACGCGAGAGCCAATGCATCTTGAGCGGGCGTTGTGTGAATGACGTAGACTACACTGTCACGCTTTGAGGCCTGGTTCCAGACATACGCACCCGTACTTGAACCCAGGTCGACGTCGTTTCCGAAACTGTAAACTCCGTGGCCCGTGATTGCAATTGCCGTGTGTCCAAACGGATTGTTTCCACCGTAGGGAATGGTTGGCCCGTTCTCAATGACCGCAATGTCTAGCCCTGACGGATCCACGAAGTTGGTTGGACTGTTCAAAGTGTAGGTATAGGAGTTGACGCCGGCCTCCCATCCCAGCGGATCTTCGCTGATGAAGCGTCCCCCAAGTGGACTGTAGTACCTGGAGCGGTAGTAATATAGCCCCGTATGATCATTTTCCCTCCCACTGAACTGGTAGCTGTTGCTGCCCGTCGACCCGGCTGTCGTCGTATTGCCGAATGGCTCGTAAGTGTACTGGGTCTGTGCCATTCCCGTGGAATCTGTCAAGGCAAGCGTGCTCCCAAGGGCATCCGCGAGGAAGTTGCGAACGCCAGCTGAATCCGTTCGACTGAAGATTTCATCTACAGCCAGCCCGGTGACCAGATTGGCCGCGACAGTCGTACCGGCCAGCTCCTGCACGGGGTTAACGCCGTCATAGAGAAAGCTTGTGCTCGTACCGCTGATCGTCTTGGTCTGGCGGCGGCCGACTCCGTCGTACTGGAAGCTCGCTGCGGCTGCCCCACCAATGGAGGCCAACTGGTTGCGGGCGTTCCAGGTGTACGTGTTCGCACCATCGTTGATTAGGTTGCCGTCGAGGTCGTAGTTGAGACTGGCCGTCCCCCACTGGGTAAGCTGATTGTCTGCGTTATAGCTGGCTGAGGCCACCGCTGTGGGCAGGCCGGTGCGCGCGTAGCTACCACCAACGCTGGTGCGCCGTCCGTCGGCGTCGTAGCTGTAGGTAAGGCTGCCAAGGGTGGTTGTACCGAACTTGTAAGTGAGCCCCGTCAGCTCCGAGGCCTTGTCGTAACCGTAGCTACTGGTCACACCGTTCGGGAGCGTGAGCAGAATGCGGCGGTTGGCATTGTCGTAGGAGAGCGTGTACGTCGAGGTTCCTTGCGCGAGTTTAGTCAATCGGTTGGCGTTGTCATAGTGGTAGTCGATCGCCGTCTGGCCGGCGACCGTCATCTGTGTTCGCCGGCTGGCGTTGTCGTACTTGTATGTTACGCTGCCCTGAGGCGTGGTCTCGGAGGTGAGACGGTCCAGGTTGTCGTACGAGCGATTGATGGTTCCGAAAATCGAGTCCTTAGCTGCTGTCAGCCGGTTGCCGAGGTCGTAGGCGTAAGAGGTTGACGACCTGTCCGCGTAAGCCATTTTAGTGAGCCGGTTCAAAGGGTCGTAGGTGAAGGTGGTCTTTTGGTTCTTGCGGTCGGTGAAGGTCAGCAGATTTCCGTTCGCATCGTACATGTAGCTTTCCGAATGGCCCAGAGGATCGATGCGGATCGAGAGGCGATCAAGGCTGTCATAACCGTATTGCGTGGATCCCTGGCGAGCGTCAACTAGACTACTGAGGTCTCCGTCCTGATCGTAGAAAAACGACGTGATACTGCCCAGGGGATCCGTCGTAGTCAGCAACTGATCTAAGGGATCATACTGATAGACCGTAACAGCGCCCGCCGGGTCCTGGAGGCCGACCAGCCGGCCGGCGCCATCCCTGCCTAGATAGGTCGTGCGGAGCAAGGGGTCTGTCACGGAGATGAGATCGCCGGTATTGTAAGCAAAGCTCGTAGGGTGCAGGAGCGGGTCAGTGGCTGAAACGGGCTGACCCTGGCTGTTGTATGTGAACGTCCACTGATCATTGAGTGGGTCCGTCAGCGAAGTAAGGTCACCGGAGCTGTCATAACCGAAAAGGGTTGCATGGCTGAGCGGGTCAGTGATTTTGGTGAGCTGACTGAAAAGTCCCGGCATAAAGGCCTGCTGATAGGTGAACGACGTAGTCACCGCGCCGGAGGTACCGGAAAGCTGAGTGACACTGCTAAGGTTACCCAGACCGTCATACGTGAAAGACGTTACGCGGCCGAGCGGGTCGGTCATGCTCGACAGCAAATTAGTCGAGAGGTCGCGGTTGAAGGTGTAAGCCTCCTCCTGGGGCGTCCCCACCGCCAGCGTGTCTGAGGCGGTGTAGCCGTTGGAGTTAAAGGTGACCTGGCGGGTGTTCTTCAGCGGATCCTTGACTGTGGCCTGGCTCACGTTCCCGTTACTGTCCAGGGTGTACGAAATCTGGTAGACCGAACCATCGGCTAGTGTTTGGGTAACAACCCGGTTGTTCGAGTCGTACTGGTTCGTGAGGTACTGGATTCCGCGAGGGTCGGTGATGCTCAGCATGTTGTTGTTGCCGTCGTACGCGTAAGTGGTGATGCCGCCATTTGCGTCGGTAACTTGCGTTAATCGGCCCCCGCCGTCGTAGGCATACCTGACGATGCGACCGATATTGTCCGTGGCCTGGGTGATTCGGCCGGCCGGATCGAGTGTGAATTGAATGTAGCGGCCGTTTGGCGAGGTGATTTGCGTCAGGTTTGAGTTGGCGTCCCGGGAAAAGGTCAGCTTGTTGCCGTTACGATCCTGGTAGCCGATGATCGCTTCCTGCTGCGGAGTCTTTGCTCCCGTGAACGGTGCCGGGAATGTCAGCACCGTACCGTCCTTTTTTGTGACAACCCACTGGTCGCTGATTTCGGCGACGGTTGCACCGTAGAAACTCGTGGGCGAGTCGGTGCACTCCCCGCTGGCACTGAAATGAATGCTACCTCCGTCTGGCAAGACGAGGTAAATATCACCGCCGGACGGGCGATACAGAAAGATGTCGTAAGGGTGCGTCGCTCCGACGCCGAAGGCGAGAGAGAGGCCTATGATTATCACTTCGCCGTCCCCCTGCACGGAGGTCGTTACGTCGTTCTGGCGATAGGTGCGAGTTAGGACAAGAGGTATGACGTCCGGAACCGCCAAGTCGGTGTGAGTGTACACAAACAATCCCGTGCCGAGATCGACCGGCTCGCAACAGGTGCCGTTGTTGTTTCCCTGC
>DATJWZ010000357.1:0-1976 GCA_035500795.1 Candidatus Eiseniibacteriota bacterium | reverse complement strand
CCCATCTTCCGCAGTTATAAGGTTGTGAAGACGGCATATCAAATAGTTACGGCAGAAATCAGGCCATTTTCTGCACTACATTTTCGATCACCTTTGGCCTGTTGGGAATGAGAATCTTCATTCTCTGCAGCAGCACCTTGAGTTGCTTTTCCGGTGTCGCCACCATCCGTAGTCTGATGGTTTTCTCGCGAGTCGGAAGAAGCACATCAAGGGATTTGAGCTCTTTGAGTTCCTCCAGTAGCTTCCTCGGCGCAGTGCCAAGTCCGGATGCTTTCATCCATTGCTGAAGGGTACGCCACATCGCCAGGGCCAGGAAACAGACCAGGATATGTGCCTGAGTACGGTCCTTTTTCGAATGGAAGATCGGTCTCATTCCGAGGTCGTGCTTTTCGGTGCGGAATGAGTCTTCCACTTCCGTAAGCTGGATGTAGGTATTCCAGAGCGTTTTCGGGTCGCTCTCCATCCAGTTGGTGCGCAGGATGTAGCTGCCGCCACTGTCAAGCGCCCTTTGATAGTGCTCTTCGTTCTTTCTCATTTTTATGGAGAGTTTCTTATCGCTCCTCTCGGTGACGTCTACGGTAAATAGAGCCGCTGCCCGGCTGTTCTGCTCCAGAAGTCTCCCAATCCGGCGCTCGACCTTCTGGCGGTCCTTGAGCTTGCCTTTCTCCGCCTGTTCGACCATTTTGCCGAGGCCGGCTTCAAGCCTAGTGACGAATCGGTTCAGGATGGCGTTTTCTTTCTCCCTGCGGCCAAGGGAGCGGCACAGAACAAAGGTTTCCTCCATTCCATCAGTAGAGCGGCAAATCTTGACGTCAACACCTGGCTGGACTTCTTCCCAACTCTGATCGAGAAGCTCGCTCTCGAACTTTTTCAACATCGACTTGGGGGTGCCGACCAGATAACGAGCGCCGCTTGAGCGCAGATACTGCAGGTTATCCTCGCTCACCATGCCGCGGTCCATGACCCAGACGCGGCCGGCCTTGCCGTACTTCTTTTCCATGATCTCCACCATCTCCTGGGTGGTGGTGACGTCGGAACGGTTGCCGTCAAAGACTTCAAAGGCAATGGGCAATCCCTCTCTGGTTGTCACCAGGCCGATGCAGACCTGGGGACAGTCCGAGCGTTTGTCCCGGCTGTAGCCGCGTTTGGCCTGTACGTTTCCTCTGGCGTTCCCCTCAAAGTAGGTGGAGGTGATGTCATAAAACAGAAAGTCAAAGGTCGATCCAAACAGTTCGCCGTATCGTTTCTGCAGATGACAGCAGAACTCGTCCTTGTGCGGCAGTAAAGAGTCCAGGGCACGATAGAGACGGTCATCGTTGATCTTCTCGCATGGGACCCCCAACAGATCGTCCAGGGCAGTCTTGTCGTACCATGACTCGGCAATCTGCAGTTCTGATGAAGGGGCGCAGAAACGGGCCAGAACCAGAATGACGGCCATGATCGACCAAGGGATATCTTCCCTGCCGGATGGCATCTGCTCTTTGCAGAACTCAGACAGGCCGAGGCGATGCCACAACAAAAGCCCGAGGTATATGTCGCCGAAGCATCGCAACCTTTCGACGCTGACAATGCTGATATTGACTGTGGCCCAGGATGGCGGCTCTTCCGGCTGATGAAACAGTTCCGGTTCGGGACGGGGTTTGCCGGACAGAATGCGGCCAATTTCGTCCCAGCCAATGCGTTCTTCACGATCAAGACTGGGAAGCTTGCCGATGGTGGCGACGATCCGCTGCCGGGGACCTCGGGCGGTCCGCACTGACTCAACAAGGGACCAGTATTCATAATCTTCTCCGGCAACCTTCTTGTCGTGGCGGCGCAAATACATGCCCGGATTATCGGCGAACTTATAACCGGAACGCAAGGGGGTTTTCTGCACTACATTTGGTTTTCAGAGAACTCTGGCTGAATTCTTTCAGCTTTCTCGTATCAATGAACCGAATCTTGACGATTATCAACGCCCAAATGCGGAAGATGGG
>DATJWZ010000356.1:0-1041 GCA_035500795.1 Candidatus Eiseniibacteriota bacterium | reverse complement strand
CGGCACAACCCTCGCAGGCGGCAATACCGCACTATGCGACTACGTGGGATGCGGCGTTGTTTTCAAGTTGGCAAAAGATGCGGAAGGAAACTGGAACGAGACGGTCTTGCATGAAATGACTGGCACGGACGGGACGTTCCCGCTCGGACCGGTCGTCTTCGATCCCAAAGGAAACCTTTACGCGGTCGGTCAACTCGGAGCGATCATGGGCATGGGATCGGTGTTCATGCTGACGCCCACCAAGAGCGGTCCTTGGACAGAGACCGTTCTGCACCTGTTCGATTTCCAGTTCCCAAACGGTAAAGACGGTCGCAGTCCGTATGCTGGCGTGATATTTGATAAGGGCAGAATCTTCGGGACAACGCTGGCGGGCGGTGTAAACGACGCCGGTATTGTTTTCGAGGGCACCCCACCACAAGCTTCGGTCAGCGCTCTGGAAGGTGCGCCTCAGTAACAGGAGCCGGCGACGGACGCGACACTCCCCAATTCAACTGCCGCGCACAATCACATCACTGTGTGATCCCAGTCCTATCTTTCTCAATTTCGACAGCAGATCATAGCCAAGGCGAAAGCGGTATAGGAAGCAATCGCTGGCCAGGAGCTAACTCCTTACAAGCTCAAGATTTTGCCTGTAACTGCTTGAGCCCCATAGATTATTTCGAGTTTTCCCGGTAACTCGATGATTCCAGAGATCTGAGGGGGGAGGGGTACCCCGAAAATCCAGCCGATTTCCGAAACGGGAAAAACTCTCTGCTCTGAGAACCTTCCGCGAAATTCGAGTCCATCTCCACAAGACGACGTGACTTTCGGTGCAAGAATTCCCGCGCTCGCCCTTCCTTTTTCTGACCGAAGTATCGAACAATAGATTCCAAACACCACCCATCCTCAATGTCAGCAGCTTCCCCAAATTCCGGCGCGTCGACTCTACAGAGCGCGATCGACCAATACTTCGAGATCGCCCTCTTTCTATTGGTCGCAACCGGATTTGTCACGCTCGCGATGACTGGCCAACTCGACGTTACCGCGATCGTCCTGGTCAGC
>DATJWZ010000355.1:0-5140 GCA_035500795.1 Candidatus Eiseniibacteriota bacterium | reverse complement strand
CAGGACAAGCTGGTCGACGCTATTTTGCCGACAGGTATTTTGCCCAAGACAAACCTGATCCAATGAATGCTGTTGGTGAGCGTTTCCGGATGGGGCCATTCTCGTCCGGCGCTTATCGTCCCCTAACATCCCCTGATTTGCTGGAGGTTAGGTTTGAAAGTGCTTGAAAAGAATGGCGGGGACGACGGGACTCGAACCCGCGGCCTCTGCCGTGACAGGGCAGCGTTCTAACCAACTGAACTACGTCCCCGGTTCTGAACGGAATTGCCAGATGGTGGGCAGTGCAGGACTCGAACCTGCGACCTCCTGCTTGTAAGGCAGGCGCTCTAACCAGCTGAGCTAACCGCCCCCGTATTCTCAATCACTTTACGAAATTCGGCGCCACATTGCGGTGCCAAAGGTTCAACTCTGTTGTCCCATGTCACGGGCAGCACCGCTGGCCAAGAGAATACAAGGTCAGCAACCGATGTTTGATTGTCGCACACGATGAACAAATGTGTCCAACGCGCGTTTGACAGGTGGCGTGTGGCGACCTGCGAATTTCTCTCCTGCTAAACTCCGTGGGTGCGGCGCCTAATCATCAATGCGGATGATTTCGGATTCACGTCGGGTGTAAACAGCGCCATTGTCAAGGCGCACCGGGATGGAGTCGTCACGTCTACGACGTTGATGGCGAATGGCCCGGCGTTTACTGAGGTTCCCCAACTCGCGAAGGAATTGCCAAACCTCAGCCTTGGTTCTCACGTCGTTCTGATCGATGGTGACCCGGTTCTGCAGGCTGAGAAAATTCCGGCGTTAACGCAGGCGGGGAGATTTCGCGACGGTCTCAAGGGTTTCGCCGCGCGGGCTCTCATGGGACAACTCGATGCCGCGCAGATCGCGGCTGAGGCTAGGGCGCAGATTCGTAAGATCCAGTCAGCCGGACTGACCGTCTCACATTTCGACACGCATAAGCATACGCACCTATTTCCGCCAGTGCTGCGTCCATTGCTGCGAGCTGCTGACGATTGCGGCGTACGCGCGGTCCGGAATCCGTTTGGCCCGCGCTTTCCAATGCGATCAGCTCAACTTTTGGCGCGGCCCAACCTTTGGACACGCTATGCGGAAGTCCGGATTCTGCGAACGTTTGCGGCAAAATTCCGCGAGGCCGTGCATCGGGAGGGTTTCGTCACACCCGACGGGACGCTGGGCATCGAAGTCACCGGAACTCTGGACGAGACATTGTTCACGGCCATTGCGTCGAGCATTCCGGAGGGGACGTGGGAGTTTGTTTGCCATCCGGGCTATAACGACCCGGACCTTCAGTCAGCAAAAACTCGGCTTCGAGAGTCGCGGGAGATTGAATTGCGTGTATTGACCTTGCCTTCGGCGCGGGGAATTCTGGAGCAGCAGGGGGTGCAGCTGATTTCGTACAGAGACTTGCTTCAGCCTTAGAGAAAGGATCAACAAAATGTTCGTGGTCGGACGTCGGGCAAGACGCAGCGAGTCGCCGGCGCTACGACTCTCGTGCTACGAAATGCAAGGCTGCGAAAGTCGAGTTTTAGGCTATAATCCCGCCATGCCTGCCGCACCTGGAGCCGTCAAGGCCGTGGGGATGGTGCCCGATGAGATAAAGTTTGAGCCCAAGTCAAAAGGGCTCGCCACTCCACGGAAGAAGAAACCCAAAGAACTTGCCGTCATCACCGAATGCTGCACGGGATGCGCTGGCTCGCCGGCGTGTGTAGAGTATTGTCCCGTAGAAGATTGCATGTTCTGGGTGCCAGATGAGGACCATCCGCCGTTTGGAAGGATCCAGATCGATCCGGCGTTGTGCATCGGCTGCAAGAAGTGCCTGAGCAAAGGCCCCGACGGATGCTTCCTGGACGGGTGTCCATGGGACGCCATTGTGATGGTCGATACGGCTGAAGTAGAGAAGGAAGTGGGAGTGATGGCGATTTGAAGTGTAGCTCCTAGCTTTCTAGCTGGACCTTTCGCGCTGCGGGTTCACCCAGTTAGTCTCTTTCCTTCTTCAGCTCCAGTAGGTCCCATTTATTGCCGTACAAGTCCTCGAAAACTGCTACCGTTCCGTATTCCTCTGCTTCCGGTTCTCTAACGAATTTCACTCCTTTTTGTGTCATCGCGTTGTAGTCTCGCCAGAAATCGTCGGTGTGCAGAAAGAGAAAGACGCGGCCTCCGGTCTGATTGCCGATGCGGTTGGTTTCTTCCACCGTGGATGCTTTGGCCAGAAGAATCTTGGTTCGAGTTGAGCCCGGTGGTGCGATGAGGATCCAGCGCTTCTGACGGCCTTCACGGTCGATAGATGGGGAGTCTTCGATGAGGTCGAAGGCGAGAGTGCGAGTGAAGTAGGTGATCGCTTCGTCGTAGTCGCGGACTACCAACGTTATGTAGCCGATGTGCTGGGCCATGGAGATTGAATGTTAAGACATTCCGGGCGGCGTTGCCTGCGGGGGCGAGACGCCCCCCGCGAGAGCCGGCGAGGACGCCGGCGCTACGATTGAGATCTGTGATCCACAGGCGTTAGCGGCGGGTTCATGCGAAGATAGTTTGGCGAACCTGCTCTCGTGCACATGGAAAATTCGACGTTCCGCCGGGTCTTCAAAGCATTTCAATATCGTGATTTTCGCCTGATGTGGATTGGGGCGTGCACCTCGAGCATCGGCACGTGGATGCAGATCGTGGCGCAGGGATGGCTCATTTACCGGTTGAGCCATTCGTCATTTCTGCTGGGGCTCGATCAATTTCTGGCTGGAATTCCAATCTTCCTTTTCTCATTGATTGGCGGGGTGGTCGCGGACCGGACGGAGCGGCGGAAGATCCTGATCATTTCGCAGTACATCCAGATGGCCAGCGCCGGGACGCTGACTGTTCTCGTCGCGACCGGGCTGGTGCACATCTGGCAGATTCTGAGTTTGTCGTTTGTATCGGGGCTGGCGCAGGCATTCGGCGGTCCGGCATATCAAGCGCTCATTCCAACGCTGGTGGACCGCGACGACATGCCGAATGCGATCGCCTTGAATTCGATTCAGTTCAATCTGGCGGTGACAGTCGGTCCGGCGCTGGCTGGAATTACGCTGGCGAGGCTAGGAGAAAAGTGGTGCTTCGGACTGAATGCGTTGTCTTTCCTTGCGCCAATTATTTCGCTGATGATGATTTCGGCGCGGTTTCTGCCCGAGAAGTCGATGGAGTCAATGTTCGGTAGCTTGAAACAGGGGATCCATTTTATCTGGCGCCAGGGAGCGATGGTTGCCCTGATCGTGCTGGCGTTTTCGATGACCTTCTTGAGCATGCCCATGAGGACGTATATTCCCGTATTTGTGAAGGACATTTTTCACCGAGGGCCGGAAACGTACGGGAACCTGCTGTCGTTGATGGGGGTGGGATCGATTTGCGGATCGTTAAGCGTTGCCGGCCTGGGGAACATCTCGAAGAAGGGACGGTTCGCGCTGTCGATGTTGATCTTTCTGGGTGCTGGAATAGCTGGCTTTTCGCTGTCGAAAGTCTTGCCTTTCAGCTACGCCATGCTGGTATTGGTGGGGGCGTCGATGATGGCGGTGTTCGCTACGGTGACGTCGCTGGTTCAGTTGAACATCACGAATGAAATGCGCGGGCGTGTGATGAGCGTTTACAACTTCGCATTTCGCGGCGGAATGCCGATGGGGAATCTGGTCTCGGGATGGCTGGTCCCGGTATTTACGGCGCCGGTAGTGCTTGGGGTGAATGGGTTTCTGCTGATTCTGGTCGCGCTCTACTTCCTGCTGGTGCAGAGAAGAGTGGCTGCGCTTTAGGTGCGACTGAATCTAGTGTGATGAAAAGTCAGCCGAGTAGACATCCTGGCTACCAGCTTCACGGAGAAGAAGAGGCTGATCATCCAGCGTTAGAGCGAGAGCGGTGCCGTAGCGTCCAGTAGAAGGGAAGTTCTGCAAGTCTGCGACCTGCTCAATCTTGTGGTCTGACAGTCGAATCCGAACTACCCTGCTTTTTCCAGTGAAGTCGATAAGGTAGATGTATTTCCCGTCATGCGACCAATTCAGCCAACTCAGCGTGCCGTTCGCCAGCTCCGACCATCGCCGCGTCTCACTATCGAATACCAGGACTTTCTTGGAGTCTCCGGAGAAAGCGCTGATGTGCCGGCCATCCGGCGACCAGCGGGGCGAATACAGGCCTTGAGAGGCAGGCAGTTCGGAAAGCTTGCCGGTGGCAAGCTCGAGAATATGAATCGTAGACGCCTGATTGTTCGATTCGCTTCCGAAAACGATCCTGGTGCCGTCAGGCGACCAGTTGGGATCGAGTTGCTGGCTGCGATCATTGGGCAGCAGTTCTCGCGGACTGCCACCATCCGGTGAGATTTCGTAGATCCGGGCAGGCTTATTTGCGTTCACGGCAAACTCAAAGAAGAGGATTGTCTTGCCATCGGGTGACCAGCGGGGCAGCACCGGGTACATGGGCGGATAGGTAAGCTGCAAGCGCTCGCTGCCATCGATTTTGCTGCGCCATAGGACGCCGTCCGGATAAGAAACATAAGCGACCCACTGACCGTCTCGCGAGAAGGTCAGGAACTCGCCGGAGATGCCGCCGAGGAAGGGCGCAAACTGCGAAGACTTGGAATCGTAGCGCATCAACTGACCACGATAGGTGCGCCCAAGGAGAAAGAGCTTCTTTCCATTCGCACTCGGAAGCGGCGACGACAAGGTCATCGGGCTCGCCGTCAGCTGGATAGGTTGTGGCTCCGCTTGAAATATTCCGCGCTTTGTAGCCAGTGCCCAGATCTGTCCTTGGGACTGGAAGATGAAATAGTTGCCGTCGGCGGTCCATTTTCCGCAGCACTCATCTGGAGGGTTGTGCCAGCCATCAAAAAGGCGGTGAAGCCCGGAGCCGTCGGCGGCGGCTTCCCACTCCATTTGGCGTCCTATGGTACCTGCGGTTTCGGTGGAATTGAAACGCAGGTGGGACGCATCAGGAGACCATGCGATCTGGCGGATGTCGCCAGGGATAGACCCAATCTTGCGCGAGTCGGTTCCGTCAGCTTTTGCGACGAACAGATCGCCAAGGGTGCTGTATGCGAGCAGCTTCGCGTCGGGTGAAAAAGCTGCGACTTCCGCGATGAAGTCTCCAATGCGGCGAGGCGAACCACCGAGAACGG
>DATJWZ010000354.1:0-1357 GCA_035500795.1 Candidatus Eiseniibacteriota bacterium | reverse complement strand
TTCGGCGATGTGGAAGTTCGGACGGTCGTGCACGCCAGTGATGTCGGCGTCGTGATCGGAAGCCAAAAAGGCGATCTGCAGATGCTTATGTCCAATGACCTGCCCAGCATCTCCGGACATCTGCTGCAGCAGAATCTCCATCTCTCGCACGTTACCTTTCAGTCTGCAGGATTCGACAGCGCCGGGGGATCGTCTTCCGGCGCTAATGCACAGCAGCGTTCCTCTGCCTTCAAGGCTTCGCCTCCACAATCTGTCGTTGTTGAATCGTCCGCGGAAGAGATCAGTTCAGCCACGGAACTCAGAAGCAATGCCGGCCTCAGCATCCTTGCATAAGGAGAAGTCGATGAGCACGATAAACCCAGTCGCCACCCGAACGGATTCGAATCAGGGAACTGGCTCCGCCAACGGAGCGCTGCCGAATCCGCAAAACATAAACAATATGTTCCTGCAGCTGCTGGTTGCGCAGCTGCAAAACCAAAGCCCACTTGATCCCATGGATCCCAGCCAGTTTGTCGGGCAGCTGGCACAATTCAGCGAGCTCAGCGAAGTCACCCAGATCGAACAGATTCTGCAGCAGGCGGTACCCACGACGTCGGGATCGACCGGAACTGGTTCTGCAAACGGACATATGCCGGTGAACTCGCCCGCTCCGATGTCTCTCGCCAGTGCCAAGGCACGAGCGGCGATGCAGAACGCAAATTCCGCCTCAACCACGATGCCAAATCATCAGACTCAAGGAGTGTTCTAATGCCAAATTTCTCAATTCCGCTTTCTGGCCTGACCGCCGAATCCACTGCACTGTCGACCATCGCCAACAATCTCGCCAACCAGAACACCACTGGATACAAGAGCAAAGTGGTGTTGTTCAGCGACCTGTTTTATCAGAACCTCGGAACCGCAGGTTCAGGCGACCCTCTGCAGATGGGCGCAGGAACTCAGGTCGGCAGCACGCCGTCCCTATTCACCCAAGGCAGCGTGAGTGCAACCGGAGTAGACACAGATGTGGCCATTCAGGGATCAGGGTTTTTCGTAGTGCAGGACCCGAGTGGAGTAATCAGTTACACACGAGCCGGAGATTTTTCAGAGCTCGACAATTATCTGGTGACTTCGAGCGGCCAGCAGGTGCTCGGATACCCCGCCAACAATGGCGTCATCGACACTGGCGCCGGAATCGGCCCGCTACAGTTGGGAGCAGGAACGATCAGCCCGCCTACAGCCACGACAAACGTTCAGTTCACTACGAACCTTGACGCCGGTGCGGCTGTCGGCGATCAGTACTCGACAACGATCACGGCCTACGATTCCATGGGAACCAAGCATGTGCTCACTTTCAACTACACCAATACCGGTCCGGGAG
>DATJWZ010000353.1:0-1531 GCA_035500795.1 Candidatus Eiseniibacteriota bacterium | reverse complement strand
GAATCTTTTTGCCCACGCGGACTCGTGGTGTGTTGCTCCATCGTCAATCTGAAGGCGAAACCGATCGGCACCCAATCCAGCACGCCCGAAGATTGAAGCCAATTCACGCACGTCATCGACCATGCTGCGGTCTTTATCTTCCCTGCCGGCCTCCGCTGTTCCAGTGGCGAGAAACACCCGTTCGGGCCAGTGTTTTATGGCTCGACTTTCGCGAATCATTTGCCGACTCGAGGCCCACAGCGATGGGCTCTCGAGAAGCAGGTGGCCGATCAGTCCGGGCTGCACAGCAGCGGTGTAGAGGGAAATGAGAGCGCCTAGAGACGAGCCTCCTAAGCCTGTGTTCTCAGGGCCTGTCGCGACGCGGTAATTGCGGGCCAAAAAAGGCATGACATCTTTGGTGAGGAAGTTGGGATACTTCTGCCCCTGGACCCGGAGCATCATGGGCTGCATCGAGCGATGCGGCATGTATTCGCGGAAGCGGTCTTTACCGGCATTGTCGATGCCGACAATAATCATCGGCGCGATTACGCCCTCGCGGACCAGGCGGTCTGCCGTTTCGTCAACTTGCCATTCCACTCCCGTGAATGAGGAAGAGGACTCAAACAGATTCTGGCCGTCGTTGAGATAGAGAACCGGATATTGCCTTCCATCGTTTTCACCGTTGTCATAGCCTGGCGGAAGCCACACTCGCAAGAATCGTGTGTTGCGGAAAATGCGGCTCTGAAATTCGTGCAGGCGTAGGTCTCCGGCCGCAGCCTCCACGCGGATCACTCCCTCGGAGACGCCCGACGGCAAAGATTCAGACTTATGGATTTCTTCCATTGCAAACGAAATGATTTCTTAGGATATAACGGCGGATCAGTTCATGCGGACGGGCTTCGTAGCTTTACGGTAATCGATAAGAGGGCAATCAGAGAGATCAGGATCAGCGATCCGACGCATAAGATGCACCACGTGGCTAAGACACGTGCCTCGACATAGGTGAGATATAGAGCGAATGCAAGACCCGCCAGGGCTGCTAGGAGGAGACGAGTTGGAGTTTCGGCGCGCGACCTCCAGAATGTCGATAGAACGAATAACGCGACATAGCCTGCCACTCCAATCCCTGCAACCGGGATTCCCTGGATTTCGGAGTATTCGCTGCGGTTCACGATGTCACAGCTAAATTTCTGGCTGAAGTCGCAGAAGTTCGTGGCTGATTTCGCATAGTGTCTTTGCAGGGAGACGCCGGAGACAACTACTCCCGCAACCGACAGCACAGCTATCAGCATGAAGAGGATATTGTTGCGGACGGCGTTCAAGGCAGAGCGCACCCGGTTTTATCGCTTAATGCGTCCATTGAGAGAACTCCTTCTTTGGGAGCCTCGTTGCCGAATTGCCAACTTGGAAAGAGCTTCACTCCGGCAGCCTTGCACGCGGGGGCCAATTCGCCGGGCTTGTCCTTGATCGCGCACTCGACGTAGTCGATCTTCTTGAATGATGCGCCGAACATTTCTTTTTGATCGGCGCAATGCGGGCACCAATAGAGCCC
>DATJWZ010000352.1:0-4492 GCA_035500795.1 Candidatus Eiseniibacteriota bacterium | reverse complement strand
TATGTGGGGGCGTTCTGCGTCGGAGGAGAAGTTCCGATCCTGGTTTACAACGCCGATCAGAAAAATGTGAAGCTGTTGGAAGGAGTAGGCGAGGCCCCGCGGGATCCAAAAGCGATCGCCTGGTACATGCAACATGGAATTCCCGGTGGTGACGTCAAGGCGGCGGCCGTGCCGGGCACCATCGATGCGATCGTCACGCTGCTGAAACTTTACGGGACGAAAAGCTTTGAGGAAGTCGTGCAGCCGACGCTGGCCATTCTCGACGCCGGCGGTCCCACCTGGTACATCGATACGGGTGAGGACAAGAAGATCGAAACTGGAGTGCATTGGCAGGCGGATTTAGCAGTGACCTTTCGCAAATTGGTGGAATCGGAAAAGGTCGCGAAAGGCACGCGCGAGCAGAAACTGCAAGCCGTCTCGGACCGTTTCTATCGTGGCGATATCGCGGACGCGCTCGAATCGTGGTACATCGAAAAGGGCGGCTTCCTTCGCAAGGCAGATTTGGCCGCGCACAAAACTCCAGTTGTAGATCCGCTCACAGGCACATACCACGGTTACACCGTATATAAGACCGGCCCGTTGACGCAGGGTCCTTATTTATTACAGACGCTGCGGCTGCTGCAAGGTTTTGACCTGAAGAAGATGGGCTTCAATTCGGCGGACTACATCCACACCGTGATTGAGGCGGAGAAACTGGCACTGGCGGATCGCGACGAATATTACGGCGATCCGAACTTTGTGAAAGTGCCGATGCGACAGTTGCTCTCGGATCCGTACACTGAAATGCGGCGCCAGCTGATCGATCCGAAAAAGGCATCTCTCGAACTCCGCCCGGGCGATCCGTACAACATGAAACCAACCAAGCAGCCGACGATTACTGGTCCCTGGCACGGTGGAACCACGGTCATGTGTGTGACGGATAAATTCGGAAACGTCATCGCGGCGACTCCGAGCGGCCTATCGAGCACCGCGGGCGTGGCCGGACGCACCGGCATTATTCACGGAAGTCGGCTCACCAGCCTGAACACATTCGCCGGAACTCCCGACGTGATCCAGCCCGGAAAGCGGCCACGAATCACATTGAGCCCCACGCTGCTTTTCCATAACAACGAGCCGGTGATGGCGATCTCGGTCGCGGGAGGTGACCAGCAGGATCAGGCAGCCATCCAAGTCATCCTTAATTATGTGGAATTCGGCATGAGTCCCGAGGAAGCGTTCAAAGCCGCGCGCTTCTCCACCAGCCATTTTATCGGCTCGTTCGGCCAGGATCGTGCTGAGCTGGGCAGCCTGTCTGTGCCGAAGACTCTGCCTGAAGAAGTGCAGGCCGATCTGAGAGCTCGTGGCCATGTGGTGAGCGTCGTCCACGGCGGAGTCGGCGGAGTCGCGCTGATTGGGATTGATCCGAAGACTCGAGAGGCCACTGCCGTTGGACCAGCCGCTGGCAAAATGGAATAACCCGCAGGTGAAATCCCGACCGAAGGGAAAAGACCTCGTGCGTCTGAAATACCGGGGGAAAGATGGTGGGCCTCTAGGTCGAATCCCAAAAACCAAAATCCCCGCCCATTCGCGCAAACGGCGCGCGATACGGACGGGGTAGCTGGTCTCTGAGCTTTACTTCTTGGGCCGCGACTCCGGCGGCACAAGACCTGCGAGGCGGTAGTACACAACCAGCTGGCCGTAGTGTTCACCGCTATGTTCGATGATGCCGTTTGCGATGTCGAGAACGCGCGCTTTCTGGCCAGGGAAATAAACAACCTCCGTCGTCAGGCCTTTTTCGCCTTTCGACTGGATTGCGGCGGCTCCGTCGGCAACGGATTTCTTTACGAATGCGACGACATCGGCTTTTGTTTTGTACTGGTCGCGCTTGGGATCTTCTGCTGCCGGAGGCTTCTTCCCCGTCGCAGGATTGGTGAAGTAATACATTGAACCCGCCGCGTGCAGCAACTGCTCGGCGAAGCTCCGCTGCGCGGGTGTCGGCTTGAAGTCATATTTGTCTTCGGGAAAATCTTCGGCCATCGCCGTCAGCTTGCGGCCAATCTCATTCCAGGAATCGAGCACGACTTTCAGTTCCGGATCGGCAGGTTTGACGGCCGCATCTTTCTTCATTCCGTCCTGGGCATGCGCGGGAAATGCGAATGCCAGCAGGACGATAGCGAGAAACGGTATTTTTTTCATTTCTTTCTCCACGATTGAGTTTCGCGAATCAAAGCTTCGCGGCGTTGCCCGCGCGCCGAATCCGCCTATCACTTCAGGAACTCACCGATCACGACCGCCAACGACGGGCTGGCAATGATGTTGTAGTGAGTCGTGCCGGGAAGGATTGCCAACTGCGCCGTCGACCTCATCGATCCATCTAGTCCGGCGTCGCGTTGTGCACCACCGAGAGCCTTATAGAAGTCAACGATATGCTCGGCGCGAAGGGCATCTGCGTCGGCAAAGACCAACAGTGTCGGTTCCTTGATGCCCTTGACCTGCGCTGACCAGTCATATGGCGTGCTGGCCAGTTCGCCCATCTTTCTAAAGGAAGTTTCCCAGTCGGTCTTCGGGTACATGGTCGCAAGGGGCGACTTTTTGACGCTGTCTGCAAGCATCGGTGCGTTCTTGCTCATCTGTGCGAACGCAGCAAGCCCTTCCGGATAGAATCCGCTTTGGGCCATGGCAGAGGAAATCACTACCAGGCGATCTACGACTTCGGGATGCCGTATCGCAGTTTGCAGAGCGACACATCCACCAAAGGAATAGCCCACCACGTCAATTTTCCCCAGCTTCAGGTACTCGACGAGCGCGGCTACATCATCGGCCAATGCTTCAATGCGGTAAGGACGATCAATGTCGGCGGTGTTTCCATGTCCTTGCAGATGTACCGCAATCACCTGACGGGATCTCGCCAGAGCATCAATGTTCGTGCCCCAGCCTTCGAAAGCGGTGATTCCGCCGTGGAGCAGCACCATCGGCTTACCCTGGCCATGAACCTCGTAGTACATCTGCATGCCATGAATTGGTGCATATCCTGTTTGAATTTCTGCGTTCATAGGAACTCCTGTTGCGCTCACTTCAGTGCCAGCGAGACTCAAGAGCAGCACAGTTGTGAGTGTCAAAATGTTGTTTCGCATAGTCTGCTCCAGTAGCCAGGGTCTACATGTTGGGATGCGCTTGCCTCTTTCTGTTTAGTGGCCCGCGCATCCCGACCATCAAAGCCTCGGCTTCTTATTTCGCCTGCTTCAGCCCCGCAACAACCGCAGCGAGTTTATCGAGTATCTCGTTCCAGCCCTCGAATTGACCGCTATTTTTCGCGCTCTCCATGGGTTCATTTCCGATGAAGGTGAGTTTCGTCCGGCCGTTTCCCAGATCCTCGAAGATGGTCACGTCGTACGCATCCTCTATGGCCTCATGTTCTATTCCTAGCTGCGCAGGATCAATCTTGTTTCCCTTCGAGTCCGAGAAGTACATCAAGGAAACGATCTTCTCGTGCGGAACAATCTCGTGGTATTCAACCGCATTCCAGAACTCCTGCCCATCCGGCGACTTCATGCAGCAGAGGAATTTTCCTCCAACGCGAAAATCCATCTCGCAAACGGGCGCAGTAAAGCCCTTCGGTCCCCACCACTGCATCACGTACTTCGGGTCTGTCCACGCCTTCCAAACTAACTCGCGTGGGGCATCAAAAACTCTTGTAACGACCATCCGCTCAATTTCGCTAACCGTGTTTTCTGTCATCTCCGACCTCCTCTTTCTTCATTTGCTTTACAACTGCATCCAGTTTGTCGAAACTCTCTTCCCAGAACTGGCGATAGCTGATCGCCCAGTCGCTGACTGTCTTAATCGCCTCTGGTCTAAGCGTGCAGATACTCTCTCGTCCACGCTTCGTCTTGATCACAATCCGCGCCCGCACCAGGCAGGCAATATGTTTTGAAATCATCTGCTGCGAGAGTGCAAACGGTTCCGTCAAGCCGTGCACAGAGGCAGGCCCACGGGAGAGCCGCTCGATCATCGCCCGCCGGGTTGGATCAGACAAAGCCGCAAATGTTGTACCTAGCCGATCCACAACCATATGGTAGTGGATTTCTCTTGAATGTCAATTGATATTCTCGCGAGCCAGATTTCCATTCCCTGGTCTCTGAACCTGGCTGAAGATGGCTGGCGCAGACGTGAAGGACGCGCAGGCACAGATGAGGCACTCACGTTCGAGCACGACGCTCGACATCTATCAGCAGTTCGTTCCAGAGAGCCAGCAACGAGTAGTGGAAGGACTCCGCCGTTTAGTCAATGAATTGTGACCAAACGTGACCGATCAATTGTGACCAATTGTGACCGAGTGGCCAGGAGAGCAGCTTGCAAGTGATTGAAAATATGGTGGCCAGGGACGGAATCGAACCGCCGACGCCAGCCTTTTCAGGGCTGCGCTCTACCATCTGAGCTACCTGGCCACGCGCGCCAGCAAGCGGCGACGGGGTAGGAAACGTAATCGTATTATAGCAACTGCTTCTGGCCG
>DATJWZ010000351.1:0-1411 GCA_035500795.1 Candidatus Eiseniibacteriota bacterium | reverse complement strand
GGTTCTAGAGTTGCGGAGAGTTTGGGAGCAATACCGCTCGCAGGCCGCCGGTCGGAAGGTTGTTTGTGACCTCAACAATGTGATCCAGATTGAGGAGAGCGCCAATTCTCTGCTCAACGAAATGATGGCCGAGGGGACCGAGCTGGTGTCCGACGGGAGCTTGAATGGTTGGCTGATCCAAGCTTTGAGGGACGGCAAGAGTCATGTTTGGACCAGGGTCGTCCCTGACAAATCAGGCATTGGCCACAGTGTCGACGTGAAGCTACGTCTCGTGACAACTGTGGCCGAAGGCGTAGTTTCGGTGGCGGACGTGCGCGAACACCTATCGAGTGAGCAAAGAGATTCGGCTCTTCCCTTCCGTGAACTCATCGACGCGCGCCACGCATGGATCGATTTTTCGCCAGCAGACGTTCGGGATATCGTGAACCTTCTGCGCACGCTTTCGCTGCAGCATTTTCTCGGTCCGACCGCTGTAGTCGTTTCCAGCCCAATCGCCTTCGGAGTCATGCGTATGCTGGAGACCCTGGTTGAGGATGTGTGCGTAGTGCGGCCTTTCCGCGATTTCGCGCAAGCGGAGAACTGGGTTCGAGATGTGTTTGTTTAGGATTAGATCTCGCCGAGCCAGTTTGTTGCCGCCTGTGCCAGGCGAGAGGGATCAGCGCTCTTTGTTGTTGGTTGCTGAGTTTGCCCAACTGAAGGCTTCGGGACAGCATAGGTTCGCCATACTACGCGCAATGCCGCGGTCAGAGGAACTGCGAGGTAGATGCCCACGATCCCTCCGACCTCAGCCCCAACGAGCACGGCGAAGATTGCAGCTAGAGGATGGAGTTCCAACTGGCGCCCCATGATCCTCGGGTAGGTAACGTAATTCTGTGTGATTCGCCAGATGAGCAGAAGTGAGATCATCAACACCCAGTGCGAGTGATTGATTACACCCACGCCAATGATTAGGGCAGCTGTGGTCATCCAGCCGGCCGCCGGTATAAATTCCAGGATTCCTCCGACAGCAGAAAGCGCGACTGCGTGCGGAAATCTCATGATCAGCATCACTATGGAATAGAAAGCAAACGACAGCCCGCAGAGAATTGACTGGGCCCTGATGTACTCGGTGAGCATGTTGTGCAGTTCGGCGGTTACGGCACGAACGGTCGTGCGGCTCCTTTCTGGAAACACTATCCTTGTGAAGGCATCCGCGATGTGCTCTCCATCTCGCAAGAAGAAGATAGCGAGGACAGGGATGAGCAACAGACAAGCGAGCACCTCCGCGGCGTGGGAGATGTAGCGATCCACCACCTTCACCAAATCCTGGATGTTATCTCTGTGCCGGAGAAGAAATAACTTGAGCCGCACCTCTTGCTCGTCAGTCCAACCATACTTCCCCCCGAGATCTGTCGCGATCTTTCCGGTAGAC
>DATJWZ010000350.1:0-1325 GCA_035500795.1 Candidatus Eiseniibacteriota bacterium | reverse complement strand
GTCAACATGCTAATGATCGATTCTCATTTGGCCTACAAGGTCATGGCTTTTCTATTCTTTCTCGCCGGGACTCAAGTACAGAAAAAAATGGAACAAGTCACTACCGGAAATCTGAACACGATTTCGGGATCGGCCATGGCTGAACCGAGGAGTCGCTGATGCGACTCGACAAAAGTGGAAGGAATCAGACTCTCGCAAGAAACCCCAAATTGTTCAGCAAACCTGTCCGGCGCAGTCCGTTCTTGTACAAAGTCCAATGCCGCAGGACTGGTGGCATATCATCCGATTTAGACCAAGTTCGCAGGATGTCCATCTGGTGCTCTGACAAGCGATCGCCATATACTTCGGCGAACTTGGACGCCTGTCGTCTTGACTTGGCAAGACCTTGAGCGAAGGCAGGATCGCTAAACAAGCGTTTTATGGCCTCCAAAAGTTGCGGTTGATTCCCAGCCCCCATCGCATTGAGCTCATGCTGCCGGTATCCGACGGTTATCTTGTCCATTGGCACGAGCACGCCGAAAGCTGCGGCCACCAGGCCGAGCCAGAAGTCGTGCATAAAGGCCTCTTCAGGGATCGGAAGCCCGTGGCGCAGTAGGCTATGGTTTCCCAACACTGTGCAACCAGTTACCAGGTTTTGAACCAGCATAGTGCCTAGGGTTGCTCGACGGGGATTCATGTGCTTCATCTTCCACATGGATCCTGCTAGTCGCTCATTGTCCGGCCCAATGAGTTCCATGTCAGAGAAGACCATCACAGGCGCGTGACCGCCGTACTCAGATTCAATTCGCTTCGCTGAATGGAGTTCGAGCTCTAGCTTATCGGGACGCCATACATCATCCTGGTCACAAAACGCAAAATAAGGTGCATCGGATTCTTCGGCCAGCAGTGAAAAGGTTCGGCAGGCGCCTTGTCTCGTCGAGTTCTGCCTGACGAGTACCCTATCCGGCTGGTCGGATCGACATCGTTCAATCCGCTGCAATGTCGAATCGGAGGAGGCGTCGTCCCTGATGATCAACCGAAAGTTTTGAAAGGTCTGCTGGAACAGCGACTCCAACTGCTGTTCAATGAAACGGGAGCCGTTCCAGGTTGCCATCAATACGTCGATCTCTGGTCTCATCGGATAGGTCGCCATCAATGAATGTGGCGAGTGTGATCAGGAATTGGCTGGGTGAAATCGGATACCAAGCTTTCCTGATCTTCCATCGAGAAAGCCACGGCACATCATCTGAAGACAAGAAAGCTTTCGCTTCCCAAATAAGAACAAGCAGGCGACTAGCCGTGCCCAGCGACAAAGAAATAAGGTCTTATTCCTCAATGTCGGATAC
>DATJWZ010000349.1:0-25777 GCA_035500795.1 Candidatus Eiseniibacteriota bacterium | reverse complement strand
AAGAAATGGGTGCAGCATTTTGGCTGCGCGGGCTGTCACGAGATCGCCGGGCTCGAAGACGAAGGCCGCATCGGCACGGAGCTGACATTTGAAGGCAGCAAGCCGATCGAGCGCCTCGACTTCGCACTATTCACCGAGCCTGCACAACGGGGAGGTAAAGAATCAGAGCCGATCAAAGATAAGGAAGACCTAGCGCGCTTGCCCGACGGTCCCGCAAACAAGCCCTGGTACAACCACAAGGGATTTTTCGAGCATAAGCTGGCCGAACCGAATATGTATGACGAGGGCAAAGTCAAGAGTCCGACCGAAGCTCTGCGGATGCCAAACGTGCACCTGACGAAAGAGCAGGTGCTCGATCTAACTACCTTCTTAATGGGCAGCCAGGAAACCTCCCTGCCTGCCAGCTATCAGTACAAGCCCGGCGATGCGCGGCGCGACATTCAGGAAGGCTGGTGGGTCGTCAAGAAATACAACTGCATGGGATGCCATCAGTTCATCCCGGGCCAGCAGACGATCCTGATGGGCTTGCCGCAATATCAGGATGCACAGGAGCAGTTGCCGCCGAAGCTGCTAACCGAGGGTGCGCGCGTCGATCCGGAGTGGCTCCGGAAATTCCTCACGAACCCTGCGTTGAGCACAACGGACACGAATCGCAATGGCGTTCGCCCATATTTGAAAGTACGCATGCCTACGTTCTCGTTCTCCGACAACGAACTGCGAAAGCTTGTACGCTTCTTCGAGGCATTGTCGCAGCAGCCGTTGCCGTACATTCCCGAGCAGGTCCCGGTGCTGACGGCGAAAGAGAACGACATGGCTCGCAGCCTGTTCTCAAGTACCGCAGCGCCCTGCTTGAAATGCCACGCTACCGGCGACGCTTCGCACGACAAGATCGCAACGGCACCGAACTTCCTGATGGCGAAAGAGCGCCTTAAGCCGGATTGGGTCGAACGTTGGATCACCGATCCACAGGCCGTCAGCCCGGGAACATCGATGCCGTCTGGATTGTTCAAGCAGGTCAACAATCAGTGGGTGTTTGCTGGCCCAACGCCATCAACCTTCAACGGCTACGAAGGCGATCACCGGAAATTGCTGACCGATTACATCTTCCAGTTGACGCCCGAAGAACAACGGCGGGTCGCTGCATCGATGCCTCGTGGCAAAACCGCGTCGATATCACAACCCTCGAACCGGAAGGAGGCCTCCAATGAAGAGCACCATGCCGGCGGCGGAGGTTCGCGTTAGAATTCTCGCGGCAAGAACAGCGGTTTCCTCGAGTCGCCACGGCTTCGCTCCGGCTCGCTCGGAATGACAAACACAGCGTTTGAACTTCTAAACTAGAAAGGGCGACATCATGAATCAGAAGAAGTTGGCAGTGAATATCCTCAGCGTGCTGGCACTCTGCGCACTGCTGGTTCTTGGGGCATGCAGCAAGAAGGAGAACACGGAACAATCCAGCAACGCTCCGGCGGAACAGCAGGCCCAGCCCGCGGCGACACCGATCGATCCTTCGACGGTTGCGACGATCAACGGCACTGTGAAATTTGACGGCACTGCGCCGAAACAGGCAAAGATCGACATGAGTCAGGATCCTGGTTGCAAGGGTACGAATACTGCGGAGAGCGTTGTAGTCGATAAGGGAGATCTGGCGAACGTATTCGTCTACGTAAAAGATGGCCTCGGTAACCGCACATTCGATGTGCCGAAAGATCCAGTCGAGCTCGATCAGAAGGGATGCCAGTATCACCCGCACGTTCTGGGAGTGATGGCCGGGCAGACCGTGCAGATCAAAAATGACGATCCGACGACACACAATATCCATCCGACGCCGAAAGACAACCGCGAGTGGAACGAGTCGCAGCCGCCGTCCTCACCCGCGTTGGAAAAGAACTTTGCTCGCGAAGAAATCATGCTTCCGGTGAAGTGCAACCAGCATCCGTGGATGAAGATGTACGTCAACGTGGTGAAGAGCCCGTTCTTCGCGGTGACCGACAAGAGCGGCAAGTATGAGATCAAGGGGTTGCCGCCGGGTGACTATACGCTCGCGTTCGTTCACGAAAAGCTGGGCGAGCAGGACCAGAAGATAACCGTCGCTCCAAAGGAAACCAAGACGGTCGACCAGTCGTTCAAAGAAACGGGAATGTAAAGAAACCGGAATGTAAAGATATCGCCTGCGACCCGCTGGCGGCTGGGAGGGCGTCTCGCCCTCCCTTTACTCTGTTAGAATACCGCGTTGGTCGGAGTAGATTACGCTCGGTGACCTGCTTCCTCCTTCTGTATCACGGGGAAGGCGACTAGTCTCATTGACGCTTCCCGACTTAAGGGGCCCTGCTCTGAAATCCATCGCCACACCATACAATCGCGGCCTTCATCGGTTTGCAGTAATGCTCGCCGGCTGGACCTTTCTGCTGATCATTGCCGGAGCACTCGTCACCAGCAATGACGCGGGGCTGTCGGTGCCGGACTGGCCGACTTCGTTCGGATCGCTATACAAGATTCCGAGGCTGGTGGGCGGGGTGAGATTTGAGCATACTCACCGGATGATCGCCCAGGGAGCCGGACTTCTGACGATCATACTGGCGGTGTGGATGTGGCGCGCGGAGAAGCGGCGCTGGCTCCGGTATCTCGCGCTGGGTGCAATCGGTACCGTAATCGCGCAAGGAGTTCTTGGGGGACTCACGGTTCTCTTCTTCCTGCCTCCACCGATTTCTTCGGCACACGCGGCCCTAGCCCAGACTTTTTTCTGCTTAGCCGTCGCGATGGCGGTCTTCACTGGCCAGAAATGGATCGAGGAGCAACCGCGAATCGAATTTGATCAGCGGCGACCAAGCCTGTTTACTCTGACTTTGCTCTCCATCTTTGTTCTATATGTTCAATTAATCCTAGGGGCAATGTTCCGGCATCACGGCATGAGTTGGTGGCCGCACGTACTGCATGCGGTCGTGGTCTCGTTTGTGCTGGCATGGACAGCCGTTCGCGCGCTCACGGCGTATCCGAATGTGGAAGCCATTCGGCGTCCGGCGATTACGATGCTTTCGCTTGTCATCGCTCAGCTCTGCCTCGGATTTGCTGCTTTCCTGACACGGGTTCAATGGGGCCGTGATGCCGTGCAACCCGAACTCCCGATGGTCATTTCGACTGTCACACACGTTGCAGTTGGCGCGCTTTTGCTCGCGACTACGGTGGTGCTGGCGATTCAGACGTGGCGGCATGTACCGGTAGCGTTCGAAGAGCGGCTTCCGCAGGCACAGCATGATGCGTCGGCGGCGTGAAAGCAATTGTTGAATTTTGATCGTTGTTTGTTGAATGAAACCCCGGGGTTCCAGTCACCTATGGGATTTTCATTCAACAATTAAAATTCAACAATCAACAATGCCTCTCTGCATGTCGTAAACTAGTGTTAGTTCTCCGGGGTTCTCTTTGGTCACGAAAGTCGCCGCGTTTGCTGATGCTGTAGGGCCGGACCGCTCGTCCGCTGAGGCCGTCATTTCCGTCCAAAATCTCGTTCATAAATATGAGAATCGCACCGCCCTGAACGGTGTCTCGTTCGACGTGCGCCCGGCGGAGCTTTTCGGATTGCTCGGCCCCAATGGCAGCGGCAAGACGACACTCTTCCGGATTCTCTCGACTTTGATGATCTCCACTGGAGGCCGCGCGATTGTGTTGGGATGCGATGCAGCTCAGGAACCCTCGAAGCTGCGGCGGCAGATCGGCGTTGTCTTCCAGGCACAGAGCATCGATCCGAAGCTCACGGCCTATGAAAATCTCTGGCATCAGGGACATCTTTATGGCCTGAGTGGAAGCGCCCTGAAGCGCCGTGTTGAAGAGATCCTGACGCGGGTCGGGCTAGCGGATCGCGCCAAAGAGCGGGTTGAGACATTCTCTGGAGGCATGCAGCGCCGCATTGAACTGGCGAAGGGCCTCCTGCATCATCCCGGCGTGCTGCTATTAGACGAGCCCACGACCGGCCTCGATCCGGGTGCGCGCCGCGATTTGTGGCAGTATTTGCAGATCCTGCGCGACGAAGAGCACGTATCCGTCCTGGTAACGACGCATCTCATGGAAGAAGCCGAGCGCTGCGACCGGCTCGCCATCATGAACGAAGGCAATCTCGTCGCCTTAGGCACGCCCGCGGAGTTGAAAAGCGAAATCGGCGGGGACGTGATTCTGCTGGACGCGGCTCATGATCCGGGCGGGCTTGCAGAAGAGATTCGCAAACGGTTTCATGTCGGCGCAACCGCGATGGGCAATCAGGTGCGCATCGAGCGCGAGGGCGGACATCGGTTCGTCCCCGATGTGGTGGAAGCATTCCCTGGTGAAATTCAGGCAATTTCGGTGAGCAAGCCCGCGCTGGAAGACGTGTTCATCCATCGCACGGGGCACAAGTTTTGGAGTGAGAACGGCGAATCCGATTCGCCGGAAATTGAAAAAAAAGACGGGAAGAAATCGAAAACAAAGAGGAGGTAAGGCATGCGGTCGTTGATCCTGGGGCTTTCTCTGGTGCTCGGTATCATTCCTTTAGCAGGTATTGGATGGATATTCGCGAGCGGCATGATTACGATCTCGCCCTTTTCGGCCACAGTTGACGGGCTTTTCATGACGCTGATTCTGCTGACGCTGGCCGGCTGCTTCCTATTGAACGCATTCTGGGAAGCCCGCGATCAGGGATTGATCGGAAAGAAACAAGCACCCGCAGCGAAGACTCCCGCGGCGAAGGCGAGTTAGGAAACAGTCTAAGAATGGCAACCCAAGCAGCAACATTGGCGCGTCCGTCAACGGGTCCCGCATCCGCAGGAATCGTACTTCCCTCTTTTACGCTTTGGTGGAGGGAGATCGTGCGATTTTATCGGCAACCGGGGCGTGTAGTCGGCGTCTTGGCTTCGCCCCTTGTGTTCTGGGCGGTGCTGGGATCGGGCTTCGGAACATCGTTCCGTTCGGGCGGAGGGCCCGGTCAGCAGCACTATCTGGATTACTCCTATCCGGGAATCCTGATCCTGATTGTGCTGTTCACGTCGATCTTCACCATGATGTCGGTCATTGAAGATCGCAAGGAGGGATTTCTGTTGTCGGTGCTGGTGGCGCCGGTGCCGCGCAGCGCCATCGTTCTCGGCAAGGTGCTGGGCGGAACAACGCTGGCGGCGGTTCAGGGCATGATCTTCCTCATCTTTGCTCCCTTTGCTGCGATTCACCTGGACGTGATGCAAGTTCTCTTAGTGGCCATAATCGTCTTTCTGGTCTCATTTTCTTTGACAGCGCTTGGATTCGCGATTGCATGGCCAATGGATTCATCACAGGCATTCCACGGCATCGTTAACCTGTTCTTGATACCGCTTTGGCTGCTATCGGGCGCGCTGTTTCCTCTAAACGGCGCCTCAGGATGGATCCGCGCCATTATGTACATCAACCCCCTCACCTACGGGGTTGATGCGTTGCGCGGCCTGCTCTATCCAGGAAGCGATACCATGTTTCCGCTGCATTACGACTTAGCTACGATGCTTCTGTTTTCGCTAGTGATGTTCGCATTTGCGCTGTTGATGGCCAATCGCCGTACGACGAAGCCCGCCGCTTGATGAAAACATGATCGCTGAACAGTACGCCTACTTCCCCGCTTTGAACGCCACGCTCAATGGAACCAGTGCTGCGCTGCTGCTGACTGGACGCGTGTTGATCGCCAAAGGTCGCATGGCGGCACATCGCACCTGCATGATCGCGGCGGTCGTTGCATCAGCTCTGTTTCTCGCGTGCTATCTGTTCTTCCACTTCAAGGTCGGCAATATTCTGTTTCTCGGTCAGGGTTGGGTGCGTCCAGTCTACTTTTCGATTCTGATTTCACACGTCACGCTGGCAATCGTCATCGTGCCTCTAGCAATCATCACGCTAAACCGCGGGCTTCGCGCGCGCTATGACAAGCATCGTGTTATTGCCCGGTGGACCTGGCCCTTGTGGATGTATGTGTCGATCACGGGAGTGATTGTCTACTTCATGCTGTATCAGTGGTTCCCGCATAGCTGAATTTCCGATTGGCAATTGGCAATTCCTGAACTCGGAGAATTCAATCGCCAATCGGAACTCGGCAATCGGAAATTCCATGTCAGTCCTGAAGCTCAAAATCGATGTCTCCGGTACGGTAGGCGATGCTGCCTGGCGCGAGATCCAGCAGTTTGAGCAAGTCCAGTCGGCGGATTTCGGGCCGCAATTTGGCAGTGGAGGACGCTGCAATCATCCTACCGATGCGCCGCATGGCAAGGGCGAATGGATCGGGGCTGAGATCCGGCTCCAGACGCCGCTTCTGGCGCAGTATGCCATGTCGCATTATCTGGAGCAGGAACGCGTGCTCGACGCGGATGCGGAATAGTTCTCTTTGTTATAGTTTCCGGGATCTTATGTCACCCCCACATCAAACACCGACTCCAGATCAAGCTTCGGGCGCTTCTTCCACAAAGCCCAAGCGCTCGATGTCGCGCACCCAGAAAATTCTTTTCTTCGTGACCGGATGGCTCATCGTACTCATGCCGTTTCTCTTTTGGTGGAACACCTGGTTTGGGCGGCATCTGTCGGACCAGCAGCTAACCGAATATCTTCACGACCAGAAGAAGCCGCGGCACATCCAACATGCGCTAGTGCAACTCGGAGATCGCATGGGTCGTAATGATGCTGCGGCGAAGCAGTGGTATCCGGACCTGGTGAGGCTGGCGACGAATCCCATAGAAGAAGTCCGCAATACCGACGCGTGGGTAATGGGGCAAGACACCTCTGGCGTGGGCTTTCATGACGCGTTGCTGAAGATGCTGCAAGATCCGTCGCCGATGGTGCGAGGCAATGCCGCACTGTCCCTGGTGCGATTCGGAGATGCGACCGGGCGCCCGCAGATTGTCGCGCTGCTCCACCCAGCCCAGATCACGGCTCCCGCCGACGGCAACATAGTCGACGCTGACCGGCCGGGCACCGCTATCCATCAAGGCGGGTTGATCTCAAAGCTGTCGCCAAACGAGTCCTCTACTCCCGTCGAAATTCGCTCGCCCATTCCCGGCCGTATCCGTTCGGCTGCGCAAGCCGGCACGAAGGTGGCGGCAGGAGCGGAAATCGCTGTAATCGACCCCGCAAGCGAGCAGGTCTGGGAGGCTTTGCGCGCACTTTATGTAATTGGCCAGCCGGATGATCTCCCGGCTGTGCTACCCTACCAGCGCGATTCTCCGAACATTTCCAACGACATCCGTCAACAGGCGGTGGAGACTGAAAAGGCCATCCGAAGCCGTGAGGTCCCTGCACAACCGTAACCAGCGCTTTTCTGAGATTCGGCATCAAAATGGGACCATGTTTCCGGCTCGCAAAGCCGCGATGGTGGCCGCATTCTGCGGGATAGTCCTGCTCGCTGGACAGGCGCAGCAGACGCCGGATAACCAGAGTGCGCGCCCGCATCACAAGACGACTCGGAGGCGGACCTTGACCGCCGACGATCGCAAGGCGGTGCTCGCGACGGCAATGGATTGGAAACAAATCCATCACACCGGCCGCGATTGCTCGCATCTGGTGCATGACATCTACGAAGAAGCCGGCTTCCCCTATCGCTATGCGGATTCCGAAGACTTGTATACGGGAGCCCAGGGCTTCCAGCGCATCTCGCGTCCGCAAGCGGGAGACGTCATTGTGTGGCATGGCCACGCAGGCATTGTGATCCATCCGGCGCGGCACACGTTCTTCAGCTTTCTCAGCAGCAGTGGCCCGGGCATTGACAACTACAGGAGCCGCTACTGGCGCGGCCGCGGTGAGGCACGATTCTACCGGTACATAAAGGCCGAAACCTGCCCCGGCTGCACTCTGGCGCGCCGCAACGATTATTAAACCGTCTCCTCGTTCGCGTCGGCCACCTGTTTCCGTTTCTCCGCATCTCTTCATTGCAGGCCAGCAATCGACAATTCCACAGCTGCCGATCCACAACCTATAATCGATTGCTCCCGCCTCGAACCTAGGAGGTCTGTAACCATGCGGCGCTCTGATGCAGGCATTTGTACCTATTGGGTCGTTCCCATTGCAGCTCTCTGCATGTTGCTCGGCACCAGATCGTTGCTCGCTCAGTCTCCAGCGACAGGCAAACAGAAGAGCTACAAGATCGAAGTGCCGGGCACCAAGCAATGGGTCGATACGAATATCGATCTGCGCGGCGGGGCCAAGCTGCGATTCACAGCAACGGGACAAATCACGTATCCCGCGGATCAGTCTTCTTACGAGTCGAAGACGCGCACTGCGGGAAGCTTTGGGCCCGACGGGCTTGCACGCGGATTCGCCGATTTGCTGCACGGATACTCGGTCGGGAGTGCAGGCCACGGCGCTCTGATCGGACGTTTAGGTTCGGCGGACTATGCCCAGGCATTTCTGATCGGGGCGAGCAAGGAATTCGACGCTCCGGTTTCCGGGAGACTCTATCTCGGTCTTAATGAGAGCGAAAAAGATGCTTCAACCGCGGCCGGCAGTTTCGAAGTGACTGTTGACGTTCTCGAAGAAGGCAGCGGCGAAGCCAAGGGCGAGGGTGGGCCGGCAGAAACCAGAATTGCCGGGATCACCCCCGACCTGCTGAGCAAGATTCCACGCCGCGTGAGTGATCCACAGAATAATCCTGGAGATATGGTGAACGTGCTCATTATCGGTACGCAGGATCAGGTGGTCAAGGCACTCACCGACGCAGGCTGGGTGAAGGTCGATACGAGCGTGCAGTCCACAGCGATGAATGCAGTATTGCAATCGCTGGAGAAGAAAGACTATCTGACGATGCCGATGAGTATTCTTTATTTGTTCAAGCGGCCGCAGGACTACGGGTTCGCGCATGCGGAACCAGTGCGTGTGGCAATGTCGCGGAATCACCTCCGCGTTTGGAAATCACCGTTTGAAGTGGAAGGTCGGCCGCTTTGGTGCGTGGCGGCGACACACGACATCGGATTCGAACGCGATCAGCGGAATAATGGCGTCACCCACAAGATCGATCCCGCGATCGATGGCGAGCGCGAGTATGTGAACGGAACTTTATCTGGGACCGGGATGGTCGTACAAAGGGATCATGTCACTCCGGCTGATCCGTTGACGACAGCTAAGACCGCTACCGGCGGAGAGTTTCATTCGGATGGGAAGATTCTGGTTTTGGTGCTGAAGAAAGATTGAACCACCGAGATCGCGAAAAAAAATCCGCAGAGGACGCTAAGAAGCAGCTATTCATTTCCGTCTCGCGATCTCAACGGAAGCCTTTAGCCTACTTAGAGATTAAATCATTCGATCTTTTCCTAAAACGATTTAGCAGCAATTGTGATCCAGATCACAGAGTGCAGAATCGTTTTTCTTTAGCATCAATTCAGGCGCATGGCGAAGAAGCTCAGAGCTGGAATCCTGGGTTACGGGCGCATGGGGCGCGGGTTCGTAGCGGCCATGCAAGAGAATCCGCTTTGGGACATCGCTGCCATCTACGACATTTGCCCTCCGACTCAGAAATTGGCACGGCGGCAGGTGCCGCATGCCATAATCTACGACTCTCCTGATGCGATCTTTGCCGATCCCTCGATCGACGTTGTAGGACTGTTCACTCTTGCGGATGCCAGGCCCGAGCAGATTCACCGGGCGCTTGCAAACCATAAACATGTACTCGCCGAAAAGCCTTTAGCTGCCGATGTCGAAACCGAATGGCAACTTGTGCGCGAAATCGAGGCAAGCGACCGTTTTGTTGCGGTGAATCTCTTCAACCGGAATGCCTGGTATCACAAGGATATCCGGCAGTTCATCGCGCGAGGAGAAATCGGCGATCTCGCGGTAATCCGCATCTGCCACATGACGCCCGGACATATGCCGCTTGAGGGGCACGATCCGGAAGGCCCTCCCTTTCATGATTGCGGCATGCATTACGTCGATGTCGCTCGCTGGTATGCGCAGAGCGAATACGAGACCTGGCACGCTCAAGGCATACGGATGTGGGGTTACAAAGATCCGTGGTGGGTGCAGGCACATGGAACTTTCGCCAATGGCGTAGTCTTTGACATCACGCAGGGATTCATTTACGGGCATCTCGCCAAAGAGCAACCCCACAACTGTTACGTCGACGCGATTGGGACGAAGGGTGTGGCCCGCATGCGGCACGATTTCACGAAGGCCACGATCGAGTTACACGGCGTGCATGAAACCCTGCAAAAGACGGCGCCCTTCAATGATAAAAAACTCGACGTGATGGTCGATGTGTTTGCAAAGTCCGTCTTGGCAGGAAAGAATCTGGGCTTCCCTCAGGCGCGAGACAGCGTGGTTGCATCAGAAGTGAGTTGGGCGATGCTCAATGACGCGATCGCGAACGTGCCTCCCCAAAGAGGCACTCCCGAAGAGATGCAACAAATCCTCGAACACCGGCGCCGGATGGTCAATGGCTTCGGCCTGCCAGTCAGGCAAGGGTCATTCGTCGAGACTTCCGCGTAGTCCTTCGCGAAAAAATTCCTAATGGCCGATGGAAAAACTCAACGGCCAGCTTTCAATCCACAATCTGCCATCGCCTGTCTTATTCCAATTCAAAGTCCGCTGTGTGGAAGCCGGTCTTGTTGCCGAGTGAGTCCTCCGCTCTCAAGTCGACTCGATAGCTTCCGGGAGGCAACTGATCAAGCGGCAACCGCAAGCCAATCGGCACGGCAGGATTGCCCACTTTGATTTGATCTTTCGTATCCGTAACGCCGACATCGATCTTGTTCTCGCCGCTCTTTTTGTCGACGATGCGATATTCCAGTCCAATCTGCGGCGGTTTGTCGCCCGCGAGCAGGGGGTCGTATACCTCGACGTATGCAGCCGCGTTGTCGGTTTTCTTGAAATGGTTCGTGGCTGACGGGAAAATTTGCATCCCGCGCACCACAAGCGGCTTGTTGTCCTGCAGGATCTCGGTATCGAATGCGGCATTCAGGTCTGCGACTTTAACCAGGTTGTTGCTAAGCGCCACTGAGCTGACAGCGATCTTCGATCCGTCGTACGGCAGAACATTCAAGGGAGTGTCGAGTTTGCCGAAGGTTTCATTGCCTGAATTGAAAGCCAGGCGCAAGTTGTAGCTCCCGGCGCCAATATCGAACTGCTTCTCGTAGTGGAATGGAGTCTTCTCGAACTCCTTTACTTCGTCCTTTCCATCCAGATCAACGTTGACTGTATCGCTGAACCGGGCAGCGACTACCCCTTCGCCCTTGTATGCAATCCCCAGGACGTTGACTTCGGCGTGTTGCTTGCCCTTTACCTTTTCAAAGTGCAGAGAGTTCGACGGAATCTCCATCACCAGGTGAACTCGGGCAATGTTTGGCGAAGAATAGAAATAAGAAGTGCCCGCTGACGCGGTGACATTTCCTTTCATTTCGCCGGATGCGCGCGACTCCAGATCCTTTTCTGTAGCTGTACCGGCAAGCAGGTCCTGTGGGCGTACTTTGCAGTAGCCACTGCGGAAGCGTACGTTCGTGCCTCCATGATTCACTTTCACCTTCAGCGTGTGGCAGCTTCCTTCGGCGGAATCGGGCGGCCGATAACCCAGCAGGTAATACTCGGATTGATCCTTGGCAATGCGATCCAGTCCGCCTAACAGATCGTTGGTGTTGATGATGACAAAGCCGCCCGTTCCTTCCGCGAGCTGATACATGAATTGCTGGTTGGTTTGGGTGCTCTCTGGAATTTGCGGGATCAACGGCCTGGGCGGATTCATAGGCTGATAATTCATCGGGACTTGTCCGGTGCTGCCGCCACGGCCGACCGTGCCGGTCGTGCCACCGCCGCCTTTCGTACCGCCACCCGTAGTTCCTCCACCACCTTTCGTTCCACCGCCGCCAGTCGTGCCGCCGCCACCTCTCGTTCCACCTCCACCCGTACCGCCGCCGGGGCCGCCGCCTCCGGTACGTCCGCCACCACCACCCACGCCACCTCCTCCGCCTTGGCCGCCACCTCCTCCTCCACCGCCGGGTTTCTGAGGAGCAGGTTCCGGATCAGGATCGAACGAGGTGAAGTGCAGAAGCCGATGGGCCGAACCGCTATAGATAATTGACGCGCGGATCACATGAGCTGAACCGCGGTCCACGGGCTGACGGTTTTCAGACGTCGGCACCGAAGCCACCAGTCCGCGAACATCGATCGGATACACCGCGACATTTGATTTGTTGCAGGCGTCAATTACAGCGTTTACCTCAGATTCGAGCTCCATCGTCAACGGGAATCCCGAGCTGAGCAATACCAGCGTCTTGCGCCCCGGCGCGGCCGAGAGTCCCTTCGCCAGGGTTCGGAGCGCGAGAAAAACGCTGCGTGCTCCGAAGTCTGCTTCCATACTGCCCAAACCCATGGGGTCGGCAATCTGCGTCGGCGTCTGTGGCACACCCGTGGAGGCCAGATCAGGAGACGGCGCGTTCGGATTGACCGTCGAGAATTTCGTTCGGGAAACTACTTTCTTCAAACGGTCCGCATCAGAAGTGAAGTTCTGGGCAATCCGCAGCGTGCCTCCAAATTCCGCGATGGCGATCAAACGATTCGGAGCGGCGTTCGCGTCGATGAACTTGGCGGCGGCCTCTCGCGCCTTGGCTTGGTCGCCGAAATCCATCGTACTGTTATCAAAGAACAGGACCATGTAATGTCTAGCCGCATGGGAAGGATCGGCATTGGTATCTTCCCGCGAGAAGCTGGTGACAGCTTGCTCCTTACCGTCTTCCCAGATCTTGAAGTCGTTCTGCGTGAGGTCGCGGACGTAGTTCCCCTTCTTGTCGGTGACAACCGTGTCGACCAGCACCACCTTCGTCTCGACTTTTAGAGTTTCAGTAGGCGCCGGGGCTTGCTGCGCCCGAACAACGGCTCCGGCCAGCGTCAACAAAGTCACCATGATGGCCGAAAGAATGGAAATGGAATAAGTCCGGCGTGAAGTTCTCATACGTCACCTCTCACGGAATCTCGACTGCACCGTTCTGTGCGGACATTATCTGTTGCTCACCGTCCCGAGTCACGACACGAACGAAGTACCGGCCGGGCTTGATGTCGAAGCTGGTTTTCAAAGTAATCCCCGAACCGAGCGTCTGCAGTGTCTCACTTGTCCAGCGCATTTTCACCAGCTTTCGATCGGCCTGAAGAAAATTCCCGTTATGGTCGAAAACTGCTGTAATGACTGTCAGGTCGTTCAGGTGGCGATCATTGGCCTGCTTGTATTGCAGGTGTTTCACGTCTACCCGTGTTAACACCGTCAGCTTGGCTAAGTCGTCGGATGGCTTGAAGAATTCGGTTTGGAGCTCAACAGGCAACTGGCGCAATTCTTCGCGGGCGAAGACTTCGTCCTCAATCTCACGCCTGGTTTGCTGGGCAGCGTCGACTTCTGGACGCGGAGCATAGTAGCCACGTCGTGCCTGCAGGTCGTAGTGCTCATGGTTCGTCAAGCTCACCTTTATCGTGTGAAACTTGCCATCCTTCTTCAAATCTTGCGGGGTAAATCCAAGGACATAGTAATACTCAGGAGCATCCGTCACTCGACGGAACCCTTCGTTCATGTCGTTATTGTTATGAAAAAGGGTGCCTCCAGTGCCGTTGGCCAATACGAGCAAAACGTCGCCCTCGAGCGAGGCCGACTGCATGTCCATGTACGTCTTGGAACCAGGCTGGAATGGTGCTCCAGCATTGCCTATGTCAGGGTGTTCCCGTGAACTAGCGTCACCGAGAGGAATCGTTACGTATAGTCCCCGAGCATCGAGCGAATTGATAACAACCTGCGCCTGCAGTGCGCGATCGATGATATCGCTGTACTCATACTCAAGCTCCGGCGACAAGAAGCCGGGAGAAACCAGCACCAGGATGCGTTGACCGGGCAGACCCGACATCCGACGCACGATGTCGCTCAGAAGACGTAACTTGATCCGACTCTGTTCCTCACCGAGGGTTAAGACCTGTCTGGCGAAAGATCTGACAATTTGCTCCACGACATCCTTGCTTGCCAAACGGCTGTGAGTGCATTCGACGAAGTCGTCGGCAGCCGCATTCAAAGCATACTGGTCATTCCTATTGACGATACTGTCCGCCATGTGAAGGCTGATGTCTGGGCAGTCGGTGACCCTTGCTCCCTGCAGCGGTTGGGGTTGGATGTGGTCGAGAGCTTGACGAAGCGCGGCGCGATCATCCGTAAAATCGAGAGTTGTTTGGCCCGAAGTTGAGTAAACTGCGACTCTATCGCTAGGAGACAAGTCGTTCACGCGGCGCTGCGCAGCCTCGCGTACACGTGTGAGATCGCCGAAAATCATTCGCGCATCATCGAAGACAAAGGCGAGATATCGCGCAGGAAGCTCTGCGGCAGCCGGATTTGCCCGTTCAGGTCGAGCGGCCTCTGACGTGAATTTGGCGGGAACTGGCGCGACCCGCTCCACATCGAATTCCGAAATAACCTGCTTCCTGCCATTGTCGAACAGTTCGAAATTTTCTTTGTGAAGATTCCCGATGGCATGACCGTTCGTATCCCGGACGACGATCCGCGCCATCACTAGTTGAACATTCACTCGGAATTTTGCGGCTTCCGCCACCTTTACGGTGGCAGATTCATCCTGAACTTCCATCTCGCTGGAAGGTTCCTGCGCGGAACTATTTCCGGCCTGCGCGGGGGGAGTTTGCTGGGCCAGCATCGGTACCAGGAAGAGGAAAATAGCTACACAAGTGACGCCCAGCAATGCGATCCAGGAATACCGGAAAGCGCGCGGTGAAATTGTCATACGACACCGGAGCGGGCGAAACCTTTGTACGCCATAAGGATAGCAGCTACAGCCATTGCCGGCCGGTTTATCTCAGGGGATGTCGACCGCGCCATTCTCGGCCGCCATGACTTGTTGTTCCGCATCGCGAGTCACAACGCGCACCAGATATTTCCCCGGCTTCACATCAAAGCTGGTTCTCACAGTAATTCCCGATCCCAGCTTTGCCTGCAAAGTTTCGTTCTTCCAGCGCATCTGCACGAGCTTTTCATTCGCCTGTAGAAAATTGCCGTTACGATCGAAAACCGCTGTGACAATCGTCAAATCATTCGTGTTCCTGTCGTTGGACTGCTTGTAATGCAGGCGTTTCACATCGACGCGCGCGAGAACCGTCAGCTTCGCCGAGTCCTCCGACGGCTTAAAGAATTCGGTGTGCAGGGCCACAGGAAGATCGTGTAACTCTTCGCTAGAAAAAACCTCATCCTCAATCTCATGCTTGGCTTCTTCGGCGGCGTCTACATCGCGGCGAGGCGCGTAGTAGCCGCGGCGGGCCTGAACGTCATACTTCTGGTGATTCGCCAGGGTCACTTTGAGGCCATGAAACTTGCCGTCGCTTTTCAGGTTCTGCGGCGTAAAAGCAAGAATGTAGTAGTACTCAGGAGTGTCCGCGACCCGACGAAAACCTTCATCCATATCGTTGTTATTTTGAAAGAAAACTCCACCGGTGCTGTAGGCGAGAACGTTGAGGATGTCACTTTCCTGGGAGGCAGAAGCCACATTGATCTGTGCGCGGGAAGCCGGCGTGTTGGCTTCACCTGGCAGGGGGATCTCGGGGCGTCCCTCCTCGCTGGCATCCCCAGATGGAATTACCACATAGAGTCCTCGCGCATCGATAGCACTGATAACAACCTGGCCACGCAGGGCGCGATCGATCAAATTGGTGTAGTCGTATTCCAATTGCGGCGTGAGGAAGCCCGGAGAGATCAGCACGAGTGTTCTCTGCCCGGGGAGTGCGGCCATTCGACGCACGATTTCATTCAGCACGCGGATCGACATGCGGCTATCTTCCAAGTCCACGTTGAAAATCTGGCTGGCCAGACTCTGAATGAGCGCGGGGACAGTATTCCACGCTTGCTGAGGCACATTTGCGCACTGGATGTAGTCATTCACAGCTGTCTGCAGCACGTTGGGATCGTGTCTGTTCACGATCATGTCGGCCATATAAAAACTGATGTCAGGGCATTTTGTAATCTGGTTTGCCCCCATCGGCCGCGGCCGAACCTTGCCAATCGTCTCACTCAACTTGGCACGATCTTCGGTGAAATCCAGCGTGGTCTGGCCAGATGTGGTGAAAACTCCAACCCGGTCGGTCGGAGAGAGCTTCTCGATACGTTTCAGCGCAGCATCGCGAACGCGAGCAAGATCGCCAAACTGCAGGACCAAGTCATCAAATACGTAGGCGACATAACGGCCCGGGAACACGACCGGGCTGGCAGTCTCGCCGGAACTAGGGCCTGAAGTTCCCGATGTCGCTCCGGCTTTCGGCGTAGACGTCGGAACTAAAGCATCGAAGTTTGAGATCTCCTGCCGTTTGCCGTTATCGAATAACTCGAAATCTTCTTTCCGAAGATCGCCCACGGCGTGTCCCCTCGAGTCGCGCACCACAACTCGTACCTGCACCAGGCGGACGTTGACGCGCAATCTTGCTGCATCTTCCAGGTTTGAGGGCGTGGACTGGTCTTTGACGGCCATTTCCGTTGCGGGCTCATGTGTCGGTTGGGTGGCGGCAGCAGGCGCCGAAGCTTGTTGGGCAGACAGGCTCAATCCGATGCACACTACGAGAGAAACCAATCCGATCTTTCGTTGGGCTATCGAATCATTTCCGGGATCGCTTGGTCGATGCGGCATGCGACTCCAGCAGGGGCACGAATCGAAACCGTGTAAGCATAGCAGGTAACGGGCATTACGGCAGACTTTCCGCGCCTGGCACGTCATTGGCCCAACGATGGATTATGCGCTCCCCTACCCGTATCCGACGCACCGTATAATCGACGCTTAGGCTCTCTATGATTCAGACCTTATTCGGCAGTCTCACGGAAGAGAAAAAGACCGGTTTTTTTGACCGCATGAAAGAGGCGGTCACCCGCACTCGCGAAAATCTCGCGGAACGTATCGAGGAAGCTGTCTCATTCGGAAAGGAGATCGACCGCAACACGCTCGACGATCTCGAGGCCACCCTGATCGGCGCGGATCTCGGATCAACCACTACTCAGGAGATCTTGGGCAAACTTCGCGAAAAGGCTGATCGCAAGCAGATCAAAGACGTCGACGAACTCAAGCGCTTGTTAAAAGAGGAGTTATTGACGATCCTAAACTCGGCGAATTCGAGACCAGTCAGTAAAGTGGATGGCACGCCGGAGGTCATCCTGGTGGTCGGCGTCAATGGAACCGGCAAGACCACAAGCATCGGCAAGCTCTCGCAGGTATTTCGCTCACAAGGTAAGAATGTTTTGTTATGCGCGGCCGACACATTCCGCGCAGCCGCGATTGAACAGCTTGAAATCTGGGGACAGCGCACTGGAACGGAAGTGATCAAGACGAAACCTGGCGGAGATCCCGCCGCGGTTTTGTTTGACGCACTCCAGGCTGCTGTCGCGCGCAAAACAGATTATGTGGTGGTCGACACGGCGGGCCGTCTGCACACCAAAACCAGTTTGATGGCGGAACTCGAAAAGATGCGGCGGACCGCGCAGCGCATCATACCCGGGGCTCCGCACGAAACCCTCCTGGTGATGGACGCAACGACTGGGCAGAATGGCCTGCAGCAGGCGCGGATGTTTACCGAATCGGCGGGTGTCACGGGCATCGTGCTTACCAAGCTTGATGGCACAGCAAAGGGTGGCGTAGTCGTCGCGATTTGCCGCGAACTGGGCCTGCCAGTTCGCTATGTCGGAGTTGGAGAGAAAGCTGGGGACTTGCTGCCGTTCGATCCCAAAGAGTTTGTGGATTCATTGTTCGAATGAAGGTTGCGGGAGAGTGACCGTTTTAATAATTCGGACTCCCCGGATGCTCTGTCATCCTGAGCGAAGAGAAGGACCTACGCACTCTGCCGACGCGGCAAAATACATAGGTCAAGTGCTTTATTAGTTCCGAAAAACTTCCGCACATGTCCGCCAACTCCGCTGACGAACAACACATTCATCGAGCTTTAGAACTTGCGCGCCAAGCGATGGGACTAGCATCGCCGAATCCATATGTCGGCTCGGTTGTCACCGACCCTCAAGGCAACGTCGTTGGCGAGGGCTCTTATACCTACTCAGGCGTGAAGCATGCGGAGATTCTGGCTCTCGAGGGAGCCGGCACACAAGCTTGCGGCGGGACACTCTACATCAATCTTGAACCTCACGGGCATCAGGGACGTACTCCTCCCTGCACCGACGCGTTGATCAAAGCTGGAATCCAGCGCGTGGTCGCGTCGATGGCCGATCCGAATCCGAAAGTAAGCGGGCAAGGATTTGAGCAACTGCGGCACGCGGGTGTGCACGTGGAAGTTGGACAACTGGATGAGCAGTCGCGAAAACTGAATGAAGCCTTTGCCCGCTACATTCGTCACCGCACGCCGCTGGTTACTCTAAAGGCCGCGATGACACTCGATGGCAAGATTGCTCCTGCGCCCGCTGAAGCGATTACCGCAAACAACGGCATCCCGCCGGGCGGCTGGATCACTAGCGAAATTGCTCGCGCACACGTGCATGAATTGCGTCATCAACACGATGCCCTGCTCGTCGGGTCCGGTACGATTCTGTCGGATAATCCGTTGCTGACAGACCGAAGCGGCAAGCCGCGGCGACGTCCGCTGCTACGAGTGATCCTCGATTCCCGTTTGCGCCTGCCGCTGGATTCTCGGCTCGTTCGAGACGCAGCGAGCAATCAGAAAAATGACGTCCTCATATTTTGCTCTGTGGGAGATGAGAAAAAGCAGGCTGCACTGGAGAAGATCGGGGTGAGGGTCGAGAAGATTCCAGCACTCGAGTCGGATGGGCGTCCGGATTTAGAGGCAATTTTACGAAGGCTCGGCGAACTGGAGATCCTAAGTCTCATGATCGAAGGTGGGGCGACGATCAACGGGGCCGCGTTGGCAGCAGGAATCGTCGACAAAGTTTTCCTCTATTACGCGCCAAAAATCCTGGCAGGCACGGGCTCCGTCCCCTTTGCCGCAGGCCCTGGCTTCCGGCAGATGAGTCAGGCTGCTCAGGTCCAGCGATTACATCTGCATCGCTTCGGAGAAGATTTTGCGGTGGAGGGATATTTGCGCGATCCGTATACAGATTAGCCCGATTTCTCACCACAGAGACACGGAGAAATTTTGTCTCTTGATTCCTGGTTTCGGCGGCAAATCGGAGTATGAGGGCAGGACCTCCTCAAGAATAACCCTTCCTCCGTGACACTCCGTGACTCCGTGGTGAACTATCATGTTCAGTTCATCCCGGAGGCCTTCATGTTTACTGGCATCGTAGAAGAAATTGGACGCATTACTCGCATCGAGCAGCGCGGCGAGAATCGCCGGATCACGATCAGCGCCGATAAAACTTCACAAGAGCTTGGAACCGGCCACAGCGTGTCTGTAAGCGGAGTCTGTCTGACGGCCCTCGACATCAAGCCGGGCTCCTTCTGCGCCGATCTAGCACCGGAGACCTGGGTTCGGACATCTTTTTCCCGCATTCACGAAGGAGCCCTCGTGAATCTCGAGTTGCCGATGAAAGCCGACGGCCGCTTTGGCGGGCATATTGTCCAAGGTCACGTCGACGGCGTCGGCAAGCTCGCTTCCTTCGAGCGGATCGCCGATTCCGAGAACTGGTGGCTTCACATCGAACTTCCGGCAGAGATCGAGAAATATACGGTTTACAAAGGATCAATCTCGATCGAAGGCATCAGCCTGACAGTCGCGAAGCTCGACAAGAATCGCTGCACGATCGCCATCATCCCGCATACGGTGCAAATGACGAACCTTCACTCGCTGAAGGCGGACGATCCCCTCAATCTGGAAGCCGACCTGATCGCGAAATATGTCGAAAAAATGATGAAGGGCGAGAGCTCGCAGAATTCGCTGACGATTGAGGATTTGGTTGCGCAGGGATTCTAAGACCTGTACTCGGTACTCAGTACTCAGTTAAACGCCAGAAGCTCTCACCCTTCGGCATCGAATCCGGGGATGGTGAATGCGGATGCCAAAACGCATGAACTGAGTACCGGGTAGTGAGTACAGGTCTTAGGCTTCCAGCTTCAACTCATCGAGCGCCAGGAATTCCTGAATGATCGGCTCCCTGCTCTTCTCCATATCGGCGTAGGTACCGAAGAAGATTGCTTTCGCTTCGTGCAGAAAGACCACACGCTCCGCCAATTTTTGCGCCAGCCGCATGTCGTGGGTCACGACGATGCTGGTCAGGTTCAGCTGAATCTTCAGGCGCTTGATCAGGTCTCCGAGCAACTGCGCCATGAGCGGATCGACCATCGTCGTAGGCTCATCGTAAAGAACGCACTCGGGACGAGCCGCGAGAGCCCGCGCGATGGCCACCGAGCGCTTCATCCCAGTAGAAAGATCCGACGGGAGCAAGTCGCGCATTTGCTGCACCCCAACCATCTGCAGCAGGCCGTCGACAATCTGATAAATTTGCTCTTCGCTGTGGTCCCGCGTCTCCCGTAACGGAAAGGCGATGTTCTCACCCACGCTGAGTGAATCAAAAAGCGCGCCATTCTGAAATACCATCGTGACTTTCTTGCGGATGTGCTCCAGTTCCTCTTCGGGGTAATCGGTAATATCCTCTCCGGCGACGATCACACGGCCCGAATCAGCCTTCAGGAAACCCATGATGTGATGGAGTGAAACCGACTTGCCCACGCCGCTGCGTCCCAGGATGCAGACGGTCTCCCCCGGCGACACGTCGAAACTGACGTGATCGAGCACGACGTTGTCGCCGAAGGCTTTCGAGACGTCGCGGAATTCGATGTAGGGAGCCGGCATAGCAAGTACGACTCTCAGTCCTTCGGCTTAAGCTCAGCGTTCATAACCTTATCAAATTTCCGCCGCATTAGCGGGAAGGTTAGAGGTGGAGACGGGTGAGTAAGCGCAATGCGATTTTTCGCTAACCTTCGTTCAGTGATCTGATGAGGACTAAGAGTACGTATTTGTAGTCGTTGCCGAAAACTACTCGTCCATTCCAGATGCACTGCGACTAAGATACTGTTTTCCTTCCAGAACCGCGAGCACAGCCGCATGCAGCTCTGAACCGGAATCAGTTTTAACGACAAAGCCGTCGGCTCCGTGCCGCCGAGGATTTGCTTGGTTCTTGCAGAACAACACTCAGGCTGCTTCTCGAACGCGCTCTCATTTTCAGAGAGTGACATTGCACGAAGTTAACTGCTGTAACCAGGCGACTCATTGACCCGTGACGCTATCCGCACCCGACAGTTGCTCGGGAGTATTCAAGTTGCGAAACAAGCCTAAAGAAAATTCATGCTGGCATAACTCATCTTCTTCGATGACTTCCGTGGACACCGGATCGAATAATCCATCGATCCGATAGCGACCCGTTTGCAACGCATTCTCGGCAAGATCCCCGAACTCTCGTCGATAAACGGCGCACAGCGGTTGCCAGCCGTCTTTCGTACGTGCAATCGTGACCGTCGCTCGCGAAGTGCGGCTTTTTGCGATCAGGAATTCCAGAAATTTCGTCGAAAGGAATGGAACATCAACCGCGACGATGAGGTTCAATTCTGTCTGCGAGGATCGAAGCGCGGCATGAATCCCTCCAAGTGGACCGCATCCCGGAAAGATGTCCTCAACTACGGGCGCGACCTGCGAGAACTTCGCCGGATCTCCGACAATCCGCACATCTGCCGCAACAGATCGAGCCAGATCAAGCATCCGCGCCAACAATGTGCGCCCATTCAGTGTCACGAAGGCCTTGTCGGTGCCCATGCGCGTGCTCTTGCCGCCCGCAAGAATGAAGGCTGTGACGTCAGAGGAAGGCGCAGGCATGGCGCGATGATACACGTGCCTGCCAGCCGGCCGAGCGGGGTCAAGGTAATACTCGAGACAAGAGCTTCAAACTACTGGAAGTACAGAAACCCAGACTATTAGAGCCAAGTGATTGTTCTTGCAAGCTTTACGCGAAATCAGTGTTTTTCCTTATGCACGAAAGTAACCTACCCAAAGTTAAGCCTTGGAGCGATGATGGCGTTGCGTCCGACGCTTTCTGACCCGGAAGTCACCTATCATGCCGCAAAAATTCATGGATGTGCTTATGCTTGGGCGCTGCTCTCACGAGTTCTCCTGGCCGCGTCGTGGTACGGACGGCAACTACTATCAGGTTTGCCTGCTGTGCGCCGCGGAATACAAGTATGATTGGGCGACCATGCGCCGCACGGAGCGCGTGGAGCACAAACCCGAGACGGGCATCCGGCGCAGCCATGCGCGCGAGAAACGCCCGTCGTGGGTCCCGCGTGCACGCCGCCTGAAGCTCGACATCCCTCTCCGTTACCGCGTGAACAAAACCAGCACGTGGTATGAAGGCATCATCGAAAACATCAGCCAGAGTGGTGTTTTGTTCTTCGGTCCGCAATCGTTGCCTGTGAATGCGCTGATCGAGATGGTATTCGAGATGCCTGAAGAGATCTCCGGCCAGAAGAACAGCAACGTGGTCTGCCAGGGACGCGTGATGCGCGCCAAGGATGCCCCACAGGAAGAAGGCCGGCTCGGCCTCGCTGCCTCGATCGTCGACTACAAATTCATCCACTAGAGACTGTGCAGTCCCAGCTACCCCTTACCGTCCCCCTCGTGCATTTACATCTGCATGAGGGGCATCAAGCATCTAAAATATTGTTTTAACGTCCCATTTCCCAGGAGTCGAGTCATGAAAAAGATATCTCCGCTCATCGTGTGTTTCATTCTCGCGCTCACTATGAGTCTGGAGCTTGGGTGCATCAAGAAGCCCGATGACGCCAAGATTTCCAGCGACATTCAAAGCAAGTTCAGCCAGGACTCAGGCCTGGCCTCGAAGCAATTGACGGTACAAACTGCGGATGGTGTCGTCACGCTGAACGGCACGGTCGATAACGATGCACAGAAGGAAGCTGCCAGCAAGCAAGCCGCGTCGATCCCAGGAGTCAAACAGGTTCTGAACAATCTGACAGTAGGACCCGCTATGGCGGCGGCACAGCCTCCGGCAGACGCGCAAGCCGCTCCTGCCGAGCAGAGCGCTCCTCCAGTCGAAAAAGAGAAGCCGGTTCACGAGAAGAAGCACAAGAAGGCTTCGGCCCCCAAGGATGATATGCAAAACTCCGGCGGCAATCAGATGGCCGAGAACAATCCGCCACCGACCGCCGCACCCCAGCCTCAGCCGCAACCGGCTCCGGCCCCGCAGCCACCACCTCCGCCTCCGCCTCCGAAAAAGTACATCATCGATCAGGGAACGCAGCTTACGGTCAGGTTAGTCGATCCGATTGACAGCGAAAAGAACCAGACCGGCGATACCTTCCACGCGACTCTGAACGCACCGATTACTTCGGACGGCGAAGAGGCGCTTCCCGCGGGTGTCCAGGTCCAGGGGCATCTCACAGAAGTGAAGAGCGCGGGTAAGTTCGCCGGGCAATCGGAGGTCATCATGCAGCTTGATAGCATCACCTCGGGCGGACGTACCTATAACCTGCAGACCGATCAGTACAAGAAGCAGGGCAGCTCGCGTGGCAAGAACACAGCTGAAAAAGTGGGTGCGGGAGCTGGAATCGGCGCCATCATCGGCGCACTCGCCGGAGGCGGCAAGGGAGCGGCCATCGGTGCGGCAGCTGGCGGCGGATTGGGCGGTGGCGTGCAAGCAGCTACGAAGGGCCAGCAGATCAAGCTGCCCCCCGAGACTGTCCTGAACTTCACCTTGCAGGCCCCCATCACCGTGGTCGAGGCGCAAGGGCCGAACTCGAACCGTCCGAAGCTGGGAAACTAGACGAAGATCGAAACAGCCAGAGGCCCGCATTGCTGCGGAGAGCGCCTATGGGGCGCTCCTTTTTCTTATCAGTGGAACTTCTTTCCGACTCGTCGTTACGCGGTGCTAGAATGAGCAACCAATCAAGCGTTTGACGTTTTGGGGCAGCGTTGCTTATGAAACTGGTGTATTCCCGATTTGCCACGCAGTCGTTTCTAATCGAGGCAGGTAAACTCGAGTCCGGCCTCTGATCTCTTCCCGGCACTCCCATTCTCAGACAGCACGATTGATTCGCAGATCTATTCATCCACAGATAAGGGGCGATCTCATGAAATCTGCTCGGTCGATAGCCATTTTATTCGTATTGCTGGTTGCTGGCGCTTCGGCGTTATTTTCGCAATCGTCGGAAGGTCGAATTCTGGGCACGATCACTGACCAGAGTGGTGCGGTGGTCGCAGGGGCACGAGTGACGATCACCAACAGCGCGACCAACGTGAGCCGGCAGCTAATGACCACGGGCGCAGGCGAGTATGTTGCCTCCAACCTTGAACCGGGGCCTTATCGGGTTTCGGCCGAAGCGCAGGGTTTCACGAAGGCGATCAGCACTCAATTCACGCTTGAAGTCTCGCGTGACGTTCGCATCGACTTAAAGCTTCGGCCCGGTGCGGCGAATGAGACCGTGGAGGTCAGCGCCGAGGGGTCGCTCGTAGATACGACCGATGCCACGTTGAACGGCGTGCTATCGAACAAAGCAATCGAGGAATTGCCAGTACAGGGTCGCGATTTCCAGAACCTGCTGGAACTGCATCCCGGCGTCCAACGCACCCCCGGCGGCGGATTCCATTCGGTAACGTCGAACGGGAATCGTCCCGACGACAACAATTTCTTCATCGATGGCGCTGACGACAACGATGCGTACTACGGCGAGACGGTCGTCAACGATGCTGGCATCCAAGGGACGCCCGCCAGCTTTCTGCCACTGGACTCGATTCAGGAATTCAACACACAAGAGGCGCCCACTGCTGACTACGGCGTGAAGCCCGGCGTGGTAATGAACATCGGAATCAAATCAGGTACGAACGATCTGCATGGATCTGCATACTACTTTCACCGCAATTCCGCATTCGACGCTCGCAACTACTTCAACCCTGCGCCGACGCCATTGGCTGCCCTGATCATGCACGAATTCGGAGTTTCGCTCGGTGGGCCAATCAAGAAAAACAAGTGGTTCTACTTTGTTAACTACGAAGGAATCCGGGACAAAGTAGGTAACCCCGGAATTGTGGACAGCCCAGTCACGGCCTCGCTAGCCAGCAGGATGGGCGGCATTGCGAATTCTGATGGAAGCCCGAACTCGGCTTTATATAGCGTGCCGGATGCGATCGCCTACATGCAGTCTCCCGCCGGTATCGCATACTGCCAGGAAAACTATGACAACATTGCGACGTGCGGGCTCAACCCCTTGAGCCAGTCGCTGACAAACCTTCTTCTACCCAACCCCGGATTTACGGCTTCGCAGAGTGATCCAGCGGCCATCGACTTCGATTTCAACAACAAAAACCGTGGCGACAACCTGGTCGCAAAAACCGATTACGTTCTGAACAAGAGCAACGTCCTGAGTGCACGTTTCATCTACGGCAACACGGATCAAATCGAAGAGGATGCATTTCCCTTGCGTCCGGAGTGGCTGTCGACCACGAGCCCGATCACGCAGGTTTTCGGCGTGAACTGGGCATCGACACCGACCTCCGCATGGTCGAACGAAGCGCGCTTCAGCTACAACACCTTCAATGAGTCGATTTATCCCGTCGATCACAACGCCAACCCCTCGACCTATGGCCTGAACACGGGCGTCACAGACCCGCGATTGTTTGGATTTCCCCGAATAAATCCGGGAACGTCTGCATTCGACTATATGGGAGGAAACTCCAGTTGGCCGCTGAATACCACTCCCATCAAGACCTACAGCTTCGGTGACACGGCGTCTTACACGCGTGGCAAACAGACAATTCGATTTGGCGGGACTTTCCGCTATGGCGATGTCGACTACTATCGCGCCGGATACGGACGAGGACGCATTGACTTCCGCGATCTCTGGAATTTCATGGCAGG
>DATJWZ010000348.1:0-2177 GCA_035500795.1 Candidatus Eiseniibacteriota bacterium | reverse complement strand
GACCACAAGCCAGAATCTTTTTGGTTACAACTTCGGAGGCGGCGTCACGCGGAAGATTCGATCGAACATCGACTTTTATGCCGAGTTCCGCTGGCTGCACGGAGCGGGCGGCAACCAGACAACAAGCCTGCGGCCGATCACAATCGGCGTTCGGTGGTAAAAGGCTATCAGGTCTCAGCTCATAGATGGCAGATTTCTGAGTTCCTTACCGCTCGGGGTTTGTGCGGTAGGACCAGAAGTCTGCGGCTTGCTTTTGCAATTGCACGAACGAGGAAGCGGCTCTGGGCTGTGCGATCTCGGAATGCGCATTCGCTTCGGTTATCGCACTCTCGACAATGTGATGGGCAGGTGCCAATGAGCACGCTGGATCTGTTGCATTCTCGTCGGCGGTCAGCAGGAAAGCCTGACAGCGGCAGCCGCCGAAGTCTTCACTGCGCCGCTCGCAGGAACGGCAAGGTTCCGGCATCCATTCTTCGCCGCGAAACTTGAGGAACGAAGCCGATTCCTGCCAAATCCAGTCCAGCGTCTTCTCACGCACGTTCTCGAATGACAAACCAGGCAGGACTTCCGCCGCATGACACGGCAGAACTTTGCCGGCAGGATTTATGAGGAGCAACCGTTTTCCCCAACCTCCCATGCAGGCCTTTGGATACTTCGCGTAATAGTCGGGGACGACCGAGTCGATGCGAATCTTCCCTGCAAGACGCTGCTCGGCTTCGGCGATGATCGCTACTGCCTTCTCGAGTTGAGCGCGAGTCGGCAGCAGGGCAGCGCGATTGGCTAAAGCCCATCCGTAATATTGTGTGTGGGCAATCTCCATGCGCTCGGGATGGAGTTGCTCAATGAGCGCGATCATTTCTTCGAGGTGATCGAGATTCTGGCGGTGGACCACGAGATTCACGGTGAACGCGATCTTGTATTTTCGAATCGCGCGCGAGAGCTCGATCTTGTGCTGATGGGCTTTCGCACCGGCGATCCAGTTTGCTGGTTCCTCGCGGGAATCCTGAAAACTGATCTGGATGTGGTCGAGGCCAGCGTCGACTAAGTCCTGCAGGCGCTGTTCGTTCAAGCCGATTCCAGATGTGATCAGGTTCGTGTAAAGACCAGCCTTGCGGGCTGCTGCGATTAGCTCGACCAGATCGGTGCGAGCGAGCGGTTCGCCTCCAGTAAAGTGCGCGTGCAGCATTCCCAAACTTCCAGCCTGCGCGAAGAGGTTCTTCCACTCGTCAGTCGAAAGTTCCGATTGCACGTCCGCCAACTGCACAGGATTCGAGCAGTAGACGCAATGCAGTGGACAGCGGTGCGTCAGTTCGGCAATCAGGGCTAGAGGTCCGGAAACCATTTGGTAGTTGGGTATCGCCTAATTTTGTAATTGGGTAATTTAGTAATTTTGTAATTTGAAAACCTAAAACCGCCAAGCGATCGAGTGAGAGATTTTGCTGTCCAATTACCAAATTACAAAATTTCCCAATTACTAAATCTCAGTAGTCCACGATTCGTTTCTTCTGTAATTGCTCCAGAAACGCGCTGATATCCATGCGGATCTTCTCTGGGTCCGTCTTTCCGAATTCTTTCTGCAGGTCTGTGATGATTTCGACGAAGGTGCGTTGACCGTTGCAGTGATCGAGAATCTTCAATCCGGTTCCCTGAAGTTTAATGGCTCCTTCGGGAAACACGATCATGCGCGTTTCTTCTGGGGTTCCGGACTTCGTGCTTGGACCCCAACGACAGCCGGCGGCGAGGCGTGGCTTGCTGTCATCGCTTGGCACAGACATTATTTATGCTCCTCGATGCGGAATGCGCCTGGTGGAGGCCAAGCTGGCTCGACGTAGGCAAAGTAGAGGGCGTCGAGTTGCGCCCAGAGGATGTCGCATTTGTCGCGGAGAGCCCGGATCGCGAGTTCCTGTTGCTCTCTTGTCTTCGCGTGCTCGTACACATATTCCGTGGCGAACTTGGTGTCTTCTGGGGCTTGCGTGAGACGAGCCTGAAAGTAGTCAAGACCTCCGCAAAGCCATGGATAGTGCGCGCGTAGTTTCTCCATGCGCAACGAGATCAGATCGCGCGAGAAGAGTTCGGTCAGCGAGGACGCGACTGCTTCGAGCAGGCTTCGGCTGCGGACGATGTTCAGGTATTCATTCACGGCGAATCGCGTTGCGGGAAGAATCCCGGTTCCGGCT
>DATJWZ010000347.1:0-3641 GCA_035500795.1 Candidatus Eiseniibacteriota bacterium | reverse complement strand
TCAAACGCTCGGGCATGTTCTGGACCGTCCGAGGAGCGAACGCCATCGTGGCCCTGCGCTGCTGTTGTCTCAACGGCCGCTTCGAGGATTACTGGGAGAGCCGCCGGGCAGCCTGACTTCCACTTTTATGTCGCGCACCCTTCGCCCCGCCTGCCTTTGGGTTCCACCAAACCACTGCAAATGGAGGAAGGATATGACATGCGCAAGATGCCAGCACACCAACGTTAAACGCTTCGGGACGTACGGACGCGCCAAGATTCAGCGCTTCTGCTGTAAAGCGTGCGGCGCTACCTTTGCCGAGCCTCACTCCAGGCCGCTTGGCAATCACACCCTGGACTTCGACAGGGCCGTACAAATTGTGTCGCTGTTGATGGAGGGCGTTAGCGTGCGTTCCGTGTCGCGGTTGACGGGCGCACACAAGGGCACGATTCTGGCGCTACTGGTGACGATCGGCAAGAAGTGCCAGAGCATTCTTGACCAGCGCGTAGTAGGCTTGACGCCTCACTACGTCCAGGCCGATGAGCTTTGGACGCTGGTACACACCAAGCAAGGCCATCTGAGGCCGGGTGATCCCGATGAGTGGGGCGACGCTTATACGTGGCTGGCGCTGGACTCCGACACCAAGCTGATTATTTCGCATCTCGTCGGCAAGCGTGACGCCGTATGCGCTAACGCCTTTGTGGGTGACTTCGCGTTGAGGCTGAAACCGATGTGGCGCTGCCAGCTCACCTCCGATGGTTTCGCGCCCTACGTTGCAGCCTGCGAGCAGTGGTTTGGCGCCGACCTAGACTTTGCCCAATTGGTGAAAGTTTATGGCAAGCCCGACAATTCCGGGCCGGACTGGTACGGACCCGCCAAGGTCATCGAAACTATCCCAACCCCAATCAGCGGCAACCCTGAAATGGAGCGAATCAGCACCAGCCATATCGAACGGGCCAATCTGAGCGTGCGAACGCATCTGCGGCGCTTTACCCGGCTTAGCTTGGGCTTCAGCAAGAAGCTGGCGAACCTGCGGGCGACCGTGGCGCTTTGGGTCTGTTGGTACAACTTTTGCCGGGTTCATCTGACGCTGAGGGTTACACCCGCGATGGAGGCTGGCTTGACCGATCACGTTTGGACTGTGGCTGAGATGCTGAACGTGAACGCTGTGAAGCGGGCCGCTTAAACCCGGTTGCGACGTGCGGGGGGACGCGATACAATTCCCGCCCGCAGCCTAAGGTACGTTCGTAATCTATTGATTAGCTTGGGACACCTGATCTTGAGCTTTTTTGAAAGTTCGACGGCACGATCAAATCCCATACCCTCGACATGAAGGAGAAACATGAGCTCGTCAGAAGAACAAGCGGCAATGGACAGATTCAAAACCTGGAGCAAAAACAACATTCCAATCGGCGTCGAACTATCGATCAAAGGACTGGCTACCCTTAAAGGACGAGCGACGATTTTTTCACCAGACCGGTCGGCCTTCATTTTGGATGGCGAGGACTTCCGGTTAAGCCTATCGCTGGCCGATGTTGAGGAGAATGATTTCACGGTTGCCGTGTATGAGTCTGGAGACACGTGGATCACGGTAGACTTTGGCTTCCCGCCAAACACGAAGCTCGTCGTGCAACACCCTGCACCTGAACCCAAAAAGTATTGACTGTGGGAAGCTTTTCATTAGCGAGGCTAAACATGAATCCTGCAACCCGCAGCCTATTTCGGCGTCTCGCGTTTTGGGGCGCTCTCATTCTTCTCGCGTGGATCATCAAGAACCTTTAAGACACCCCACGCCGCAGCATCCTACAACCTCACCCACTGACTTACAAGGGGTTTTTAGGTTATTCGCGGACTGATGCTCTCTTTTTCGCCCGCTTGGGCTTCCGTATCCACTCATCTTCACGGTAGAGCCTCTCAGCCGGACGCTCAGCCGGAATTAGCTCGCCGGGCCGATACATCCTCCCGCTTTGCCTTTCAGCCGGAATTAGCTCGCCGGGCCGATAACCTTTATCCTTTGGCATCTTTTAACCTCACGTGATAGTGTCACACACATGCGAAAGCCTATCGCCATGGTGGTTGTGGCGGTCCTCGCCATCATCGTGATACGCATCGTCGATTCCTGCGACGAAAAATCTAGCACGACACAACCTGCCTCGGTCGAGAATCCTACCACAGTACAGCCTAGCCTAACGACTGAGATCGCCCTACCAGAAGGAATCGCCCAGCTCGATGACGGCTATCTTCAACGAACGCTAAAACAAACGCTTTCAGGTACTGACCACCGTCCCTTCTGGGTCCTTCAAGGCCGCGTCTTCAACATGGGGCCTGACTCCAATAAACGGTATTACCAGATTCACAGGGTAACAATTCACGTCACGCTGACCGATAACTCCGACCTTCCGATTGACGAAACAGACTTGGATCTGAGCGTCGATATTCCACCGTTCCAAGTCAGAGGATTCGAGGAGGAAATCAGGCTCCTGCCACCCGTCAAAGGCGCTTACAAATGGCAATGGGAAATCGTTTCAGCCAAGGGCCAGATCACACAGTACACATCTAAGTGAATTTACGTTTGCCTCCCCTATCTGAGTGCGTTTCCTGCACCAAGCAGTTACAATTTGACGCGCTCATATGACGAGCACACATAGGGCGTGAACCGCGCCAGAAACCCAGACACACAAGGGCGTCCAAAATGGCCTTTTCGCAGGTTTCGCCAGTCCTGACCCTCCCGCGCTACGGCACGCCTTTAGAGCGTGAGTGTCGCTGGGTTAAGTCTATTGGCGTTTGCCGCTTTGCTGCACGCGAGGTAGGTATGCACCCATATATGAAAATGTCCAAACCAGTGCAGAAATGCACGAGGTCAGGAGAGCTTGAACCATGACAGCAACGCGCTGTCATGATGCCGTCAAAAGCGTGATGTCAAACTGAGAGGTTCCGTCAATTCGCGCTCAGTTAAGTTCTTTGGTATTTTGACGATGAAACGAAAACCCGCCGATAAACGGATTTGATAGACAGCGACATGATGTCACGTCGATAAACGGCTTAGAAATTGAGGGCTTAGTGTTGATGCTATGTTGATGTCGGTTGGAAGTGTAAAGTAATCGGTTTGGCAGAATGGAAATATTGCCGTAGGATTGGGCGCTGAAGCAGAAACAGCCCGCCTGCCAGCAGGCCGTTTCTCTTGGTCATTAAACCTTATCGAGGCGCACCCTTGATTGCACCTTCAGAGTACTACGGTGCGGTGCGCATTGTCCAGAGCCGAATGGAAACGAAGCTTGAGAGGCTACGGTTATCGACGTGGCTCTGTACAGCCAAACTGGTGCTCTATAGTCCTATGGTAGGAATCCTGGCCTCAATCTCGACCATCACAACGCTTCTATCCCTCATTCGACACTCAATTTTTGCAAGCTGGCATCCCACATGGAAAGGTGCCGATTTACTGCTTTCTTGGCACTGGCAGGATTGGCTCTGCATTTGGCTAGGGTTGTTTATTCTTGTGATTTTGTCGAGTTGCAACAAGGTCGTGAGTCGTCATGTCGCTTCGCGACACCCCGAAGCATGAAAATGTCCACGAGATCGGTTTATGATCGACTCGGCCTGTGCTGGGTGAAGGCTGCGATTTCTTGGAGCCGCAAGCCCGCTCGTGAGTCTGGCCTGGACAT
>DATJWZ010000346.1:0-4396 GCA_035500795.1 Candidatus Eiseniibacteriota bacterium | reverse complement strand
GGCGCTGACTGGGGCGCCCGGGACGCTTTGACTGGGTGTTGTCAGGGTCTGCGGAACACCATCGTGCCCCGGGAAAGAAACGTGATTGACCTCCGCCAAGTCGTGATCATATGTAGCGAGCCAAAACACAGGCACGGCGTCGATCCCAGCGCTGCTTGCCTGTTCGGCCAGCTTCACGGCGGTCAGGGCTTTATAGATGGCGAAGGCCGGTCCGCCAAAGAGGCCAACTTGCTGCCCGGTCAGAATCGCTGCCGCGCCACGGCGCAAGCGGCCGATGTTCTCGAGTGTCTTCGGTGATGCGTTCCACGACTTGTTTTGCCGCTCCAGGATCGCAGTGACGCGTTCGCGGCGGGATGCATCGTAGGAGATCTTGCCGGCTTCGTCCTTTACCCATTCATGAAAGTACGGTGACCGGGGATAAAAGGGCTGAATTTCAGGAGTGTACGCCAGAAGGTCGGTGAAAAGGGGGGTCGTATGCGGGATCTGGGAGAATGGAAGACAGTGCGCCTTCACTGACAGAGCTCCTGACAACACTTCGGCGTTAGCAGCCATACCCGGTGTTGGACGTTCGAAGTCATCGTTCGTGAGACGGTCTCCATGAGATCATGACACAGCATTAACACAGTAGCAGAAGCGGTGTCGTTGTTGAGATGCGGGAATTGGCGCGGAGATGCAAGATTATCAAATATGTGGTTTCGTTGAAGGGAGTGCTCTATTAACCACCAAGGCCACAAAGGTACACGAAGGAGCCTACTTCTCAATAACGCATGAATGACATCTTCACTCCCCTGAACATCACTCTTCCTCTAACGCTCGAAGGCTCCGTCGTGCGCCTGGAACCTATTCGACGGGAGCACGCGCAACTTTTTTGGGATGTTGCGAAGAACGACGTCGAAGACATCTTTTGCTGGATCCCATATGCGATGAAGACGCGTGAGGATTTTGAGAGGTTGGTTGACAAGGCATTTGTCGAACAAGAGCGCGGCGAGTCTGTCGTATTCGCGACTGTCGAACGCAGTTCGGGGAAGACCATCGGCAGTACACGTTTCATGAACATCGATCGCGCGAATAAACGAGTGGAGATCGGATCAACGTGGATCGCCCCTGCGTGGCAGCGGATGGCGGTGAATACCGAAGCAAAGTATCTGATGCTGCGGCACGCGTTTGAGGTGTGGGGATGCATTCGCGTTGAACTAAAAACGGATGGTCTGAATCAGCGCTCGCGCAATGCGATCTTGCGCATTGGAGCGAAAGAAGAAGGGACGTTGCGGCGACAGTTGGTGACGTCCACCGGGCGCGTTCGCGATACGGTGTACTTCAGCATTCTGGACAGCGAGTGGCCGGACGCGAAGGCGCGGCTTGAGGAAAGGTTGAGGACAGGCGGCCACAGGCGCTAAAGCGCCCTTTATTCTTCGGATCTTTTCACGACTAAAAGTCGTGCCTGAAACGAATCTTTTCTCGGTGGCCGGAACGGTGCCCTGATACGAATCCCGCCTGGTACTGGTAGTGCGCCACTACCGCAAGTTCTGATTCTCAGTTCGGCAACATTCCCATCTCAATAAGACTCTAAGTTGTGCGCACGCATCCGGCCCCGCTACCGGGATGAAAGCCGCTGTGACCGCTCCACGGAATTGGCACGCGCTCGTAACGTCAAGTCGCGGGAAACCGCGCCGATAACCGAGTTTTGGAGCACAGTAATGGCGCGGTGTCGGAATGTGATTCTTCTAATTTTCCTGGCTGCCGTGGTTCGTGCGCAGACGCTCCCCGATGCTCCCGATAGCCCGACCATCACCAATCTGGATCGCATATTGATGCCGCTCGCAGTGGCAAGTATTGGCGTGGACGCGTATGCCACTCACCTCGATTGGACACCGCGACCGGGTATCTCTACGGCTGAGGTCAATCCGATCGCACGAGCGTTCGTCTCGCATGGAACGGCACCGCTTGTAGCCTATTTCGCAGCCGGGGCAGGGGCGTTTGTGTACGCGCATCATAAGGTCGCCAGCCGCCACAGGAAGCTCGCTCTCGGCATGGATCTTGTCGTGATGGGCAGTGAAATCCATTTTACGCAGTACAGTTTCAGGCACCACATCGAGTGATGGCGCCGGCGCTACTCGCAGAAGACCCTGACTTTCACTTTTGCGCCTGCCTCTTTCTGATCGACGTCCACTGATAAGTCATTCAACTGTTCAATCAAGTCCTCCAGGTTTTCCGGTTTGATCTGACTTAAGTCGATCGGAACACCTTTTTCCTGCATCGCCTGATTCGCGCGATGCAAAGCCTGCTGTGGAATGAGGCCAGCGAGGCGTACGCCAGCACGCAGCAACTGCATCGGCACGCGGACGTTGACCTTTGTCGGGCCATCATAAGAGCCGTTGCTTCCCTCATCAGTATCGACTAGAACGCGCAGGTATTTTGGCCGCGATTTAGTGGGGGTCGAGGATCCAGTGTCGGATGTTGCATTCGACGAAACAGCTTCCATGGCCGCGATCAGGCGCTCGGCTTCATCTGCACTGATCTTTCCTGTGGCAAGCATCTCCAGAATCTGACGACGATGTTCGTTCATAACGACTCCTAAAGAATGTGGAATGACAACCCAGCGGTGCGATGTTCGACTTCTAGTCTTGTGTCTGTTAACGCGAAAAGAATCTGCCAGACTGCCGAGATGCCACGGAAGGGATTCACGCGGCATGCCAAGAAACCGATGAAGAGAAACGGCGACAGCAGAATCCGGAGCGGAATCAGGAACAGCCACAACAGGAACAGCGGGATCCAGAGGCGGAACGTGCGGCTCTCCTGGTTGCGCAGGCTTACGACGGCAACGAACGGAATCATTGCAGTGCCTCCATTTCGCGGATGGCCTGTTCTGCACTAAGCTCGCCGCGCTGCAGTCGGGCGAGAACGTCGGATTTCGACGGCGTGGGATTGGTCTCGACAAACTCCAAGCTGTCGGCGATCCGTGTCAGGCGCGACTTAATCGTGGGGTAGCTGACCCCAAAGACGCGCTCCATTTCTTTAATTGAACCGTGGGATCGGACAAAGGCCGTGATGAAGATCTGGTCGTCCATCGACAAACGGGCCAACTGGGGAAGCTCAAATTGACCTTCGATGGCAATGTCTTTCTCCGCCAGGCGAACCCGCTCTACTACGAGCGGCTGACCTTGAGTAAGAAGCGTCAGATCCTGCCAATCTTTCAAAGACTTCGTGTCTTCCAGCATAAATATTAACTTAATTAAGTGTAATATAAACAAAACTTATTTCTTGTCAAGTAAAAATTGATAATATAGTCTGCGCTTCAATCCGGATTTCCGGGCGGGAGTGTGAACGCAGAGATGGGCGGCCTTGTCCCAAGAACGATGAGGAAAATGTGTTCCCCTCAGACAGGCAATAACAGACTGCGTCCAATTACACCGGTCAGCTGATCCTGAGCAGCTAAACTCATCGTTCGGCTCAAGTTGTTCAAGCTGCGCAAATGGTCAGCAAAATCCCAAGCGAGATCTCTAGCAACGCGAACGTTCCAGATCGCCAGGAAACGCCCAATCTTGCCCGTGTCTTGGGCCAATTCGCCGAGTATTCCTGTGGCTAGGGTCTGCAGCGCGGATGGAAGTACCGTCTCCAGTAATCCATTCACAGCCTCAAAATCGGCATGCTCAGGGCTATTCAGACTTGGAGTCAGTCCCAGATCGTCGTCGGTTTGAAGCAACGCGGATGCTAAGTCATGATTAATGTGAGCATTCATTCCGGCAAGCGCAAACTGGATGCGATCGATAGCTGGGCGAAATCTCGCCTCGAACAGTGCGTTCCAGGAGCTTGGTAAATCAGGAGCACCGTTCAAGAAATTGGCAATCGCGGTGAAATAGAGATTCGCAAAAACTACATCCAAGTGGGTAAGCCATGCTGCATCGTTCCATCCGCCCGCGGGAGGATGAGTATCGACCTCGTCAGTCACCATCAGATAGAGCTTGTTGAACCACTTGAGCCCGTCCCCACTGGGCAGCACACGATCGATTTTCTGCATTATGGCAATGACATCGGGAATGTTTGAAGGCGTGGCACTGTCCACGATTTGAAGGATCTGTTGATCGACGGGCGAAGCACTCATAAAGCCTCCAGAAGTGAATTCTCTATCGGGCCCGCTAGGTTTTGATGGTACTCGCGATTGGGCTGACGCATCTAATGAATGAGTTTGACTTCCAATATCCGGAACTCTAGATTGGAAGTAGGCTTTTGGGGCCTTTTGCTCTTTGAACGGCCATCCCACCAGTGGGGGCGTCACGGCTTCGACGGAGATGCTTGCGGCCAAGAGGCATGCCGGGGTGCACACACCCGTAATCGTGGGCAAAATGATAATTGCCAATCAACAGATGGCATACGCAGCCTAATTAGTTAGGCAGCC
>DATJWZ010000345.1:0-6336 GCA_035500795.1 Candidatus Eiseniibacteriota bacterium | reverse complement strand
GAGCATCGCGTGCCGCTTAAAACGGTCATGCAAGAGGCAGCGCGAGAGTATGCGCGCGGCGCGAAAGAAAAACATTAACCACAAAGGTCACTAAGGTACACGAAGGAACTCTTCGTAAGACTTCCTGTCTTTGGTGGTTCAACGATCTCTATGGCCAAGAAGTTTTACATTACGACTCCGATTTATTACGTCAACGCGCGGCCGCATATCGGCCACACCTATACGACCATTGCTTGCGACACCGTCGCACGCCGTCATCGCATGCTTGGCGACGACACTTTCTTCCTGACCGGCACCGACGAGCATGGGCAGAAGATCGAGCGCGCCGCGCAGGCCGCCGGCAAGTCTCCGCAGCAATACGCCGACGAAATCTCCGGAGAATTCCGGGCGCTATGGAAGCGGATGGGCATCTCGAACGACGACTACATCCGCACGACCGAAGAGCGCCATAAGAAGCGTGTGCAGGAGCTGTTCAAGCAGATCCGCGATAACGGCTACATCTACAAGGGCACGTACACGGGCCAGTACTGCGTTTCCGACGAGCTTTACGTCGACGGCGCGCAACCCGGTGATCCCTGTCCCACCTGCGGACGTATTACCGAGACCGTTCACGAAGAGAACTACTTCTTCAAGCTCTCGGCCTTTCAGGACAAGTTGCTCGAACTCTACGCCAACCCCGATTTTGTTCGCCCAGAGACTCGGCGCAACGAAGTGATTTCGTTCGTGAAGTCAGGTCTGCGCGATCTTTCGATCAGCCGCTCGACTTTCTCCTGGGGCATTCCGGTTCCGGACGATCCGAAGCACGTGATCTATGTCTGGCTCGACGCCCTTGCCAACTACATCACCGCGATCGGGTACGGATCGAAACACCAGGGCGCGCAGGATGCATTCAAAAAATACTGGCCCGCCGACGTGCACATGATCGGCAAAGAGATCGTGCGCTTCCATTGCGTGTACTGGCCGGCATTTTTGCTCGCCGCGGGATTGCAGTTGCCCAAAGCAATCGTCGCGCACGGATGGCTGCTATTTGAAGAGAGCAAGATGTCGAAATCGCGCGGTAACATCGTGCGGACCGAGACGATTCTCGATGTGCTCGGCGCCGACGCGTTGCGCTATTTCCTGCTGCGCGAAGTAGTCTTCGGACAAGATGGCTCGTTCTCTTTCGACGCACTCGTGCAGCGCTACAACTCCGATCTTGCGAACGGAATCGGCAATCTCGCCAGCCGCACGCTGACCATGATCAACCGGTACTTTAAAGGAGAAGTGCCATATCCCTCGCATGCCGTCGGAAAAAACCCCGCCGATGATGCTGTGGCGGAGACGGCCCGGAGGGCAATCCGCGAGTTTGGGTACTTGTTCGATCAGTTCCAGTTCTCGCGGGCGCTCGAGACTGCGTGGGGATTGGTCGCCGCCGTCGACAAATACATCGTCGAGAACGAGCCTTGGTCCCTGGGTGAGAAACAGGATGACGAGAGCCGCGCGCGGCTTGCGACTGTACTCTATACGTCCGCCGAAGCGCTTCGTATCGCGACTGCTCTCGCGCATCCGGTAATCCCGGACGCGACAGCGAAAATCTGGGAGCAGATGGGACTTGGCGACATCAAGAAACTCGATCTGAATACGCTGGCCTGGGGACAATTGCACCTCGGCACGAAGCTGGGAGAAGTGAAACCTGTGTTCCCGCGCGCCGACAAGAGCGCCATAGAAAGGATGCAGCAGATGGAAGATCAGCAAAGAAGCGCGTCCGTCGAAGCGCCGAAAGAAGAGCCGAAGGCGAGCGCCGCACCCGTTAAGGCTCCTCCCGTGGTGGCCGTGCCTGGAGCCCCGTCGGTTGACGGTTCAGGAAGAATCACGATCGACGATTTCGCCAAAGTTGATCTGCGCGTTGGGATTGTGAAAGTCGCCGAACGCGTTCCGAAGTCCGACAAGTTGTTGCGCCTCGAGATCGATATCGGCACAGAAGTCCGCCAGGTGCTGGCCGGAATCGCCGAAGCCTATGCGCCGGAGCCATTGATCGGCCGTAAGGTGGTAATCGTCGCCAACCTAGCCCCGCGCAAACTTCGCGGGTACGAATCCAATGGCATGATCGTTGCCGCGTCGCTGGAGGGTGGCAAGCCGGCTTTGGCAAGTTTTCTGGAAGACGTACCGATTGGGGCAAGACTGAAATAAATTCGTCGTCGGTCGTTAGTCGTTGGCAATACCGAGGATAAGCTGACGACCGACGACTAGCGACCAAAGACCGTCTGTATGTTCGTTGACTCTCACTCCCATCTTGATGGCAAGCAGTTCGACTCCGACCGCGAACAGGTACTGGCTCGCGCACGCGAGGCCGGTGTCACGACGATGGTTGCCATCGGCAATGGCGACGGACCTCCGGAACTGGACGCCGGCATCAAGCTTGCCGACCAATATCCCTTCCTGTACGCCACCATCGGCATCCATCCCCATGAGGCGCGACTGGCGTCCGATCACGCTTACGCTGAAATGGAGCGACTGGCAAAGCATCCCAAAGTCATCGCATGGGGAGAAATCGGCCTCGACTATTACTACGATCACTCCCCCCGCGACACGCAGCAGCAAGTGTTCATCCGTCAGATGGAGTTAGCCGCCGCAGCCAGGAAACCCATCGTTATTCATTGCCGCCCTTCCGACAATAGCGACAACGCCTGGGACGACTGCCTGCAACTGATGAGAGAACACTGGGCGCCCATGAGCATCGGCGGCATCTTGCATTGCTTTACTGGTAACTGGGGCCAGGCTAAGAGCGCGCTTGATATGGGATTCATGATTTCCTTCGCCGGCAACGTTACTTTCCCCAAGGCTCAGCAGATTCGTGATGCGGCGCTCGAAGTTCCACTCGATCGCATGTTCATCGAAACCGATTGTCCGTACCTCGCTCCGATTCCATACCGAGGCAAGCGCAACGAGCCCGCATTTGTAAAAGAGACTGCCCGCAAGATCGGCGAACTGCGCGGATTATCGATGGAAGAGATCGGCGACCGGACTTCCCAGAATTTTTACAATTTTTTCAAAATCGCTGAAATCACTGAAAACCAAAGCACTTCCCGCTAAACGGCGAGTTCTGTTACTCTCACGATAGTTCCTTTTATTTCAGAAAGATTAGAAATTCATGCCCGATAATAGCTTCGACGTCGTCAGCAAAGTCGATATGCAGGAGGTATCGAACGCCATCCAGCAGGCGCTGAAAGAGATCCACACGCGCTTCGACCTGAAAGACTCGAAGTCGAATATTGAATTGGAAAAAGACGCGATTGTGCTGCACTCCGCCGACGACTACAAACTCAAGGCGGTCAATGACATCCTGCAGCAAAAGTTGGTGAAACGCGGGGTCTCACTCAAAGCATTCACCTACGGGCCGGTAGAACCCGCGGCCGGAGGTACCACGAAACGCCGCGCCACTATGCAGCAAGGCATCGCGATCGAGAAAGCTCGAGAGATTGTGAAGCTGGTGAAAGATTCGAAAAAGAAGGCGCAGGCGTCGATTCAGGGCGACCTGGTGCGCATCAGCGGCAAAGACCGCGACACGCTGCAGGACGTAATCCAGCTCCTGAGAAGCCACGATTTCGGGATCGATTTGCAGTTTACGAACTACAGAACGAACTAAACCGTTTTCACCACGGAGTCACAGAGGCACGGAGAAAACAGGGATGGAGGATTCTCCGCGGGCTCTGTGCCTCCTTGGTGCAGAAATAAAAATTTGAGCGCGCCAGCCACCATTAACGGCAAAGAAGTATTCGATCTGCTGCGGGACGACCTTGTCGCGCTGGAGGACGAATTTGGGCGCGATACGGTTTCCAACGTTCGTGCGATCACGGAGATCGGCGAATACCTGCGCGCTGGCGGTGGCAAGCGGCTCCGTCCCGCCCTGCTGCTACTTTCCGCCAAGCTGCTGAACTACGAGGGACTTGGCGCCGTTCGTCTCGGGGCAGTAGTGGAAATTATCCACACGGCCACGCTGGTCCACGACGACATCATCGACGAGGCCAAGACTCGTCGCGGACGCCCCGCCGCCAACACGCAATGGGGCAATTCCAAGTGCGTGCTCGCGGGCGACTGGCTCTATATGCAGGCCTTCAAGATTGCCGTACAGGAACGCAATTTCCGCATTCTCGACACCCTGATCGAACTCACGCAGCAGATGGTCGAAGGCGAACTCCTGCAGATGGAGACGCTCGGCAAGATCATTTCACTCGACGAGCACTTCGATCTCATTTATCGGAAGACTGCCTGCCTCTTTTCCGTATGCATGCGTCTTGGCGCGATTCTCGGCGGCACCACGCTTGAGCAAGAAGATGCCCTCGGCAAGTACGGTCACGATCTCGGCATGGCATTCCAGATCGTCGACGACGTTCTCGATCTCACGGCTTCAGAAGAGGTTCTCGGCAAGCCCGTTGCCAGTGATCTGCGGGAGGGCAAGGTGACTATGGCGGTGATCCATGCTCTCGAGCGCTGCACGCCAGAAGAGCGCGGCCAGGTAGAAAAGATTCTCCATGATCGAGCCTTCAACGGCGTGACTCACGCGGATATCCTCGGCGTCCTGCAACGCTACGGATCTCTCGAAGCCGCTACCGCCCGCGCTGCGCAATACGCCGAATCCGCTCGCAAATCGATCTGCTTCTTCCCCGACTCGGAAATCAAACGAGCGTTGCTGTGGGCGCCGGAGTTTGTGGTCGCGAGAGAAAAGTAGTCCGCTATTTCCATCCACGCTTAGGGCAGTTCCAAACCCACCACGAAGTCACAGAGACACGGAGATTCATGATGAAGTCCTTCGTGCCTCAGTATCCCCGTGGGTAGGGGTTGTGATTCGAAGCACGGGAATTCAAAGATGGTCGAATTGATCGCCATCACTTCACACGGTGACTCGCGACACGGAAATTTCCCGCAACACTGGCCCAGAATGCAGCCAGTTGACGGGGGTATCCGGCTAGAGCGGGAGGCTAACGAGACGCACTGGCATGCGGGTGGGGCAAAGCAAGAGTGACCTCACTTCTCCCCTTGGCACCTGAGAAAGGCAGGTCGCTAAGGGTCCTTTCCGCAACGGACGAACTGTCAACGAGCAGAGACGGCGGCTTCAGTCGAAGCTTGGGACGAAAGGCGCCTTGCTTTTTCGACGCGCCGGCCCGGACAGGGCCGGAAAGACTTCGAGTGCAAGCCGCTGTCTTGCTCACCCTGTCGAGGAAAGTCCTCCTGAGAGACTCGCTCCTCGAAGAACCGGGCATGTGCCATCGGACATGCCCGGTTTTTGTTTATACTGACCCATTCCCGTTTGCTCGGAATCCAAGGGAATCCAGAACATTATGAACGTCATCTTCTCCCTGCTCGGGCGACACGGATATGCCTTGCTCTTCGGCATCCTCCTGGCTGAGGCCGTGGGGTTCCCTTTTCCGGCAGCAATCGCATTGGTGGCGGCGGGAGCGGGAATCGCGTCGCACACTCTCTCGGGCATTTGGGTTGTGGCAGCGGCATTGATTGCACTCACGATTGGCGACAGCTGGCAATTCTGGCTTGGCCGATATACAGGTTGGGCCTTGCTCGCATTTCTCTGCCGCGTTTCTATGAATCCGGAAACTTGCATGCTTCGATCGGCCGAGTCCTTTTACAAGCGCGGAAAAACGACGCTGCTGTTTTCGAAGTTCATCCCCGGAATCAATACGATGGCTGCTCCGCTGGCCGGCAGCATGAAGATGCGCTTCGCTCAGTTCCTGCGTCTGGATCTCGCCGGATCCCTGCTCTATGCGCTGACCTATCTGCTGATCGGGTACATCTTCCGTGATTTTCTGGCCGCCATTCTGCAAGGCTTCCAGACCGCCGGCCGGGCCATGGAAATCCTGCTGGTCGTAGCCGTGATCGCGTACATCGGCTATCGCGTAATGAAGTTCATCGAATACCGCAGCTACGATGTTGTTCCCCGCGTACCGGTCGAGGAACTGGTAGGACGAATTGCTGCGGGTGAAGCGGACAAGATCCAGATCGTGGATGTACGGAGCCACGGTTACTACGATATCGGCGCCGAGCGAATCTACGGATCAATCCGCATTGAGCCCAACAACCTCGATGAAGAGGTAAAGAACCTTCCCAAGGACAAAGACATTTACCTGTACTGTACTTGAACGCGCGAAGCCACCAGCGCCCGTGTGGCGCATCTACTGCGGGAAAAAGGATTCAACACGTTCGTGATCGTGGGCGGAATCGCTGCCTGGCGCAAGGCCGGCGGCCATCTGGAAGGCGTGCCCAAAAACGATCTCGTGAAGCTGCCGACATTTTCTTAACAGTTTCGCTTGAGAAGGCTGAGAAAGAATTTCTTCGCGATCTTAG
>DATJWZ010000344.1:0-4051 GCA_035500795.1 Candidatus Eiseniibacteriota bacterium | reverse complement strand
TATGTGAACAACGTGCTCTCCGGCAAACTCTACCGCATCCCCGCCGATGCAGACCGCAAGCCCGGACAGCCCGTCGAGATTGCCACGGACCAGCCGCTCAAGGGACCTGACGGTATGCGTGCGGCCTACGGCAAGCTCTTCGTCGCCGAAAACGGCGCTGGTGTGATCGCCTCGCTGACCATCAAGGGAGACAAGGCGACTGTCACTGTGCTCAAGGAAGGCCTGAAGAGACCGACGGGGATCGAACCTGCGGGCGACACGCTTTGGTTTACCGAAATCGACGCGGGCAAAGCTGACTCAATTCCATTGGCCAAATAACTTTCTTGCATGCATCAACTGAGTATCGGATGGGTCGCTGATTTTAGGGCTGACAGTCCGTGAAAAGGTGGGACATGAAGAACTTCGAAGACGAAAGCTCCAAGGGAAGACTTGATCGTCGCTCATTTCTTGGGGTCACAGTAGCTGCCGCAACTGGGACAATCGTGGGCGGTCTAGCTCTTCCCGCTAACGCAAAATCAAAGACGAAGGCACCGAAAAGTGGAAGACGCAAGCTCGGCACGCTTGAGGTCTCAAACGTAGGCCTCGGCGTTCAGAACATGAGCCGTAAGTATGAGACAACCGTGCCGTATCGTCCAGAGATGATCAACATCATTCGAGCCGCGTATGACCATGGCGTGACGTTCTTTGACACGGCAGAGGCCTACGGGCCCTTTGAGTGCGAGCGGATTCTCGGTGAGAGCATCACACCATTTCGCGATAAGGTCGTGATCACATCAAAGTTCGGTTGGAACATCGATCCCGAAACTGGTCAACGCCGACCGGGCCTCAACAGCCGTCCTGAACATATCAAGGTGGCTGTTGACGGCATGCTCAAGCGGCTCCGGACCGACCGGATCGACCTCTTATACCAGCACCGCGTCGACCCGCAGGTTCCGATCGAAGACGTTGCTGGCGCAATCAAAGATCTGACGTCCCAAGGCAAAGTTCTCCACTGGGGACTTTCCGAAATGGGCCCAAACACACTTCGCCGCGCCCACGCAACACAGCCTCTTACAGCCGTGCAGAATGAGTATTCGATGCTGTGGCGTGGCCCCGAAGAGGTCATCATCCCTTTGTGTCAGGAATTGGGCATTGGCTTTGTCTGTTGGAGTCCCCTCGGTGTTCAGTTTCTCACTGATGCCATTGACGCGAACACGCGCTTTGCGCCCGGTGACATTCGCGGCATCGAGTCCCGCTTCTCTCCGGAAAACCTGCCGCACAATCTGGCTCTTGTGGAATTGGTCAAGCGCTGGGCTGAGCGGAAGAGTGCCGCTCCCGGCCAGATCGCTCTTGCGTGGCTGATCGCACAGAAACCATGGATTGTGCCTATCCCAGGCACAACCCAAATGGCGCACATGGTGCAGAACGCTGGCGCAAGCTCTATTGTGTTCACCGCAGATGAGCTCAAGGAGTTGAACTCATCGCTGTCAGATATTCACATTCAGGGGCAACGTTTGCCAGACGCCGTGCTTGCATTTTCGGGCGTCGAGGCGCCGCAAAAACAGTAGAGCTATGCGATGCACGATGAATCCCAGACAAACGGTTCGGGCGGAGCTTTCAAGGCAATGAAACGCACAACTGTTTTGTCGCTGGTTGTCTTCGAAATTATTTGTCTCCTGTCTGGTATCTCGAGAGCGCAGCAGCAACCAGCAAAAGAGCAGCGGCCGCTAGGAGAGAAGAAAATACTGATCGTGTATCTGTCTCGCACCAACAACACTAAGGCAATCGCGGAAATGATCCAGCAGAAGGTTGGCGGCAGAATGGTCGCGCTGGAATTGGACACGCCCTATCCGGCTGACTATCACACGACTGTGCAGCAGGTGGTCCGGGAAAATGAAACCGGCTATTTGCCGCCTTTGAAGACGAAGATCGAACACATTGAGCAGTACGACATCGTGTTTCTTGGCTTTCCGACTTGGGACATGCAGCTGCCACCTCCCCTCAAGAGTTTCCTGCACCTATACGACCTCAAGGGGAAGACGGTGATCCCATTCAACACGAACGGAGGATATGGCCCTGGCAGCAGTTTTCAAACCGTTCGGGAGCTATGCCGGCAAAGCACGATCCTGGAAGGTTTCGCCATCAGGGGCGGCTCGGAAAGAGATGGGCAATATCTGGTCATCAAGGATGCAAGGGCAGAAGAAGCAAGCAAAGAAGTTGAGACCTGGCTAAAGAAAATAGGAATTCTGAAGTAAGCCTTGCCATACGGTCGGCAGAAAGACAGGAGACGGCGATGAAAAAAAGGAAATTAGGAAACAGCGGCCTTGAAGTCTCGGCTCTCGGCTTGGGCTGCATGAGCATGAGTTCGGGTTATGGCCCGGCAGCCGACAAGGGCGAGATGATCAAGTTGATTCGTACCGCCCATGACCGCGGCGTCACCCATTTCGATACGGCTGAAGCCTATGGTCCGTTCGCGAACGAGGAACTGGTGGGCGAGGCACTCCAGCCAATCCGCGACAAGGTGGTGATTGCCACGAAGTTCGGCTTCGACATCGACCTTGCGACTGGCGAGCGCCGCGGCGGGACCAATAGCCGTCCCGAGCATATCAAGCAAGTGGCGGATGCCAGCCTGAAGCGTTTGCGGATTGATCACATCGATCTGTTCTATCAGCACCGCGTCGATCCTGACGTGCCGATTGAGGATGTGTCAGGAGCGGTCAAGGAGTTGATTGCCCAAGGTAAGGTTAACCACTTCGGCCTGTCGGAGGCCGGAACTCATACGATTCGGCGAGCGCACGCGGTCCAACCCATCACTGCGGTGCAGAGCGAGTATTCGCTGTTCTGGCGTGGTCCGGAGACCGAGCTTCTGCCGACCTTGGAGGAACTGGGCATCGGGTTCGTGCCGTTTAGTCCACTCGGCGCGGGATTCCTGACGGGCAAGATTGACGAGAACACGAAATTCGATCCCACCGACTTCCGGAACCTCGTGCCCCGCTTTTCGCCCGAGGCGCGCAAGGCCAATATGGTTCTGGTCGACCTGATCAAGGCCGTCGCAGAACGCAAAAGCGCGACGCCGGCGCAAGTCGCACTCGCTTGGCTGCTAGCGCAGAAGCCATGGATCGTGCCGATCCCAGGAACCACCAAGCAACATCGGCTGGAGGAAAACCTCGGCGCGGTGAATGTCGAATTGACCCAGAGCGACCTCAAGCAGATTGACGAAGCTTCTTCCAAGCTGAAACTCGAAGGAGCCCGCCTTCCTGAAGCCATGTTGAAGATGACCGGACGCTAGAAGCTGATCCAGACACCTGTTTGCAGAATTCGCTACTGACTCAAAATTCGAAAGGCAAGAAAGGGCTACAAACGTGAAATCGAGTTTGCCCATACTTGGGTTGTATCTCTTGATGAGTGTGCAGTTGACGTTTGCACAGACAGGGTCGGGAAATTCCGTCAATGCCTCAACGACAACTGTGGCGCCGACGGTTCGCACTTCAACTGGAATCGTGCGCGGCGTGACCGACGGAGACGTCTCGAGCTTTAAGGGAATTCCATTTGCTGCTGCGCCAGTAGGCGACAACCGCTGGCGTCAGCCCCAACCTTTGTCTCCATGGCAGGGGATACGCGATGCGAGCAAGTTCGGCGCGGATTGCGCGCAAGCGGCATTCAGTCCCGGCACCGTTTCGATGTCGCCGACTTCGTCGGAAGATTGCCTCTTTATCAATGTGTGGCGGCCTTCGGGAGCCTCCTCAGGCGCAAAGCTGCCGGTGATGTTCTGGATTTACGGGGGCGGGTTCGTGTTCGGATCGAGCGCCATGCCCTTAACCTCGGGGACTCAGTTCGCGAAACAGGGCGTCATCCTCGTCGCTGCCAATTATCGCGTGGGACGTTTCGGATTCTTCGCCTTTCCGGCACTTAGCCAAGAACATCCTGATGAGCCCAAGGGCAATTACGCCTACATGGACCAGATTGCAGCCCTCAAATGGGTGCAGCAGAACATCGCTGCATTTGGAGGCGATCCCAATAACGTCACTATCTTTGGATTCTCCGCGGGTGGTGTCTCCGTGCATAGCCTCCT
>DATJWZ010000343.1:0-11997 GCA_035500795.1 Candidatus Eiseniibacteriota bacterium | reverse complement strand
TATGTCGGACATCGTTGGGATGGGGTAGGAGATCCAATCATCCTGCGTGATTCCGCTCTCATCGAATAGTACTTCTTCGAACAGCGCATGGCTGATGCCCATGACCGCACCGCCTTCGATATTCCGCTTCAATTGCACCGGGTTGATGACGATGCCGGGGTCGACCGCGATCGTGTACTTCTCCACTGCGATTTTCCCTGTGTCGGGAGCAACGGTTATCTGGCAAACACAGGCCCAATAGCTTAAGTTGCGGAACATTAAGGCAACTCCACGGCCACGTACAGGCGTTGCCCCAGTGGACACGGCATCCGGACGCGGCGAGGGGCGTGTGTCCCAACCCGATGCGTCACGCACGGCTTTCAACACGCTGATCGCCCGTTCTTCGGTTGCGTGGTCCAAGCGGAACTGAAGAGCATCCGTGCCCGCGACGGCTGCGGCCTCACTGATCGCGAGTTCGCGGGGAAAGAACTGCTGGAATTGCGTCGGCGTCCGCATGCTATGGTCGCGCAGGCCGACGGCAATGGGAGAGGCTTTCTGTCCGACTTGGTATGTCCCATGTCCCCGTTCTGCCACGTTGGGAACAGCAGGGTAGACCCACGGATCGGAAATGTTGTTTACCGTGCTTGTGATGAAATCATCGTGAACATCGGGAGCCGGCATCGTGGGCAATCCCGCGAGCACAGCACCAATTGGCCGATCATCTTGCATGGCGGGCATGTAGTGGTCGATCTGATAGGCGGCCATTTTCCCTTTTTCGTCGAGGGCGATCTGAACATCGGAGAACCCTGCCGCCCCTTGCGTCGACCACTGCATATCGTCCGCGCGCATCCACTGAACGCGCACGGGTTTCCCCAGGGCTTTCGACAAGAGCACTGCCTCATCTTCTGCGCCCGCGTTCCCGCCGTTCGACCTTCCGTAATGGCCAGGACCGGGATACGCATGCACGATCACCTGATCCGGAGTGGTGCCGAGCATCGTTGCAATTTCGCCGCGAAGTTCCTGTGGATTCTGGTTGTGCGTATAGATGTGCACCGTGCCATTCGCTTTGACATCGGCGACGGCCATGGTAGGACCAATGGGTCCGTGCTTCATGTAAGCCACTTGATAGGTTGCGGAATGCCTCTTGTGCGCCAAAGTGAGCACCGGGCCTACTTCGCCTTTGTTCGCACGTCCGTTCCCAATTGGCGCAGATTTCCAATCCGCCTCTTCTCGAAGATGCTTGTAGAGTTTTTCGGTGCCAGGCAAGCCCTTCCAATCGGTCCACTTCGTGACGCCGGCAACCTGCTCCGCTGCCTGGATCGCTTCCCACTCGCTCGGGGCAACGACTCCGACGAGATTGCCCTGCACAATGACCTGCGAATTCGGAAACTTCGTCTTGTCTACTTGGCCAGCGGACACCAAGGTCGAGCCCAACGTCTTCGGGTGCACCACGCGCGCGTGCAACATGCCCGGTAGCCGTACATCGGTTGCCCAGGTTTCTTTGGCCGCCACTTTCGAGGCGATGACAGAATTCTTGAACGACTGGCCAATGACCTTGTACTCGCTCACTGGCTTCAGTGGCGGATTGCCATCAATGGTTAATCCCATGATGCTGGTAAGGTCGCCCCTCACCGGTATGGTCAGCTTCAACTGTTGGTTCCTGACGAGATCGCCATACGAAACGCTCTTGCCGCCTCCCGAGACAACGCCGTCCTTGACCGACAGTTTGTCCTTTGGTACACCGAGTTTTTCCGATGCGAGATCGAGCAGCGCCTGATGGGTATAAGCGGCCGCCTTGCGAATGTTCGGCATTCCCCGACCAAGGAAATTGAATGCCCCGCTGCCGTCCGGCGTGCTGTCGGTGCTCCCTTGCACTACCGTCGTAATGGCTTCGAATGGCACGCTCAATTCATCGGCGACAATCTGTCGATAGGCGGTGAAGGTAGTGCCTTGTCCGAAGTCGTTCTTGCCGGTACGAATGAGGATCGTATTGTCGGGATGAACTTCGATCCAGGAACTGAGAAGCGTGGGATCGAGGGAGTTCTTCATCACAGCGGACTTCGCTGTATCTCCCTTCAAAAGTTCGGGGCCGACCAGGCTGAATCCGACGACGAGGGCGCCGCCGGCTTTCACAAATTGGCGGCGGGACAAGGTCGGTCCGAAGGCGTTAGAGGTTTTTTCGCTCACAGTTGCCATCGCTTACCTCCCCTTTGCCATAATCGTGGCGGCATGTTGTACGGCTTCAATGATCGCGAGGTAGGTCCCACAGCGGCACAGATTGGGCGATACCCCAGATGTGGTAAAGGCCTCTTTGATTTGCGCCAGAGTTGGATTGGGAGTGCTTTCGAGTAGTTCGGTCGCCTTGATCATCATTCCGTTCTGGCAAAAACCGCACTGCGGAGTCTGCTCTTCAATCCAGGCCTGCTGTACCGGATGAAGCGTGGTTTTCGCTTGCTCCGCTGACATGCCCTTCTGTTTGGCCCATCTCGCGGGCAGACCTTCAAGTGTCGTGATCTCCTGTCCAACCACGCTGGCGACCGGGGTAACGCAGGAACGCACTTCCTTCCCATCGACCAGAACAGCACAGGCTCCGCACTGAGCCAGTCCACAGCCGAACTGAGGGCCGATCAACTGGAGATCGTTGCGCAGAACGTAGAGCAACGGAGTGTCGTCAGACGCCTGGACTTCGCGTCGGACCCCGTTCACATTTAGTGTGATCATAGAGAACCCCCTTCAAAGGAACATTGAGAACTTGAACGACTGGTTGTGTGAAACCCCTATGTCTCGCGGACCCACTCCGCTGGACAACGCTGCTTTACTCCTGTAACAGAATCTTGCTCGTCTATACGCTCACCCTGCAGCCTATTGCAAGGTGACTACCCTTTACGGCGATTTGCTGACAAGGCGCCCAGGTCGTCTCTTACCCGCTGCGGCTCATCTTCCAGCGGCTGATTGGGCGTATCCCGCACGCCATCGAACCCGTTCTCGAGATCTGGGTCGAGAGCGGCGAACAGCTCATCCAGGTTCTTCTGGGCTGGCCCTTTGGTTGCGACGAGTTCGAGGGTCTTGCGCAGGGCATGGTCTGAACTGAGGCTGCGCACGAGAACCTCGGCAATCTGGCTTCGTGCGATGACACCATCGCTGGAGTCGCCGGCCTGGCGCGTGTCACCCTGTAAGAAGACGAGCTGATGTTCATCGGCCTTGTTGTAGTCGAACCAGCCCGGCCGCACGATCGTGTAGGGCAGTCCGCTCGCGCGCACCAGTCTCTCCGCACGCCGTTTCCAATCGTGAGATTCCGTGGAGCGATTGTAGGAACCGGTGCGATTGGTGACTCCGATGGAAGTCATGAGCACGATCCGCGCTGTTCGAGAACCAAGCGCCGTAAGGACGTTGCGCACTCCGCCATAGTCAACCGTCTCAGCTCCCACCTTGCCGGCCCCGTCCGAACCGAGTGTGAGGACGATGGCATCAATACCGTTTACTGCGGCGGTCAGCGTTTCCGGGCGGGTAACGTCTCCTGAAATCACCTCTACTTGAGGAGAGAATTTGCGGGTTTTGGAGGGTGTACGCACTAAAGCGCGAACGAGATACCCCTGCCGGACTGCCTCTTCCACGACTAGACGTCCGATGCTGCCCGTCGCGCCAACGACCAGCACTGTCTTTCTGGATTCACTCATTTCGCTCCTTACGCCTTTTTCGATTCCGGAAGGGTGATCTCATCTACGGCCCGCAGTCCATTGAGTGTGCGGGGATAGCCGATGAAGGGTAGCAACTGCGTAAGAACATCAATCAGCTTGGCTCGACTGTTGCCCACGTGAAGGTTCGCGGCGACATGACCTTTGACCTGCGGGTCACATCCGCCGAGGGATACCAGCATGCTGAAGGTGAGCAGTTCGCGGGTGGGCAGATCAATCCCTGAACGCGTGAGGTGATCGCCGAAGCAGTTAGCGGAAAGGAACCGCTGAATGTGCTTTTGATCGTCAGGCGCCGACGCATACAGCTTCTCGACAACGCTGTCGCCGGTGATCTGCTTCTGGATTGCCAAGCCCTTGTCGGCGCGGTTATCCGGCGTGGTCGTAGACTGACCCGGAAGTGGAAACTCGACTCCGTTTTCCTTCAGGACTTCATTGGTTGCGAGGAGGAAATCGAATACTTTGGCCATTCCGACGTAGGGGACGGCCTGGTAGACGATTTCCTTGATTTGAACTGGCGTGACACCGATGGTGAGAGCCGGCTTAATCATCACCCGATATTCGCGAAGGGCCTGTGAGGCGATCATCGATGCGAGTTGCACCATCAGGCGCGTCCGAGGATCGATACTGCCGTGGCTGAGCACCTCATCAAAGGCAAAATTGTCGAATACTTCAATCAACTCCGGGTCCGTTACGGCCAACGTGGAAACGTGACCCGGAAACAGTTCATCGTGGTTCTTTTGTGCTCGTGCGTTTGGTGCCATAATCAAAACCCTCTGAATTCCGAAACAATCCAATAAGGAGGCGCGGCCCAATAGCCGCGCCGCGCAGGTTAGCGATTGACTCGTTGCTGCAGATGCGCCGGGTATCGGTCGCCTTGCACCGCGATCTTCGAAACAGCTGTAGTGATATCGCGGAGATCGCGATCGGACAATTCAATCTTTGCCGCCCCCAAGTTCTCCTCTAGCCGGTGCAGCTTCGTAGTTCCAGGAATCGGAACGATCCACGGCTTCTGGGCAAGCAGCCACGCAATCGCGATCTGCGCGGGAGTTCCTTTCTTTTGTGCCGCAATCTCGCCGAGCACATTCACCAGAGTCTGGTTCGCTTTGCGGTTCTCCTCGTTGAAACGAGGAACGATATTGCGGAAGTCGGTGCTATCGAACTTCGTGCTCTCGTTAATCGCACCGGTGAGGAAGCCCTTCCCTAGCGGACTGAATGGGACAAAGCCGATGCCAAGTTCTTCAAGTGTTGGCAGAATCTCGTGTTCCGGCTCTCGCCACCAAAGTGAGTACTCGCTCTGAAGGGCCGTGACGGGCTGAACCGCGTGGGCACGGCGGATCGCCTCGACTCCAGCCTCAGACATTCCAAAGTGCTTCACTTTGCCTTGCGCAATAAGCTGCTTCACGGTGCCGGCGACGTCCTCGACCGGGACCTTTGGATCGACACGATGCTGGTAGAAAAGATCGATGACATCCGTCCTCAGCCGCTTCAGTGCGGCATCGGCAACTTCTCTGATGCGCTCCGGACGACTGTCCAGTCCTTTGTGCGAGTCTCCGTCCTGGAAGCCGAATTTAGTGGCGATCACCACGTTCTTGCGGAAAGGCTCGACGGCCTCGCCCACAACTTCTTCGTTCAGGAACGGACCGTACGCTTCGGCCGTATCGAAAAATGTCACGCCTAGTTCGAATGCCCTCCGAATAAGCGCGATCGCCTGCTGCCTATCGGTTGCGGGTCCGTAACCGAAGCTCAGGCCCATACAGCCGAGGCCAATGGCCGAGACTTCTAAATTGCTCTTCCCTAATTTCCGCTTCTGCATAATCGCTCCTTAAATGTCATCTTCCTGATAGTGTTCGTTTGCCGTTCATGATGCAGCCCTCGCGCGCTGTTGTTCGCGCCACGTCGCGGGCGGAACTCCTTCCCAGCCGCGAAACGCACGAACAAAAGAGTTTCCGTCTTCGTATCCGAGAAGGTAGGCAGCTTCACTCAATTCCAGGACGGAATTGTTGAGGAAGCGCCGTGCGAGTTGGTGACGAGCGTCTTCCAAAACGCGCTGGAAACTGGAGCCCTCCTCTTGAAGTCTTCTTTGCAGAGTGCGAGAGCTGATGTGTAACGCGTCAGCAATGTCTTCAATCGTAGGACGGCGCCCGGTGAGTTGTTGCTCTATCGCCAATCTAACCCGGTCAATGAAGTTTTCGTCAACGTTCTCCTCCTCGAGTTCTTTATCGAACTGAGGCGCGAGCAGTCCCAGAAGCTCAGCGTTGCGGGTCACGAATTTACGCTCGGCATCGGCAGCACGAAACACAATGGCGTTGCGAGGGCATCCACACACCACGGGGCAACCGAAGTGGCGCTCCATCGCCTTCACGGTCGAGCGCGTCTGCATGAATTCAACACGCAGGGGCGATAACCGTGTCCCCGTGCCGTGACGCGCGATTGAAAGCACCCAAGCGAAGGCGCATTCGATCATTACCGGCGGTTCGGCCTCATCTGCTAGAAGCCAGCGGAACCGAATGCTCCATTCTTCGTCGTCCTTCTGCTGAATGATCTCTTCCGGACACGTGAGCTGCTTGTAGCGAGCCATTTGGTCCATGGCTGCACCGAAAGTCTCCGACGATAGAGCAGCAAGCCCGATGGGATGAAAACGTTCGGTACGGTTCTCCGTGCCGAGCAGGAGGCCGATCGCAGAGTTTGTGCTGACCTCACCAATCGCACGCCAGAGTGCAAACAACTCCTCGGTCTTGAGGCGCACCATTGGCTGTTTGGCATGGTCCTGCGGCAGTCCAGCCCTGCGCAGGACAGCAGAGGCCGAGACGCCATGCTCTTCCAATTTCGAAAACGTGCTGCCAGAGAAGCGAAGGTACTTGTTCATTCGTCTACTCCGATTTCAGAGAGGCCATGTCGATCGAGAACCGATACTTCACATCCGACTTGAGCAATCTCTCGTAAGCTTCGTTGATCTTCTGGATCGGGATGACTTCGACATCGGCTGTAATGTTGTGCTGTCCGCAGAAATCGAGCATTTCCTGAGTCTCGCGGATGCCACCAATGTTCGAGCCGGAGAAGTTGCGATTTCGCATAATCAGGGCAAAGGCAGCCACACCGAGAGGTTTCGCGGGCGCGCCGACAATGGTGAGATTGCCGTCTCGCCCGAGCAGGTTGAGATATGCATTGATATCGTGATCGGCTGAAACCGCGTCCAGAATGAAATCGAAGCTGCCGGCATGCTTCTGCATTTCGTTGGCATCGCGCGAGACCACGACTTCGTGCGCACCTAATCGAAGGGCATCTTCTTTCTTGTTGGGAGAAGTCGTAAAAACAACCACATGGGCACCGAACGCCCGCGCGAACTTCACTCCCATGTGGCCTAGTCCGCCGAGACCTACCACGCCAACCTTCTTGTCTTTGCCAACTTTCCAACGGCGCATTGGCGAATACGTCGTAATTCCTGCGCAGAGCAGAGGGGCAGCAGCCGCTAGGTTCAAATTCGACGCGACACGCAACACAAACCTCTGATCAACCACCACGCTCTCGGCGTAGCCACCATACGTCACCCCTCCCAAGTGCTTGTCCGGCGTACCGAACGTGAGGGTCAAGTTGGGGCAAAAGTTCTCGAAGCCGGCGCGACACTCAGTGCATGTTCCATCCGAATCGACCAGGCAGCCCACTGCGGCGAGATCGCCGGGCTTGAATTTGGTAACGGCGGAGCCGACCTTCGTGACGCGTCCAACGATCTCATGACCTGGCACGATCGGATAAGTCGTCGACATGAACTCGCTCCACTCGTTCCGGGCCGCGTGTAAATCGGAGTGACAGATTCCGCAGAAGAGGACCTCTATCTGTACATCGTGTTCGGAGGGATCGCGGCGGGAGATCGTGGTTGGGGCAAGAGGGGATGTTTCGCTAGCAGCGGAATAGGCTCTTGTTTGGTACATGTCCCTTACTTTAGATCGCTGGCCAGATCTTTACCATGCAGAACACGCCATTATGCATGCAAAACGTGCCACGAAGAGAAGTGGCTTTGCTTCAAAGGAGGCTGCGGTTGATCATCAGCAAGCGGAGTCGACCCGAGGACAAAGCTACCCCGCTGTGCGAAAGGACGACAAAAGAAAGCCGAACGGAAACCCGAGTCTTCATTTGGAGCACCTATTGATAGAGTTGCGTCCGTGCGAAGTTAAGAGCGTTGGATGAACTCGCTACTTTTCACACTTCTCGGTTCCTGTGAATTCCTTCACGACCTGGCTGCGTTTCCAGGCTTCGATCTGTTCCCGTGCGTCTTTCACAAGTCTGGTGAATCGTCGGGCCAATTCGTGAATGCGCTTCAATTGCCTTCTTGCAATCGCTTCGGTCGGAATCGATTCTGTGCTAACCCCGATGGCGGTCGCCCCCGACAGAATGAAACTAGCCGCTGTCTGGTGATTCACTCCCCCCTGCGGCAATTAATGGAATCTGAGGTAAAGATGCGTGCAGCGCTTTGATGTAGGCGTCCCCGCCGACCGGACCACACGGAAAGACCTTGACGAAATCGGCACCAGCGCTCCATGCCGTGACCACTTTGGTCGGAGTCAAGGCGCCAGGGAGGACCGCGATATTCTGCTTGGCTGCGAATTCCATGATCGCAGGATTCAGTGAGGGAGCTGTGACAAAACTGACGTCAGCATCCACGCAAACGCGCGCCACATCCGCGTCGAGCACCGTCCCCGCGCCCACGGTGAGCTTTGGATCCGAGCGAATCAGGTGGGTGATCAACTCCACCGCTCCGGGCACAGTCATCGTAATCTCCACGATCGGTATGCCGTCCCGGGAAGGTCATCATTCCTTTGCAACGCTCGTGGGGCGCGCGAGAGCATTGGGCAATGTTCGGCGCAATCAGGAGACCACCTGCCGAATTTCCGCTTTGTTGGAGAATCGTCGCCGACTCGGATCATCTCTGGGCAGAATCATGGTCATCGATCGGCTAAGCCCGTAATCTCCGCGAGCCGAAATGCTAGAAAGGCAGTCAGCGCTCTTCTCCTCCCGAATGCTGTACCCCGAAATTCATTATAATTAAGGCGAAATTAGCTCGGTGAAGGAGTTCACCGCAAACCGCTGTTCCAATTCTTGATCGGAACAGATGATGACTCCTGACAGGGATCCCCTGTTGCAGAGTTATGTCTGTTTGCAGATTCCCTGATCCAAAAATCTGATTGCCTGCGGTAACTTCCAGCGCTGAAGAGAGCTGGGAACTGGACTTCAGGCGGATGGGAGTCTGGCGATGGACCTGAAGACGTATGAACAAGTGAAGTTTGAACTGGCAGAGATCATTCGTGCTGGAGAACTCATTGCCGTTACCCAGATGGATGATCCCACTAAACGGTGGCAGGCTGAGGAGCCCTGGCGGGAACTGCTGACCCGTCTCGCCGAAGATCGCTTCACCGTCGTGGTCGCAGGGCGGTTCAATCGCGGGAAGTCCTCTCTGATGAATGCCGTTCTTGGCTTGGATCGGCTTCCTACGGGGGTGGTTCCGCTAACCTCGGTGATCACGTCGGTACGATACGGAACCAGCGAACGGGTGCTCCTGGACTACTACGGCAGCCGGCTTCGCGGCGAGGCAAAGCTTGAAGAATTGCCGGAACTGGTTACGGAAAAGGGGAATCCCGGGAACGTAAAGCGTATCCGCGTCGCAGAAATCCAACTTCCGGCGGAGATTCTTCGCCGCGGGTTCTACTTCGTCGATACTCCCGGTCTCGGCTCGGCGATCTTCGAGAACTCGCAGACCACAGAGCAGTTCATTCCTGAAATCGATGTTCTGATTTTGGTCACGAGCTACGAGAGCCCGCTGACCGAAGATGAGATCCGCTTCCTGAGACAGTCCAGCTTGTCGGTTCGTGCGGTGTTTGTGGTCGTCAACAAACAGGACACAGCAAGTCTCGAGACGCGCCAGGAGGTTATCGACTATGTTGCTAACACTGCGCGAAGCCTGCTGGAGGGTGGAACCGTCAAACCGTTTTCTGTCTCTGCGCGGGATGGTTTGGCGGCGAAGCAGGCCAATGACATTGAAGCGCTGAAAGCTAGCGGAGTTCTGGGTTTTGAAGAGGAGCTCATCCGCTTCCTGACGGCAGAGCGTTCCCAACTTTTCCTTGCCGCTATGTTTGACCGCGTGTCCAACGCCTTTGTGTCTTTGCCGGAGGCGCAAGGAGAACGGCTAGCCGCAGAACTCAAGAAACTGCGCCAGCAGAGTGATGAAGAAAGCGAGAGTACGGCCTCGGGAGCGGTAGTCCGCCAGCCGCAAAGAGCTCGCCTCGACGCGCGCGGCGTGACGCCTTGTGAGATGTGTAGAGGTGTACTGCATCAACTTCTCGATTTCTTTCGTCAGTACCAGTACGATCTGTCTGTCCGGCCGGAAACGCAGGAAGAGCATGCTCGCATTGGAGGGTTTTGCCCGCTGCACACCTGGCACTACGAGCAGGTCGCTTCTCCGCGCGGCGTTTGCACAGCGTATCCACGCTTGCTGAACCAAACAGCCCACAATCTTCGCGCCATAGCCGCGAACGGCTCGGTGCAGTTGGATGCCAGCCGACTTATGAAACCGTCTTGTCCGGCGTGCACCATCAGATGGAATACGGAAGACAAATTGGTTCGCTCGATCGTTCAGAAACTCGAGAAGAACCCTGAATCCGCAGAAGCTATTTCGCTATGCCTCCCGCATTTGCAGCTAGTTCTCGCGCATGTGGTCGACGAATCGGTGGGTCATCGTCTGCTGCTTCGTGAAGCGGCCGTTATGGAACGAACTGCCGAGGACATGCAGCGCTATGCCATTAAACACGACGCTCGGCGACGGCACCTGGTAAGCCAGGAGGAGAACGACGCTCCGCTTCTGGGGCTGCAGTTGTTGACGGGCCACCGAAGCGTGAATGCCGTCTTCACCATTCGGGAGATTTGAAACCTGCGCCCCTTTACAATGCCTCAACTCGCCTCCGTCCCGCTTAGCTCGCAACCTTCTTCTAACACTTAGGAAGAATGGAATTGCGGCAAGCTGTGCGGCGACTGAGAAGACAATCAAACCTGAGACGGAAACATCGTATAGCCTCCCGATAATCACACTGCCGATAAACCAGAAGATTCCATAGCCAGCTGTGAAAATTCCGTAAGCCGATGGCCGACGCTGTTGCGGAACCATCGCCGCCACAGCCGCCGGAATGATCGATTCGTGCACTCCCATGCCAACTCCCCAGAGAGCGGAGCCAATCAGGGCGAGCCAGAAGCGCCCAAAAAAAACCAGTGGGGACGAGGCTGCAGCAATGACAGTCAAAGGAAGCAGGATCCAGAACCCGGTTCGATCGAAAAGGCGCCCAAACAACAGCGAACCCATTCCGCTGGCTGCCATAGCAATCGAGTAGAACACCGGAACCCAGGTGTTCGGAATGACATTGGCCTTCTCGAAGTGGAATGCAATGAGCGTGAAATCAGCAAACCCGGCAGCGACTAGCGCTGCTCCGGCAAGATAAATCCAAAACACGCGCGGCAATCCTGCGGCGTGCATGTCGGGAACGCTGGCCTCCAGATCTTCCGGCCGGGGATATAACATCCGCGCAACTACTAACATGGTCAGCGTTAGAGCCGCAGGAATCAGCAGGGCAGCGAAAGCGGCTCGATAGTCTCCGTGCCGCGCGAGCACCGCGGCCACGACCAGCGGACCGAACAACGCCCCAGACTGGTCGAGCGCCTCGTGCACTCCGAATCCCCATCCGTATCCCATCTGTTTCGCGGCATGGGAAAGCATGACGTCGCGTGGAGGATTCCGAATGGCCTTCCCGACGCGCTCCGCAATGATCAGCAATCCGGCAATTTGCCAATTGGGTGCCAAGGCCAGCAGTGGTACGGCGCTCATCTGGACTATTTATCCCAATATCGTGATCGGCCAGAATTCGCCGGTACGCTCGCTGAGCGGACCGGACACAAGCCGCAGGCCATAGCCCAGTAGTTCACCGAGGCCAGCGATAAACCCGACCAAGGTTGCACTCGCTCCCAGAACTGCCAGGAAAGGACCGTTGATGCTGCGGGCGCCCTCATAGGTAAAGTCGGCAAAAAAGCTAACCACTCCGATGAGAAGCACAAACTTGAGAGCTCTGTTCTTCATTCATCTCCTAACAATGGCCATGCCCGTGGTTGGCCCCAGAGACCAAAGGCGGTGATCAGCTTTGCGCTTTGAAACTCTGATCGGCTTGACAATGCGCACGATCTGCTCAAGACTGAAGATAGTCGTTATCGGTGAAGGAGTTCCACCGTTAACCGCTGTCCTTGCTGAGGCTACGGATAGCTGATGACTCCTGACGAGGAGTATTGTGTC
>DATJWZ010000342.1:0-3529 GCA_035500795.1 Candidatus Eiseniibacteriota bacterium | reverse complement strand
TCGAGAGCATACTAGCGGAGCCGAATACTGGTGATGCACGCGGTTTGAGAGATCGGGCTTTGTTGGAAACTCTCTATTCAACCGGGATGCGCCGGGCAGAGTGTGTGCAATTAAAACTTCACAATGTCGATTTTAACAACGGGACTGTTTTTATCCATCAGGGAAAGGGTAGGAAGGACCGTGTTATACCGATTGGGAATCGAGCACTCCATTGGATCGAAAAATATTTGACTGAGGTAAGGCCGCTGCTCGTGCTTGAACCGGATGATAGTTCTCTCTTTCTTTCCTTCTATGGAGCGGCCATTAGCCGCGATCATCTCAGCGGAATCGTGCACGAGTACGTGAAAGCTGCGAATATCGGTAAATTAGGTGGACCACATCTGCTGCGACACACGATGGCAACCCTAATGCTGGAGAATGGAGCCGAACTTCGATTTCTCCAGGAGATTCTTGGGCATGAAAGCATCGCTACAACGCAAATCTACACCCACGTTTCCATTCGACAGCTGAAACTCGTGCACAGTAAGACCCATCCTGCCGAACGTTCTCTGAATCCGAGGAGCATGACCTCACGAGCTGCGGCTAGTCAGAGTCTCCGGGCCGCAATCACTTCGCCCATGACGCGCATTTCCTAGCATAGATGTGATTTCCAAAGTTCAATCCATGCATTCCTAAAGTCACTCCTGTGATCCGTGGTCAGCAAACTACAATAAAGGGCGATACATAGGACAACGCGGAAGAGCGTTCAATACTGGAGAAATCGTTCGGCAGCCATACTGCTTCGTTCTGTTGGCTCGCTCAGTTCTCAGGTGTTTATGTCTCGTGAGAATCAATTCCAAGTGCGAACGTGGGGCATCGCTACCCATCCCACAATTTACCTCTATGACGGCGCTAACTCAATCGATGAGGTGGACGGCAGCGCAATCTACTGGCACGATATGCGGCAACCACCGATGTTGATGAACCTCTCTCAGAACAGCGTGGCAGCACGAGCAGATACCACGAGCAGGATGGGCTAGGATCCGTCACATCATTGAGCAATAGTACAGGGACTCTAGCGAGTAGTTACATCTATGATGCCTTCGGGGAGTTGACCGCTTCGACGGGCACACTCGCCAACCCATTTCAGTACACGGGACGGGAATTCGATCAGGAAACCGGCGTCTACTACTACCGCGCCAGATACTACGACCCAAAAAGCGGTAGGTTCAACTCTGAGGATCCGTTGAGGTGGGCTAACGGACCTGCATTTTATCTCTATGTCATGAACTCTCCAGTCGTTCTCACCGATCCTCTGGGACTCTTCCCGTGCATGGATACTTTAGCTTTTGCGAATGAGCTTGACGAGAACAAGTCAGACAAGTCTACACATCACTGCGCGATGTTCGTACGCTGGGCGCTTGAAGCGGGAGGGATGGATACCTCTGGTCACCCAGACATGGCGAGGAAATACGGCCCATTCTTACAGAACATGGCTTCGCCGAGGTCTCATCCAGCGACTCCCCGCGCGGCTACACTCCGCAACCTGGAGATATTGTGTGGTCATTCAGCCACCTGCTGGGACTCCGCCGAACCAGGCGTATGGACACATCGCAGGATACGACGGTTCTCAATGGGTGTCAGACTTCGGGCAGAACTACATGCAAGTATACGCGAGCAATCCACCATACAAGGTATTTCGACCGGCACCATGTCTTATTCCCAGCCACTAGCGGAGGCCGAGCAAAGTGCTTGGCTCGTCGAGAAAGAAGAAGGAGAACGAAACATGATCGACTGGTTAAGAGGATCCGCTGGACGAAAGTTGCTAATTCTACTGCTATTTTTATCAAGCGGGGCATCAGGACAAGTGGCGCCCGATTCTGCATCAGGACAGTGCCGCAAGTTCGTTCGCGATTTCTACGACTGGTATACCCCGATTGCAAACTCGAAGACCGATATCAACGCCTCCGATATTGCAATCCGAGAGAGAGCCAAGGACTTCGCTCCGGATCTTCTCGCAGCATTGCAAGATGACTCTCGGGCTCAGGCTGACAATCCGGGCATGATCGTAGGACTCGATTACGATCCTTTCTTGAATTCTCAGGATCCGGCAGCGCACTATTCTATTGGGCGAGTCATACCCCGGGGAAACGCGTTCTGGGTGGAGGTGTTCGAAGAATCTCATGGGAAGAAGGCGCCAAAGCCGAGCATAGTTCCAGAGGTGAAGATCGACTCAGGCAAGTGTGTGTTCGTGAATTTTCATAACAGTGTGATTCCCGGCAAGGAAGAGGTAGATTTGCTGTCGTGGCTGAAAACACTGAAAAAGCAAAGAGAGAAGAGTCAGAAATAGGCCACAGGGTACGACAATAATGGGAACTCAAGCGAACGCAAAGGGACTTCGAGAACCGCCTCATACAGGTTGTGAATCCGGACCTGGGAACGACTACTTTTAACTACGATCCGTTCCGGAGACGTATTTAAGAATTGGGGCCGCTCGGAACCACGAAGTACTTCACTTCGGCCTCTCCGATGTGGACGGACGGCGGTATAATCGCGACATGGCGGATCGAGTAGTCCATATCTCCGAAGAAGAAGCGTCCCGCAACTTCGCCGACGTGCTGGCGCGCGTGCGCGCCGGTGCTGAGGTCGTCATCGAGAGTGGCAAGTTGCCGGTGGCGGTAATCCATGCGACGGCTCCGCCGCGGCGCTCCATCTCCGAGTCGATTGCTCTGGCCGAGGCCCGCTCGAAAGAACTCGGTTATAAGCCAGTGATGGATGCCGAGTATGCCGCCGACATGGAAGAGATCATCCGCAACCGCAAGCCCCGCGACACGTCGGCCTGGAAGTGACCGCTTGGGCCTGATCCTCGATACCAGCATCCTCATCGCAAGCGAACGACGTGGCGAAGCCATCGAAGATGTACTCCGTCAAGTGCGGACCACGCGTGGCGAGATCGACATTGCACTCTCGGCGATCAGTGTCGTGGAGCTTACGCACGGCATCTACCGCGCCAAAACCGACGCCGACCGTGAACGGCGGCGCGTTTTCGCCGAGGGAGTCTTACACGATCTAATCGTTCATCCGGTGACGCTGGAGATCGCGCAGTTGGCCGGTCGCATCGAGGGAGAACAGGCGGCCCAAGGCAACATCATCGCCTTCGAGGATCTCGTGATCGGGGCCACGGCCCTCTATCTCGGCTTCGAGGTGGCTACCCTCAACGTGCAACACTTCGGGCGAATTCCCGGCCTGTCAGTTGTACGACTCTAGTACCCTAGTACCTTCCAGCGTTCCAAGAGTCACTTCGCCTTGACGGCGGCGCTGACTACAATCAGCTGTCATGTGGTTCGCATGCAAAGGACGATCCATTGCTGCGCCGGCCGGAGAAGAGGACTCGTGCGGGACCACCAATTACCTCTATGATGGCCTCAGAGCCATTGAAGACGTGGATGGCAGCGGAAATATTCTTGCCAGGTACACTGCGGGAGGTGGCATCGACGAACCGTTGGCGGAGTTGCTATCGACGACGACTAGCTACTACCAGCAAGATGGC
>DATJWZ010000341.1:0-2640 GCA_035500795.1 Candidatus Eiseniibacteriota bacterium | reverse complement strand
TTGTTTGGCCATGAGAAGGGCTCCTTTACAGGGGCATTCCAGCGTCGCGTGGGCCGCTTCGAAGCCGCAGAGGGAGGCACCATTTTCCTGGATGAAATCGGAGAGCTCCCTGCCGAGACGCAGATCGCACTCTTGCGGGTGCTTCAGGAACGCGAATATGAGCGTGTGGGCGGAACCCGCCCACTGCGCGCGAACGTTAGGGTGATTGCCGCCACAAACCGGAACCTGAAGGCCGCCATGGATGCGGGCACGTTTCGCAGCGACCTGTTTTACCGGCTCAACGTGTTCCCCCTCGAGCTTCCGGCGCTCCGAGAACGAAACGAGGATATCCCCCTGCTGGCCGAATACTTCATCGCTTGCAAGGCGAGAGAAGCAGGCAAGAGCATTCGCACGATCGAGACGCGCACTTTGGAGCTGCTGCAGTCGTATTCCTGGCCCGGAAATATTCGAGAGCTGCAGAACGTGATCGAGCGATCCGTCATTATTTGTGAAACGGAACACTTCGCGCTCGATCCGAACTGGTTTTCTCTTCAAAAGTCTCCGTCTCAGCATTCGCCGGCTCTGTCAGAATCCCAACCTCTTTCTAGGATGGCTGCCACCGAAGAGATGGCCATCATTGAGGAAGCGCTGGCAAAGACCAGCGGAAAGGTCTCTGGTTCTTCAGGCGCAGCGGCCATCCTGGGCATTCCCGCTTCGACTCTTGAGTCTAAGATTCGCTCGCTGAAGATCGACAAATATCGTTTCAAGGCTCATCCGCTGGGATGTCTTCTCCCAGATCCTGCATAGAATTGGCTTGGCGCGCGGGCGAAAAAGGGCAAATATAGCCCATGATCCGGTTCGTGCGAAATTGTTCAGCGAGACGAGTGACAATCGGATTCTGGCTCCCCGGCATTCACCGGGTCAGACAGGTTTCGAGATACTATTCCCGTTTTCGGCCTCGCTTGGGATTTGATCGCCAAGAGAGGCATCCAGAGTCCGGTCGCAGCGTTCCTTCGATTGCACAGAGTCGGAAGTTTCCTGCTCCCGGCGGATCAAGATGAATGACGCATCACCGCAGAAGTTGGGGCCCACCCAGACTCTGTTCGAAAACTTCTTCGAATTTTCGCCCGACGCGATCGTCGTGATCGATGCAAACGGGCGAATCACCAACGTAAATTCGCAAGTTGAGAAAGTCTTCGGATACACGCGGGCCGAATTGCTGGGGCGTCCGGTGGAGACGCTTATGCCCGAGCGATTTCGAACCGCACATCCCAGCCACCGAGCAGGCTATAGCGCCAATCCCAGCGTCCGTCCGATGGGTACTGGGTTGCAACTTTACGCCAGGTGCAAAGATGGCGCCGAATTTCCGGTTGATATCATGCTCAGTCCGGTGGAAACGGCCGACGGCCCCAGTTTCTTGAGCGTGATCCGGGATGTGTCCGAAGAGAAACGGGCGCAAGAGAAGATTCGGCAAAGTGAAAGAGAGCTTCAACAGCTTATCGACGTGATTCCCCAGCAGGTCTTCGTCTTCGGCCCGGATTGGAGTCCTCTTTTTGCGAACCGGCGGGAACTGGAATACACCGGCCTCACCCCGCAAGAGGCGCAGTCTGGTGATGCCGTGGCCAGAATCTTTCATCCGGAAGATCTGAAGAAGTTGGAGGCCCTCCGCGAGCGCATGCGCACCGAAGGCGCGCCCTTTGAGATGGAGGCACGAATACGAGGAAAGGACGGGCAGTATCGGTGGTTTTTGATCCGGGACAATCCGCTGCGGGATGAGCAGGGACGCATCGTTCGGTGGTGCGGCACGCGCACCGACATCGAGGACCGCAAGCGGGCCGACGAAGCATTGCGCAAAGCGCAGGCGGATCTCGCGCATGTCACCCGGATGGTGACCATGGGAGAATTGGCGGCTTCCATCGCCCACGAAGTCAACCAGCCGATTTCGGGTGCGGTGATCAACGCCAACACCTGCCTGCGCTGGCTGGCGGCGGATCCTCCCAACCTCGAAGAAGCCCGGGCAGCCGTCAATCGCATCGTGCGCGATGGCAAGCGGGCCGGCGACGTGATCGCCCGGATTCGGGCAATGGCCACGAAAACCCCCGCAGCAAAGGGACGCCTGAACATGAACGAGGCCATTCGGGAGGTCGTCGCCCTTGCGCGGGACGAAGTGTACGGAAGCAGTGTGACACTACGAACGGAACTCGCGGAGGATCTCTGGACCGTGCTGGGTGACCGAGTACAGCTCCAGCAAGTCGTACTGAACCTGGTCTTGAATGGGGTCGAAGCCATGAGCAATGTCGGAGACCGGCGGCGAGAACTGCTCGTCCGCACTCAAAACGACAAGGGCGACTTCGTGCGGGTTACAGTCCAGGATTCGGGGATTGGGCTTGACCCGCAGAGCAGGGAACGGGTTTTTGAGGCGTTTTACACGACCAAGCAGGGAGGCTTGGGCATGGGGCTTTCGATTAGCCGCTCCATTGTGCAGAACCACGGGGGCCGGCTTTGGGCCGAGCCGAATGACGGCCCCGGCGCAACATTTCAATTTACTGTTCCCAAGCACCACTAGGAGCGCCTTTGCCGGAGCTTGACCCAATCGTCCTAGTCGTGGACGACGACGTGTCGGTTCGAGAGGCTTTGGGAAGCCTGATTCGGTCAGCGGGG
>DATJWZ010000340.1:0-22159 GCA_035500795.1 Candidatus Eiseniibacteriota bacterium | reverse complement strand
AACACAATGTAGAACGTGGCATTGCCCGAGAGATGCTGCCAGGCTGCTTCCCGCATGAACAGCACGTTGCTGGCGGCGAAGTAGAGCACGGCCGGAAAGTAGGGCAGGTTGCTCGTCCAGTAGGTCCACGCCGACATGAATCCGGAGAAGTCGCCGAACGCGCGCTTGCTCCACACATACAGCCCGCCCTCATTGGGATAGCGCGACGAGAGTTCGAGCACCGAGAGCGCCAGCGGCGTGTAAAAGCAGAACCACGCGCCGATCCAGATGACGATGGAACTCGGGCCAGCGGCGGCAGCAGTTGCAATCCAGCGCAGACTGATGCCGGTGATAACGTAGAACAGCAGCAGATCGCGAAATCCCATCGCCTGGGGCGGACGATTGGGATCTTCAGCTTCGGCGATAGAGACGCCGGAAGAGAGAAAGCCGATCTTCTCGGATTGCCTCGGCAGGTTCGGTTCGGGCAAGCTCAGTGTCCCCGGGTCAGTGTGCGGGAATTTAAAAAGGCCCACTTCGTGCGAACGTTGCGGAAGTGGGAGACTCGAAGAGGAATAACACCGGAATGAACCGACAGCAAGCCGAAAATCGTCTAGGTCATTTCCGGGTGAGACGAAGCGAAATAATCTTTAAGAATGAATCGCTCGCAACACTCAATGCAGAGCCAAATCCTGCCATTCGTGTATCCAGTACCGTGTTCGTCGCTCGACTCTGATAACTCCCAACGGCATAGGAAACAGTGATCCTTCTTCCAGCCATCCTTTACGAATGCAAAGTCGTCGCCTTTTAAAGAGATATCAAGCGAGATTTGGCCCGTCTTCTTGTTTACGATAATGTCATCGGGCTTCCATTGTTTTCGATGCCAATGCCAGTTGTACAGCCGGAGCATGCTTACCATATCTCGTATGTGTTCGGTCTTCCTTCGGATTCCGTGAATCTCGATTGGCCCAACTGGCATTGCCCCGTGCGAGCCTCTGAAAGTCGCTTGCGGTTCGGAGAAAGGAATCTGTTCTGCGCCCTGCGCTGCAAGACGCTCACGAATATTGTCCTCGTCTGCGCCCGCCTCACGAAGCAGTTGCGACGCGAAAGAGTCGTGGATATGCAAAATACCAAGGAAAATATGTTCGGTTCCGATGTGTCTGTGACCCATGCGGTCCGCATTATCCGCGGCGCTTTTCAGAGCTTCTTGCGCGGCTGAACTCAATGGGAGGTCAACATTCGTTGGAATCGCGGTCAGGTGCAGGGTTCGAGCATCGATGCGGCTTCGAATCTCATCGGCAGTTAGTTGTGGAATCCAACGAAAAGCATTCTTGGCCTCGCGGAGCAATCCCAAGAGTAGATGCTCGACGTCGATCTCGCACGATCCGTAGTGACTTGCTTCATACCGGGCGAAGAATATCACTCGTCTAGCTTTCTCGGTATAGCGCTCGAACATCGCCTTACTCCAAAGCGGCTGCGTTCCGACTGCTGCGCTTCCAGTATAAGTATCCTGGAATACCGATGAGCACAATTGCGGTTCCCCAGAATGCTTCCGTCGGGCGCGTGATGATTGTGTTCAGTGTCCAGGCCCCGCCGATAACGACGTAGATTGCCGGAAGCCATGGATAGCCGGTGCAACGATATGGACGTGGAATGTCCGGCTTCTTCCAACGGAGCCAGAACAGCGCGATCACTGTCAGCGTGTAGGAGAGCACCATTCCGTAGATTACGTACGTGTATAGCTGATCGTAGCGGCCACTAATCGTCAGCGCCGCTGCCCAGATGCCTTGACCGATGAGGCTGAATGCCGGGGTCCGCCACTTCGGATGAATGACGGCCATCTTCTTGAAGAAGACGCCATCCTGAGCCATCGCTAAATAAACCCGTGCGCCGGAGAGCGTGCAGGTTGCGGCCGCGCTGAAACACGAGATAGCGATCATCAGCGAGAGCCAGGCAGCCGCCTTCGGCGAGAACAAGACAGCTGCCGCCGCGTGCGCAATCGTCTCGTGTGCTGCGATCTCTTTGAGCGGCAACGCATACATGTACGTCAGGTTCATCGCGATGTAGATCACGCCCACCGCGAGGACTCCCAGTACCATCGCCAAGGGTACATTCTTGCGTGGTTCTTTTACTTCGCCCGCAACCCAGGTGATATAGACCCATCCGTCGTATGCCCAGAACACAGCGATCAAGCCGACTCCTAAAGCTGAAATCAGCTGCGTGGGGCTCAGACCCATGCTGAGGGGGACGCCCTGAGATTGGAAGTTCGACCAATGTCCCTTACCGATCAAGAAACCGAGACAGACGAACGCGGCCATTGCCGTAAACTTTGTCCAGGTAGAGACGTTCTGCAAAAGAGCTCCCCAGCGCAGGCCGACTACATTCACGTAAGTGAGAATTGCGATCAGGACCAAGCCAAGCAGATGCGCACGCGTTAGCACGATGGCGGACGACGCGAAGATGACATGCGACTCGGATACGAACGGGAATACCTGGCCAACGTAGGCCGCCGCTGCCACTGAGAGTGCGGCGATCGATCCGCCATTCGCGACGCTGAACAACATCCACCCATAGAGAAACGCGACCAGGTCGCCATAAGCTTCGCGCAAGTATATGTATTGGCCGCCTGAATCCGGAAACATCGATCCTAACTCGGCGAAGGCGAAGCATGCGCATAAAGAGATGACCGCGCCCAGAACCCAAACCAGCAGGAATAAGGCGGGTTGCGGCAGGGGAGTAGCGATATCTTTTGCCGTAAGAAAAATCGAAGACCCGATGATGCCGCTGACCAGCAGCAGGACGGAATCGAGCAGGCTGAGTCCGCGTAGCAGGGTTGGCTTTTGGGATGCTTTTCCGTCTGAATCAATGCCCGGGGGTAAGAGGACAGGTGTGGGTTCCATTTATCCGATTCCGAGTTCGTCGGGGGATTCCAGTGGCGTACCGCACTTGCGGCAGATGACGGCCGAGCAGTCGCCGCACGTCAGCGGATCGGTGACTTCCTCGGCGCAATTGGGGCAGTAGAGCGGGCCGGGATCTGGGGCTGGGGCTTCGGGCTGAGTCGCCATCCGGAGAAGAACTGTAGCACAGAATTATACGTGTACAGCATCACCGTCACTCATGGTTACTATGCGTGACCACTGGCACAGACACGAGTTAGCTTGGGGAATAAACTTCCGTGTCGCAGTTTAGCAAGGAGGAAAGCCTATGCGCCGGATAGGTCCTGCCAAGATAAATATTCAAGAGATTCAGGGCGACTCAGAAGTGGTCGTACTGCTCCTCAGCACTGTGGAACACGACGAGTTACATCGTAACCCCAAAGAATTCGTAAATAAAAGGCACGTTTTCGCAAAAGATGTATCGAGCGTAGAGCTTCGCCCGGAGGTACATCCGATGCCGCCTACAGGGTCGTCAATCGCAACCAGCAATGTATCCGCGACCGAGACCTTGATGAGCGTCATCATTCATCGACCGGGTTGCACCTGTGTCGGGGCGTGCACGCCTTTGACCGAGACTTAGCCTAAGGCGAGAGCCCCATCTTCGCCGTAAGATTCTTGAAGCGTTCATCGGAGCGGAGTAAATCAAATCCCGGAGCCGCTTTGATTTCTGCCAGGTACAAGTCTCGCTCGGCGTACGCCTTGTCGATCCATTGAAAGGCCTTATTTTTGTCTCCGAGGGCCGCGTACAAAGCTGCTATGAACGTAGGCGGAACATAAGCCGTCCGGGAGCGTTTTATCAGGTCGTCAATTATTCTGAGTGTCTCTGCGCTGTTCCCACTCTTGGCATGGGCCTGACCTAACAAAACGGCCCAGACCGGCTGCTCACCGGATAGCGTCCATGCCTTCTTCGCCTCATCAGTAGCTTGCTGATACTGACCGCTCCCGAGATATGCCCAACTCATGCATGCGTGCGAGTTTTCGTCACTGGGAGCCATCTCGATCGATTTCTTGCAATACTCCATCGCCTGATCGTAACGGCGCGCGCAATAAAGGTCCCACCCAGCTGTGGTGCTTGCCCGGTACAGCGGATCCAGTTGTTCAGCAATCGAAACTTGTGCAAGGGCTTCATCCGTCCGGCCCATTGCGGTGAGAAACACCGAATAAACGCGGTGGGCCTCCGCGTCGTGGGGATTGAGTTGGAGAGCGCGTTGATATTCACGGTCAGCGGCACTCCAGTCCCAGTCTCCATAGAAGTGCACAGTAGCCAGCGCCGTGTGCGCGTGCGCAAGCGTCTCGTCCAAAGAGATAGCTTTGAGTGCATATCCCCGCGCTCTAGGCATAGATTCGCGCGCCGGAAGGCTGATATCGATCCAGAAAGAATCAGCCAATCCCGCATATGCGGGTGCGTAGTCGGGATCGACCGCGATTGCTTGCTCGAAATACTGACGTGCTCTCGCGAGTTGCTCAGAAGTGCCAAATTGAAGGAACCTGCCTCGAAGATATGCTTCCTGAGCGGCCGGTTGCACCGAGCGTACGGCTTTCAACCGGCTGTCACCCTGAGTCGCATTGCTTCTAATTTCCGTTACGATTGCCAGAGCCAATTCCTGTTGTAACTTCGGCAGATCGCGGAACTGACACTCGTAGCTGTGGGACCAGAGTTGACGGTCTTCAGCACCGTTCATCAGCCGCACGGTCACACGAACGGTGTTCTCCGAGCGGAGGACCGATCCTTCGATCAGGGCGTCGACGTTCAATTGCCGAGCGATCTGCTGCAACGGTTTTCGCTCGATCTTGTAGGGGACGACTGAGGTGCGGGAAATCACTCGTTCCAGGATCTTCATCTGCCCGAGATCGGTGATAAGAAAGTCCGTAATGCCATCCGCCATGTACTCCTGCTGAGGATCTCCTGAAAGATTCGCGAAAGGAAGCACGGCGAGTGACTTGATTTGAGCATGTCGGCCGAAAATCGCCGGACGATACCGGCTGCTGAAAGTAAGCAAAACAAGAAGAGAAAGCAGGCATGCCGTCAGAGTGTAGAAAATGTACTTCAAGAGGCGCCATGAAGAGCCAGAGTCGTCGGGGCTGGCGCGTTTCAAGTCGTCCAGCTCTCGCGCGAGTTTCTTTGCGGATTGATAGCGCTTGTCGGGATCTTTCTCAAGGCACGTGAGGATGATCGTCTCGAGGTGGGGGGAAATCCCAGACCTGCTGCGGGATGGTGGAAGCGGCTGTTTGTGGATGATGTCGTCTACGAGAGCCGTCATCAGCCTTTGTTCGAATGGCGGACGACCCGTGCAAAGTTCATAGAGAACCGCTCCTGCGGAGTAGATGTCGGTTCGTGCGTCGGCGGCCTGTCCCAGAACCTGTTCGGGAGCCATATAAGGTAGGGTTCCGGAACAATCCGCTGGGCCGTTGATGCTGAGCGTGGTGGCCACGGGACTGAAGTTTAGTGTTGATCGCGCCAGCCCGAAATCGAGAATCTTCAGCCGACCGTCATTCGTGAGCCGGAGATTTCCGGGCTTCAGATCGCGATGGACGATGCCTTGCGTGTGGGCTGCAGCCAACCCCTCCGCCATTTGAACGCCGAGATCGACTAGTTCCTTTTCTGGGAGAACTCCCTCGCGGACCTTGTCGTCGAGAGCCTGACCCGGGACGTACTCCATGACGAGGAAATCCATCTCGTCTTGGGTGTCAAAATCGAGAACTGTGACAATGTTTGGATGATTCAGCTTGGACAGGGCATGCGCTTCTTTGCGGAAGAGCTGGCGACTGTATTGGTCGGTATCCCGGGAGAGTAGCTTGAGGGCGACGCCATGTCCGAGGTGTTCGTCATGGGCAAGAAAAACCTCCCCCATGCCACCTTCGCCGATTTTCTCGACGATACGGTAATGCGCGAGCACGCGTCCGAGTTGCGGACTGGGGTTGACTGCCACAGTCATACAGACAGTCTCCGAACCCCCAACAGGGAGATCGTAGGTCCGCCCGCTTCGCGAGTCAATCCATAAACTACTGGTTCGTGCTAAAAGAGATATAAGGCTGGATCACCGCTAGAAATCGAGATCTCTATGAGTGAAAAGCCACAAACTCCCGACGAGAAGCTGCAACAGGAATTCAACCGCTGGGCCGAGGCCGGTGAGGGCGAGAAGATGCGAAACCATCATCTCGACATCACAGAGAAGACACTTCGGTTGATGGAACTACGCGCTGGCGAGAGGGTGCTGGACCTCGGATGCGGTTCGGGATGGGCAACACGGCTGCTAGCGCGTCTGGTTGGCGACGGGCCGGAGGGATTCGGGCAAGTCGTCGGGCTCGATGTCTCGGACGAGATGATCCGGCAGGCACGGCAAGAGTCGAAAGATTTCGACAACATCCTTTATGTCTGGGGATCGGCGCAGCAGATTCCGTGGGAGGAGAACTTCTTCGACAAAGTCCTATCGGTGGAATCGTTCTATTACTATCCCGATCAGGACCGCGCGCTGAAGGAGCTCTTTCGCGTCATGGCTCCGAAGGGCAGGCTTTTCATCCTGATCAATCTTTACACGGATAATCAGTACTCACTCCATTGGGTCGACAAGCTGAAAGTACCTGTCCATGTGCGTTCTGCGGCCGAGTATGTGGATTTGCTGAAGAGGCATGCTTTTGAAAATGTTGAGGCGCGGCGGATTCCTGACGACACTCCTACGCCCGATGATTACAAGACGAAGTCGTTCAAGAGCCTCGAGGACTTACGGGCTTTCAAACGAGAAGGGGCATTGCTTCTGATCGCTTCAAAGCCCGATCTGCGCACTCCGGCCCCGGGTTACACGATCTACTAAGTTTCTCTCCGCAGGGTGCGGCGAGACGACGCCCTGACAGCCGCCGGAACAGCGGCGCTACTTAGATCTCGCTATCATCATCGTCCTTGTCGCGATCTTTCACCGGGCTCATGGCATGGCCATCTGAGGCGTGGCGGATTTCAATATGCCCGTTCACGTTCGATATTTTGATGCGCGCGCCGCCACTGCCCAACTCCCCGCGCATGCTGTGTCCCACCATGTGACTGCTGACATGGAGTCCGAAATCGTTGCTGATCCCGCCGGAGACGGTACTCGCTTCGACCTCTGCGTTTGAATCGGACGGAATTGTCAGTTCCACTCCGCCGTTTACGGAATTCAGGTCAATGTCTTTGCGGGCGAGTTGGCTGAAACGCGCATCCAGCCGACCGTTGATGGTTGATAGTTTGGCATGGCCAGAGAGATCGTGGGCATCCAGCCGTCCGTTGATGCAGGAAGCGCGGACTTCACCGCTGATGCCATTGATGTCAAGTGCGCCGTTGATCAGCTTGATTTCGTCGAGCGAGACGCCACTAGGAACGGTCAGTGTGTACTCCACGCTGGCCGGATTGTTGTGCGATCCCCAAGTCCAGTTGTGATCATGGTCGGGATACTTGGTGCGGATCGAGACGGAGTCTTTCCTGGCATCGACTTCGATCTTCGCTTCGTCAAGCCGTTCCTTGGTGTCAGCGTACTTCACTGCGTCGACCTTGACCTCGTTGCGGTCCCAGCTGGAGATATGGACATCCCCGTTGATATTGTCGAGTTCAATGCGCCCATCCGGGGTGATGGCGTATGTCTGATGAAACTCTTCAGTGAGCGCTCCGCGATGATCGGAGGCGTGCGCTGTGAGAGCAAAAGCCAGTAGTGCGCATAAAGTGCCGGCGGCAGCCCCAATCCATGCCGCGGATCGATGATGACGGGTCATATTCCCTCCGTTTCAACACTTTAGACGAAGACAACGGCAAATCGTGAGTCTTTCATTTTGAAATTGTGCTGCCCTGTTTCTTGTTGAGAAAAGAGTTATCTCGGTGATGTTCCCTCCGGCGGTTCGCTGAACGACAATTTCAGCCAAAAGTCCGTCTGGGGGTTCATCTTGTCTGTAATACGCAAAAATACCGTGGTGGGTTCACGGAAATTTGTCTTGCGGTTGGGGACAGGAGTGCTATTTGCACTCCTGTTGGCAGGTGCTTCCCCAGCCCAAACTGAGGCCGACAAGCCCGTCCCGATACTGACGGGGAACATAGGAACATTCAGCTTCGTCACGGGCGGGCAGAACGTTATCGATACGCAGTTGGACCCGGTTCTGCTCGTGCCTTTGGGCGACAAGTAACTGATCGAGTCCCGTGCGGAGTTCGAGGGAGAATTCCAGCGCCCGGATGGTGGGGTATCGTCTCGACCGCGCCGATTTGGTTCATGGATTCGAAGGGCACAAGGTCATAATCAACGGAGTTCTGGATACGAAGCTCAATCAGATCCATGTGCTCAAGATTGATCTGGAGGAGAAACCTTAATCCATCCCCGTGCTTCGGTGATCAGGAAGACGCACAGGATGGTCATCTCGGGCTCAATCGGCTGCCGGTATCGGGGGGCAGGAAAGACGACGTAATATACAGCCGGCAAGAGCAGAATCAGCCAGAAGAAAAGCCCTGCACCTTTTTTCCGCATCCGCAGGGCGCGGCCCAATCCCCAAAATGTCAAAATTGAAGAAGCCAGGAAGAGCGAGTTCTTGAACTCATTCATCCATGGCGGCTGTGTGGCCTTGGGCGGTCCGGCCCAGTAATAGACGAATCGTTTTACGCACAATCCGGCGAATCTCGCATAGTCCGCTTTGATGTAGTCGACGGCCTGCTGCTTACGCATCGCGATGTAGGGCAGTTCTCCCATCGCCTGGTACTGGCGCATTGCATAAGTATCTTGGCTGGGATGAAGATATTCCATCCAGGTTCCATCGGCTCCGGGGCCATTTCCCAGACGGAGTTCAGCCCCGAAATTGTCACGAATGAAGATGAACTTCCCAAACGCCTGGTAGTTGCGAATCAGCCAAGGCGAAATAGCACCAATGAAGATGAAGGACGCAAGTATCACTCCCGCGACGGAGCGTTTTCCGAGTTTTGCGCGGCGATACCATGCCCACAAACCGGCGGCAGGAAGAAACGATAAAAGGGAAGTGCTGTTCAGAGCTGCGATGCTCCAGAGAGCTCCGAAGGCGGCCCACGGAGACCATCCTTCGAGCTCCTCGAGTGTGAGGGCCAGCCAGAAGATGAATCCGAGCAGAAGTGCCGATAAGCTCGTTTCCCAAATCCAGCGTGTACACCAGAAGATGACATTCGGCAGAAGTGCCCATGCCCAGGCCGATCCAACAGCGACTTTCTCTGAAAAAATTCGACGGGCAATTCGGTAGATCGGAATACAAGTCAACGCCGAGCAGAGGCTATTGAATGTCAGCAGGACAAGCGCTGATGCTTTTGAATAGACCCCGAAAACTGTGAAAACAACGTAGATCAGATACGGATAGAGTGGAGGCTCCCATGCCGTTGGTCCCGTGGAACCACCAAATGGGTTGCTGAACCCATGTCCCGCTACGAGAGATGCGCCGATGCGTCCCATTTCCCAGCCGAAGCCGAAGTGATCGTCATTCGACTTGAACTTGTAGGTGTGGCCGAGGAAAATCCATGTGAAACGGATGAGGAAAGCAACTCCTACGATCCACGCTTGCGATGTGCGAAATCGCGGCCATATCCCTAATAGCGGGCGATTCGGATTCGTAGGGTCGGTTCGGTGGAATTTCACGAGGACGCTTTATTTGTAACTGAGCAGCTATCCGGGAGCAACTGCCGAAATCGATCTGTAACACAGAATTCAACCGACGAGCGTACAATGCGACAACCGAATGGGGAGGTGCATGATGATTCTGGGGATGACGACTGCTACATTCACCCTCTTACACGTCCTGATCAGCCTTGTGGGGATCGCATCCGGACTGGTCGTTATGTACGGCCTGCTCACTGCGAGTCGGCTCGAGCGTTGGACGACGATTTTCCTGGTCAGTACTGCCGCAACCAGCTTGACCGGGTTCTTGTTTCCGTTTAAGGGAGTCACGCCTGGAATTGTCATTGGCATTCTTTCGATCATCGTCCTGGCACTCGCGGTTGTCGGGCGATACGCTTTGAACCTGAACGGACCATGGCGCTCAATCTACATTGTGGCGGCGTCGGTCGCGCTTTATTTCAACGTATTCGTCTTTGTGGTGCAGTCATTTGAAAAGGTCCCGCAACTCCGGGCGTTGGCTCCGACGCAGAAGGAGCCGCCTTTTGCCGCGGTGCAACTGTTCGTGCTGCTTGTATTCGTGGTCGCGACAGGCTTCGCTCTTAAGCGCTTCCGGCCGGACCTGAATCTGGCTGGAAAATCCGGCGACACTCCCGCGGAAACACGGGCAGCGTAACATCGGCGCACCGATTCAACACGACGGCAGGTGAGTTCGATGAGAGTGCCGCTGAGCTGGCATGGAAGGTAATCACAGTCGGCGCGTCCGAATCCGGTAAAATGCTTGTTGCACCGGACTCTCGATTGATCGCAGACCCCATCTTAAGCAATTGGATAGCATGGGCCGCCACCCCGAAAGGCATTGGCCAATACATTCGTCAGCATTTTCTAGATACAACATTCCGTGGACTTTATCACGCGAATGCATTTGATATCGCTCTTCTGGTTCCTTATTTCATCGTTCTGATTCTGCTCGCCGGATACGGCGCGCACCGATACGTTCTGGTCTACCTGTACTACAAACATCGTCAGAAGCGCACGACCGAACCTGCTTCTCGATTCGCCGAATTGCCACGGGTAACGGTCCAACTGCCAATCTTCAACGAGCAATATGTCGTGGAGCGATTGTTAGAGGCAGTCTGCAAGCTCGACTATCCGCGCGAAAAACTCGACATCCAAGTATTGGATGACTCGACAGATGAAACTGTAGAGGTTGCGCGCAATCTGGTTGAACGCTACGCCGCCTTGGGCAATCCGATCAGCTATCACCACCGCACCAACCGGCATGGATTCAAGGCGGGAGCGCTGGCTGCAGGCCTCGAATCGGCACGAGGCGAATTCGTCGCCATCTTTGACGCGGATTTTATTCCTCCGGAAGACTTTCTGATGCGCACTGTTCATCACTTCGCCGATCCGAAGATTGGCATGGTGCAGACGCGCTGGACCCATCTCAACCGCAATTACTCCTTTTTGACCCAGGTCGAGGCGATTCTGCTCGACGGCCACTTTGTGCTGGAGCATTCGGGACGCGCACGCACGGGACTCTTTTTCAATTTCAACGGAACTGCAGGCATATGGCGCCGCGCCGCGATCGACGATGCCGGCGGGTGGGAGCACGATACGCTCACCGAAGATACCGATCTTTCCTATCGGGCCCAACTCAAGGGATGGAAATTCATTTACCTGCAGGATGTTGAATGTCCCGCCGAATTGCCGGTCGAGATGACTGCCTTCAAGACCCAACAGGCGCGCTGGGCCAAGGGATTGATCCAGACGGGAAAGAAAATTCTTCCGCAGGTGATGAGCAGCGACGCTCCGCTTCATACTAAGATCGAAGCCTGGTATCACCTCACCGCCAACATCAGCTATCCGCTCATGATCATGCTCTCGGTTTTGCTCTTGCCGGCAATGATCATTCGGTTTTATCAGGGCTGGTTCCAGATGCTTTACATTGACCTGCCCTTGTTCATGGCGTCGACGTTCTCGATTTCGAGTTTCTATCTGGTGTCGCAGAAGGAGCTTTTCCCGCGAACCTGGCCGAAGTCGCTCCTTTACTTGCCGTTTCTGATGGCACTCGGCATAGGGCTGACGATTACAAACACAAAAGCTGTCGTCGAAGCGCTGATCGGAAAGCAGAGTTCGTTCGCACGAACTCCCAAATACCGTGTCGTTTCAAAGCAAGATAAGGTCGGCGCCACCAAATACCGCAAGCGCCTCGGCTGGGTTCCTTGGTTGGAGCTGATCATCGGCACCTATTTTGCGATGACCGTGTATTACGCCGTCGAGAACGAAAACTACATTACCGTACCGTTTCTGCTGCTATTCGTGTTCGGATACTGGTGTACTGGGCTGATGTCGTTGCTGCAAGGCCGTTTCGCTGGCGCGTCTTCCCAAACCACTTCTCATACCAAGCCTTTCCCGGTGGGTGTCTAGTCCTCACGCCTAGTCTTCCATTGACCACTCAGTTACAATCCTGTCGCCGAAACATCTTTTCTCGCCCTAGCGTTCCAGGCCTTCGCAAGGAGGGTGCGATGAGTAGATTAAAAGGGATTCTCCGCTCCGTTGTCGCTGCGTCATGGTTGATCGTGTGTCTGAGTTGTGGCAGCGCTCACGATTCCGATGAATATTTTGTCTTTGTGTCCGCGAACTTACAGGTGCCGTACTGGAAAACGGCGGGGACCGGATTCAATAACGCGGCCTCTCAGTTGAAAGTGCGTGCCGATTTTACCGGTCCTCAGAGTTACGATCCAAAGGCCGAGCGTGATGCCCTGGATCAGGCCGTGCAGAAGAAAGCGACCGGGATATTGTTGTCCGTTGCGGATGCCAATGTCTTGAAAGATGGCATTGACAAGGCGATCGCGGCGGGCATTCCGGTCGTTACGCTGGATTCCGATGCACCTAGCAGCAAGAGACTTTTCTTCATCGGGACGAACAATTATCAGGCGGGATTTACTGGAGGCCAGCGGTTGGCACAGGAACTCAAGGGCAAAGGCAACGTTGTGGTTTTCACGATGCCAGATCAGCCGAACTTGCAGGACCGCTTGCGCGGATATAAAGATGCTCTCGCCAAGACGCCAGAGATCAAGATTACTCGCGTTGTCGACATCCAGGGCGATCCGCGGATTGCGTTCGATACAACGACGCAAATCGTCGGCAAGGAGCGCGATAAGGTCGATGCGTTTGTCTGTCTAGAGGCGCAGTCGGGTAAAGAAGTCGCGGGCGTTCTTAACAGCTATCACGTGAGCGGTAAGACTGTAATCGCGATGGATACAGACCAGGAGACGCTGGATTGGATCCAGAAAGGCGTCATCGCGGCCACGATCGCGCAGAAGCCGTACACCATGGCATTTGTGGGTATGCAGATGCTGGACAACGTCTATCATCACAAGCCCTCGTCTCTCGATCGAGATTGGTCGAAGGACAGCTACGCTCCCATTCCGAGTTTTGTAGATACGGGGTCCGATCTGATCGATAAGAGCAATGTCGAGGGTTTCATCCAGGCAGGGAAAAATCTTGCCACGCCGAAGTAACCAGGTTCAAGACGCGTTTTAGTCTAGAAAAGGAATCCTCAGAATGCGAAAGTTAGCTCTGCTTTTGTGCGCAGTCTGTGTTCTGTCTTTGATAGCTTCTGCGCTCGAGCGTCAGCCGGTTGCCGACTATCATGCCCGGCGCGAGACATTGGCCAAGAAAGTCGGCGGCCTGATTGTGCTCGTTGCGCCGCTCGAACGCATGGACGCGGTCTACGGCTTTCGCCAGGACGATAATTTTTATTATCTTTCCGGCGTGACCGTCCCCGGCGCCGCGTTATTGATTTCGCCCGCAGCCGAAGCGAAAGGAGAAGCGCCCGCTCGGGCCTACGCCGAGATACTCTTTCTGCCCCCGCGCAATCTTCGACTGGAGAAATTCACGGGCCCCCAATTGGGCGCGGAAGATCCCGAGGCAACGAAGATCACCGGCTTCGATCGTGTCGAAGAGATGGGCAAACTGCCGGACGAAGTTGCCAAATTACTCGCGAGCGGACCGCCCGTTGTTCACACGGAGCTCTCGACTACTGGCGAGCCTTCCTCCAGTGCGGAAGCACTGGCGTTTCTGCATCACAGCACTGCGATGGTCTTCTTTCAGGATGTGAAGCAGACGATCACGGCGCAGCGCACGGTCAAAGATGCAGGCGAGATCGCGCTTCTCCGAAAGGCCGTGGACGCATCAGTCGCGGCCCACCTGGCGGCGATGAAAGCAGTGAAGCCGAATGTGAAGGAATACGAGATCTCGGCCTTGCTGGAGTACGAATGGGAGCGCCGCGGATGCGAGCGAGCCGCCTACTCTTCAATCGTCGGGTCGGGGCACAACTCCACCGTGCTGCACTACTCGGAAAATGGCAACACCATGAAAGCGGGAGATGTGGTGGTGATCGACGCCGCCGGCGAGTACTCCATGTATGCCGCCGATATTACTCGGACGCTGCCAATCAATGGCCATTTCACGGCGCGGCAGAAAGAAATCTATGAGATCGTGCGCGGAGCGCAGGAAGCTGCGATGGCAGCGTTTCAGTCTGGCAAGTCGATGCTCGTGGGCGATGGAGAAAATTCTTTGAACAAGGTGGCCCGTGACTACATTAAGACCCACGGTAAAGATCTCCACGGCCAGCCCCTCGATCAATACTTCATTCACGCCCTGGGACACTACATTGGCCTGAACGTGCACGACCCGGGCGACTACAAAGTTCCGCTCGGTCCGGGAATGACTTTCACGATTGAGCCTGGTATTTACATTCCGGAAGAGAATATCGGAGTTCGGATCGAAGACGATTATCTGGTTGATACCGATGGCAAGCTGATCAAGCTAAGCGCGGCATTACCTTCGAAAGCTGAGGATGTCGAGAAGGCAATGGCTAGTAAGTGACTGGCGGAATCCGGTTCGCAATGACGGAATGACTGAATGATTCAATGACTAAATTTACGAGATATATTCCCGGATGTACTCGTCCTTGGTGTGCGCCAGTTCGCGGATGTCTCCATCGAACGTGACCTTTCCGTCGCGCAAGATCAAAAAGCTCATCGGCACATTGCAATACTGGCCTTTGGGTAAGGACTTCAGCTCGTTTGTCTTCGGATCGAACTCGTGCGTGGCCAAGGTGAATGCGTCCTGCAGTCGATGTGTTACCAGCAAGGCACTGCTGCGGTACACGTCGCGCTGCTTCATGATCAGCTCAACGATGGTGTTCGACGTGACGGGATCCAGTCCGCCGGTAGGCGAGTCGTAAAGCAGCAACTCCGGCTGCGTGATGATGGCGCGCGCAATGGCTACACGCCGCCGCATGCCACCCGAAAGTTCGGAAGGAAATAAGTCGAGGGTGTGTTCCAATTCGACGAATCGGAGCGACTCGCGCACCCTCCGATCAATGCCATCGTTGTAGATTCCGCTCTCTTCCATCAACCGATAAGCCACATTCTCACGCACGGTAAGCGAGTCAAACAGAGCGCTCTCCTGAAATACCATACCCAGATGCGCTCGCATCGGGAACATGTCATTTTCGCGCAATCCGGTGACGTCATTTCCGAGCACCGTGATGCGTCCGGAATCCGGTGGCAGTAAGCCAAGAGCGAGCTTCAGTATCGTGCTCTTGCCCGATCCGGCAACGCCGAAAAGCGCTTTGGTTTCGCCATATTGCAACTGGAACGACACTCCGCGAAGAACTTCATTGTCGCCAAAAGCGATGTACACATCTTCAAACACGATCGCTGCGGACGATGGCGGTGGTACAACCTCGGAGACGTGTCCAGCGGGTAAGGTCGGCGAAGACATACTAGTGATACGACAATATTGAAATCAGAATCTTGGTTACGAAGAAGTCTGTCACGAGAATCAACACAGACGCCGCAACGACCGCCTGCGTTGTAGCTCGGCCCACACCCTGAGTCCCGCCGCGAGCGGTCATTCCGTAGAAACATCCGATAGTCGAGATAATGAAACCAAACAGCGTCGGTTTCAGCAATCCCATGAAGACGTCTTGAAACACCAGTACCTGCCACGCATTGTTCCAGTATTGCCGTGCGTCGAGACTCAGGAAAAGCTTCGCGACCATCAGTCCGCCGGCGAGACCCACCAGGTCGGAAATGATGCTCAGAAAGAACAGCATGAAAACGGTTGCCGTCACCCGCGGCGTGACCAGCTTCTTCATGGGATCGGTGCCGAGCGCCCGCATGGCGTCGATCTGCTCGGTGACGACCATAGAGCCAAGTTCGCTCGCCATGCCTGAGGAGTTTCGCCCAGCGACCATCAATCCAGTGAGCACCGGACCCAGCTCGCGAACCATTGAGGTCGATACGAGTTGCCCGATAAGCGTGATCGATCCGAACCGCTGTAGGGTATTGGCTGTTTGCAATGCGAGGACGCCGCCCGTGAAAAATCCGGTCAGGACGACAATCGGTAGCGAGCCGAATCCGATCAGGTCCGCCTGTTGTACCATGTCGGCAATGTAAAGGGGCTTGCGGAACAGGTTGGCCACGGATTGCGCCGCGAGCACGGTGTATTCCTGAACTGCCAGGACCTTCTGCTTGGCAAACTCCGTAGGCGAAATCAGTTCCATGCGTGCAAAAGCCCAATCGTCGGGGCGACGGAGGCTTCATCGAAATATAACAGAGAAAGTACCGGGTCCCGAGAGGGGAGTACCGAGTACCTAAAGCATCGCGACGCCAATTCCACGCCTGGCGACAGATTGATATACTGCGCGCTTCAGTTAATTAAACTGTTACGCCCTGCGGAGGCAATACTGGTGCGCGTTTCCAAACTGTGGTTCATTCTTCTCTTCCTGCTTGTTTCTGCCGGAATAGCCCAGCAAGCGCCGGCAAATCAGCCTGCGCCCAAACCGCTTTTCAATCTGCGCGAAGTGATGATCCCCGTTCGCGACGGCATTCGTCTGCAGACGGTGATTCTCAGTCCCATCGATCAGCATGGGCCGCTGCCGATCCTGTTCCGCCGGACTCCGTACGGGGTTCCGGAAAAGCCGCCAGAACAAATACCGCCGTACATGAAAGAACTCGCTGCGGACGGATACATTTTCGTCATCCAGAACCTGCGCGGGCGCTTCAAGTCGGAGGGCGTGTTCAATCTATCGTCCTGGGTTGATCTGGACGATCCTAAAGCCACCAACGAAACCACGGATGCCTACGATTCGATAGATTGGTTGGTGAAGAATATCCCCAACAATAACGGACGCGTCGGCATGTTCGGTGTCTCCTACGACGGGTTGACTACGGCTCTGACGCTTTTGCATCCGCATCCGGCGCTGAAAGCGATCAGCGAGCAGGCCTCGCCGGTCGATCAGTGGATGAATGATGATGACCATCGCTACGGCGCATTGCGCGAGAGCTACGACTTCGAATATGCCGTGATGGAGCAGGCAGACAAGAACAAGAACACGCATTTCGAGTTCGAAACCTACGATACCTACGAGTGGTATCTCAACTTAGGGCCGCTCTCGAACATCAACGAGAAGTGTCTTCATGGTTCGATTCCTTATTGGAATTCGAGCGTCGACCATCCTGATTACGACGAGTTCTGGAAGAAGGAAGCATGGGTGCGGCAGTTACATGCTTCGACCGTGCCGAACCTGAACGTTGCCGGATTCTGGGATCAGGAAGATCCGTGGGGACCATGGCAGATTTTCCGCCATGCCGAAGAGAGCGATCCCGAGCACACGAACTTCATGGTGGCGGGGCCGTGGTATCACGGCGAGTGGTGGGCTCCGAAGGGCGACACGATCGGGCAGATTCCTTTTGGTGGACACGAGACATCGCGCGAATTTCGCGAGAATATCGAAGCTCCGTTCTTTCGATATTACCTGCATGGGAAGGGCGAGAAGCCTTCGTGGCAGGCGAGCACATTCCAAAGCGGTTCAAACACCTGGCACACGTATGCGACGTGGCCGCCGAAAGAGGCTAAATCCACGAACTTGTATTTACGTTCCGATGGGACGCTTTCGTTTTCTGCGCCGCAAGAGGGAGAGTCCCGAGACGCTTATCGGGAGTACGTCTCTGATCCGGCGAATCCGGTGCCTTATCGCCAGCGGCCGATTTCTCCGACGTATCCGGGAGGAGATTGGCGGACTTGGGAAGTCGCCGACCAACGCTTTGTGGACCAGCGACCTGATGTTCTCTCGTTTGTAAGCGCTCCTCTCGATCATGATGTGACGATCACAGGTCCGCTCGCCTCTGAGCTCTTTGCATCAACCTCCGGCACGGATAGCGATTTCATCGTGAAGCTGATCGACGTTTACCCGCAGGATGCGCAGAAGAACGAGTGGAATTCCGACGAGGGGCCAAAGCCAGGCCAGTATGCGCAATCGCTGAATGGTTATGAGTTGCCGATCGCTATGGAAGTACGGCGAGGGCGCTATCTGAACAGCTACGAGAAGCCTGGACCCCTAACGCCCAACAAGCCCACGGAATGGAACGTCCCTTTGCGAGATCACGATCATGTGTTCCTCAGGGGACATCGCATTATGGTACAGATTCAATCGACCTGGTTCCCGGTGATCGACCGCAACCCGCAGAAGTTCGTGCCGAGCATTTACAAGGCGACATCTTCAGATTTTATTCCGGCAACACAGCGGATTTATTGTTCCCCCGAACTGCCTTCACACTTGGTGCTGCCAGTAATGCCGTAGCGCTGGCGCTTCGCCGAGTAGCGATGTCACTTATCCTCGCCGTGTGCGATGGAACCAAAAAAGGCCCGGAGGATCTCTCCGGGCCGTGTCCAGTGACAGAGTTCTATTTTCCGCCCGCGTTTCCTTGGTGTCCGAGCCAGGCAGCGAGTTGCGGTTCCTGCTGTGACTTCAGATCGATGCAGTCGTTGATCCGTTCGATGGACTGCTTATAAGTCCGCTCGGCTCCGGCGACCTTGTGAGCGTTAAAGAACTCGGTCACCTCGTCGCGCAGACCGGCATCGCAGAAGGCACTGGTATCCCCTACCACTTGCGCGCTTGCGAAGGGCCCTCCGGCTTTCTCCAATTCAGGCCAGTGCTGTTTCACAAAATCCCAGGCATGCTTTTGACCGGCGGGATTTGAGAGAATATTGCCGACGAGGCCCAAAGCATCTTGCGATCGAACGTCTGGAGAAATTGCGAAATCCAGCGTGCGCTGTATCAGTTTTGGATCGGTAAACTGCGGCAAGGTGTAGAAGTATGCGTAGTACTCCTCAGGCGATTTCGGATTCTTTAAAGCAGCCATCAGCTTGTCATAGAATTCGGAATCGCCATTGACCGCTGCGAGAAATAACGCGCTGCCGGCAAGTTCATGGTCGACCGAAGAGGGATCGGCAAGCGCTTTTTCGGCAATCTTTCGTCCTTCTGCCAGCGCCTCTGGATCGCGTGCATCATAGCCCAGCGCGGAAAGCAAGCGTGCACGCAATGTCCTCTGTTCATCGCTCTCTCCTGGCTTAGGCTCCCATCCAACTTTTTTCATCATCGGAGTCAGATACTGGCGGAGCCACGCGCGATACGAATCCCGATCCGCATCGTTCACCAGGTACTCACCGATGAACGTGAGCCGTGCCAGCACATCTTCGATGACGGCGCGATTACGGTCGCCTTGTAGCCCCTGCGCATATGCCAAATAATCGCCGACTGGTTCGCGTCCAACGCGTATCGAAGCCCAGATATCGTTATGGAGCGAAATCCGTTCGGCCGGAGTGAGTTTGGTTTCGGCGTCGGCAGCGATTGCCCTTACGGTTTCCGGCTGATAACCAGTCCGGTAATAGCCCGTCGCGCCCGCATTCGCCAAGACCCACGTGGAGCATCCCGGAAGAGTGAAGGTAGCTTCCTTTTTGGTCAACAGTTCGCACTTCGGCGCTCCGGTCGTTGCCGATCCTTTCAGGCACAACGGAATCTGCCAGCGTTGATCTCCCGGAGACTCGTACCTGGTGCGATCGAAGTAATACCTCTGCTGCGCCACGCTCACGTTGGTTGAGCCGCCGGAGCATTGTGCCTTCACGTTGACGATCGGTTCGCCCGCCTGCTTGACCCACGTCGGCATGATTTGGTCGACAGGCTTCTTTGATGTTTTTGCCTGCGCATCCCAGAAATCTTCCGCTGTTGCATTCGCATACTGATGCTGTTTGATGTAAGCATTCACGCCGGCTCGGAAGGTGTCTTCGCCGAGATAGGCTTCGAGCATCCGCAGCACCGACGCAGCCTTCCCATAGGCAATTCCATCGAACAGTTCCTGAATCTGCGCCGGCGTCTCAGCTGCTTGATGAATTGGGCGGGTATTTTCCAGAGCATCGACGTTCAGAGTGCTGCCCGTACCGCTGACGTCGTCGAGATCAAAATTCCATTCCGGCTTGAATTTCTCGATCGGCTTGCTCGACATCCACGTGGCGAAGCCTTCGTTGAGCCAAACATCGTCCCACCACTTCATGGTGACCAGATCGCCGAACCATTGGTGCGCCATTTCGTGCGCGATCACGCTTGCGATGGTCTTTTTGAGATCGACGGAACCTTGTTTTTCGTCGATCAGCAGAATGACTTCGCGGAAGGTGATGCAGCCGGTATTTTCCATCGCTCCGGCCGAGAAGTCAGGAATGCCGACGAGATCGAGCTTCCCATAGGGATACTTGATTCCGAAATAGTTGTCGTAGTACTTGAGAATTTGCTCGGCCATGTCCAGGGCGAAGCGACCCATTTCCTTCTTGCCGGTTGTTGCATAGACGCGAATCGGGATTCCGTCTGCCTCGCCTTCGACGTATTCGAAATTTCCAATCACCAGCGCCGCAAGATAAGACGACATCTTTGCTGTCGTGGCGAACTTCACGGTGTGCTTGTCGCCCGGACCGGGTTCGTCGGAGATGACTTTCTGATTCGAGATTGCGGTCAACCCTTTATCGGCAACCGCGGTGATGTCAAAGGTCGCCTTGTAGTCGGGTTCGTCAAAGGAAGGGAAGGCGCGGCGGGCATCGGTCGCCTCAAACTGGGTGGAGGCGTATTTGCGACCCTGATCGTCTTTCCCGAGGTAAAGCCCGCGCATTTCGCTGTTGAGAATGCCGCTGTAGGTGATGTGAATCGTGGCCGGACCTTCGGCGAGTGGTTTCTCAACCGCCAGGACAACCATTTCCTTTTCTTTTTCCGGTGTGACAGTCGCTTTCTGCAGCGCGCCGCCGTTCGCGATCGTGACCGCATGGAAGTCGATGTCCGCAGCGTTCAGTACGATCTTCGACGTTGGCTTCAAGATGCGCACCGTGATCGTCTCATCCCCCTCAAATTTCGCGGCATCGAGGTCGGGCGTAAACGTCAGTTTGTAGTTCTCGGGCCGGGTTATCTCTGGCAATCGCTGGGCTGCGGCCATAGAAACGGCGAGAGCGAGAAATATCAGTTGGGCAAGCATTCGCTTCATGGTGGTTGTCCTCAAGTGTTCAGTCAGATTGCTTTGGAATTCTGATTTTTTCGGCGTGCTGAGCAGGGCGCACGATTCCACCGGATTTCTACGTATTCACTCCTGAAAAAGTTCAATTGCGCGGCTGAATCACCCCATTCAGCACAGTCAGAACGCAATGATTGTCCCCAAACCAATAGGGTATCTCACGATAGTCGTTCACGTCGAAGACAGCGAAATCCGCATCTTTGCCGGGTTCAATGCTGCCTTTCCGATCGGCCAGACGAAGTGCCCACGCACCATTCACTGTTGCAGCAGCTAAAGCTTCTGCGGGCGACATCTTCATGTGCGTGCAGGCCAGAGACATTGCCATCGGCATGCTGATCGTCGGCGATGTCCCGGGATTGTAGTCAGTCGCCAATGCGACGGGAACACCGGAATCGATCAGCTTGCGCGCGTTCGGATAATCCCTCAGACCGAGAAAGTAATTCGCTCCGGGAACCAGCGTTGCGACCGTGTCATGCTTGGCCATCGCCGCAATGTCGGCGTCGTTCACATGATCCATGTGATCGAACGATGCCGCTTCGAACTTTAGGAACGGCTCGAGCCTCGTTTCCGAGAGCTGGCACATGTGGGCGCGGACGTTCAGACCGTGCTTTTTCGCGCTGTCAAAGATCTGTGCGGTTTCGTCCGCAGTAAATGCCCCTTTATCGCAGAAGACATCGACAAAGTGGGCGAGCTTCCGCCGTGCTGCCTGCGGAATCATCTCTATACAGACGATGTCAACATAGTTTTGTGAGCGGCCTTGAAACTCCCTAGGGACGACATGTGCTCCGAGGAGGGTCGAAATGATGGTTCCAGGCCACGAACGCGCGGCTTCGCGGATGGCTTCGAGGGACTTCAGTTCGGAGTCCAAGGTGAGTCCGTAGCCCGACTTGGCCTCGACGGTGGTGGTTCCATGAGCAGCCATGTCGTGCAGAACATTCAGGACTTTCGTTTTGAGCGCAGCTTTGGACGCGTTGCGGACGCCTTCGAGGCTGGAGCGAATTCCACCTCCAGCGGAGGCGATCTGCTCGTAAGAGGCGCCTTCGATGCGTTTCTCAAAGTCGACAAGACGAGGGCTGACAAAGACTGGATGCGTATGGGAATCGACGAATCCGGGGATGACGACCTTGCCGGAGCAATCGATCTCGGTGATCTGGCTGCGGTGCTTCTTGACCTTCTGCTTAAGCCAGGGATCGCGGAGGGCATCTTGGGTCGATCCGACGGAGACGATCTTGCCGCCGAGGGAAAGAACAGCGGCGTC
>DATJWZ010000339.1:0-9419 GCA_035500795.1 Candidatus Eiseniibacteriota bacterium | reverse complement strand
GCCTGATTCAATCCGCTCGACGCGACTACAGCAACCGCTCCGCCATTCGGCACCAGTTCGAGTGTCACTCCGAGCGGCTCCGCATAGACGTCCTGGAAGTATCCATTCAAGCAGTCCATGATCAGGAACACCGGTAGCTGCGATCCATTCGTCAGAGAGTTTGCGGTTGTCTCATCGAAGATGTCTGATCCCGACCACTGCTCTTCCGAGCCGTGCCCCAGGTAGTTCACCAGCAACTGGCCGGAATTGATCGCATTGACAATTGCCGTCCGTGCGCCGGCCACTCCCGCATTGTCGACAAAGACGTCGCTGCCTTTGATTGTCGATGGCAAGTTCTGCTGAACGATTTGCGTGTTTTGCGTGAAGTTATCGGCAGAATCGTCTTTATCGGCGACGAAGAGCGCATTAGCAGTCCAAGGTCCATTCGTCGATTCCCCGCCGTAGCTTACGATTTTGTTGACCACTGTCTGCGCTTCTTGCGGCGTGCTCACCGGCAGGCGTCCCGTCGCAATCGTTGGCATTCCTGTGTCGTTGAAATCAGAGAACCAATCATCGGAAGCCGTCATCATGCTTCCTGTCGCCACAATTTGTGTCGGAACATAATCCAACTCGCCGAAGCCCAGGTAGTTCCTTGGATCAAGCGAGGCCCGGCCGTTGAGCAACAGGTAAGTCGGCGCCTTCCTCCATGTTTGCGCCGCTACTCGCAGGAATTTCTTGATGGCATACGGGCTATGTACGCCGAAGTTGAATTCGTCATACAAATCGCTTACCGGGATGACAGCGACCGTCTTTTGTTCTTTCTGGTGTGCTTGCACGAGCGGCGCAAGCGATGCCGCGAAGTCATCGTACGTGATCATCACGATATCAGCGCCGTGCTGCTGGCTGTGCCAGTTCGATGGATGGTTCGCAATGACGTCCGCCTGGGGCAGCGTCTGATCGCCGGTGGTCGCCAATAGAGTATGAGGAGCTCCACTGGTCGCTCTTAACCCAACTGAATACGGAACCTGGAATGCGATTTCGTAGGCACCGTTCCTGTTCTCCGCTTTCGGCGTCAACTGCAAAGGCCGCGTCGGATCTGTAATGTCGAGTACGATTGGAATGCTGCTAAAATTCGCTACCTTGATCTCGTCACCCGAACGCCCGGTAAACTTCAACTGATCCGAATCCGCGGTATAAAGATGCGGATACGCAATGCGGACATATTCCACGAGACTCGTGTCGTAGTCCCCATTCTGCGCAGTTAGCGTAACCGTGTTGCTCCCGGGCAGCAGAAGGCCAAATGGGATCGCCATCTTCAGCGTTCCTTGCTCCTGTCCGGTGAATATTATGTTCGAAATATTCGTTCCATTGAGTGCCACTGCGACATCGTGCGGGTATGCCGTAATTACACCCTGCAGAGTTATTTCCAGTTGAGCGACTTGATTCGAATTTATGTCGAGATAAGGCGTGTCCAGCACCTGATCCAAGGGCGTGGTTGAGACTAGTGGTCCGAAGAAATTGTGCCCATTGGTGGTGATCAGCGCGGAAAAGTAGATCGAGTGCTGCCGCAATTCAACCGTCGTTGAATAACTTGCCGGAGGCTGGTTCGATCCAGACGACGGATGCAACTGCGGGATTCGCAGGCCAGGCCGATTCTCCTCGTCCAGCCAATAAACACGCTTTCCCGAGTACATGTTATTGGTTCCGATACCGTAGAAGTTGATTGAAGCCCCTGATCCAAAACCACCTGGTCCTGGGGACGCGCCAGTAATCTGAATCGGCACCTCCAACCCTTCCATATACAAGTGCAGCATGGATGGATTGACGTTCGGACTCAATCCCGCTTGCACCAGTTCTAGCTGACTCACTGTATGCCAGCCTTCATGCTCCACAAAAATCTTCACGGCGGGATGTGCGGCGAGTTCGAATTGTTTCTCGACCTGTGCCTGCGTAATTTTGACGCTCTGCAGGAAAGCTTCGACTGTGTGGCTCATCCCTCCGGGTGTGCTCGGAGGTTCGGATTGCGCCACCTGATTCAACGTGCGCGCTTCTGCGGGGACAGAAGTATCAGCCGAGCCCTGATTCGATACGGATACAGGACCATGCATGGTGCGCGTTCCGTCGACGTCCACGTCTTCCAACCAATACAACACAGTCGATTGCGATGTCGCCGGATCGATCCACGCATATCTCCGGCCGGTATGCTTGGGCAGCGCTCCATTCATCATCAATGCAGCGCCAGCAATCAATGATGAGTTCAGTCGGATTTTCGTTCCATTCTGATCGCGGTAAATGTTGAAGCCTAGATTGTGAATCTCGCTTCCCGTTTTCCACGTTAGTATCGTTCGGCGCGCGCCGCCTTTGTCGGTCCCGTATTGAGCCGAGAACGCAAGCAGCGTGATCTTGGTCGGCTGCAGCACGGTTACGTTTACTGAAGACGTATTGTTGTTCAGATTTGAGTCCGTCTGATCGGCACTGACGTTTCCTGTGTTGGTGATAATGCCCGGTGTCCCGGGAATCGTCAGAATCGACACAGTGGCTGTCCCCGCATTACTCATGGTTCCCAAAAGACAGGTGACGGTCCCACCAGCTTCCGAACAAGTTCCTTGTGTACTTGTAGAGGCCAGGTAGACCACGCTGGTTGGCAGCGTATCCGTCACCGTGACATTCGTCGCCGTAGCTGGCCCGTTGTTGGTCACCGCAAGTGTGTACAACAGCGGAGTTCCTTCCGTTACCGGATTCGGCGTTGCCGTCTTCACGATCGCCATATCTGCGCTGTTTGCATTCGCGACGATTACCGTTGCACTCGCAGTGTTGCTAGTGATGTTTGGAACGACGTCCGTTGCAGTTGCGGTCGCGGTATCGGTGATGCTCGTGCCCGAAGGCGTTCCTGAAGCGACTTGAAGGACAAGAGTGAAGGTCGCAGTGCCACCCACTGTAAGGTTCGTGTTATCAGTGCAAGTGATGGTCCCTGTTCCGCCGACTGGAGGGAGTGTTCCACAGGTCCATCCCGTTACCGTCATCGACACGAACGTAGTGTTCGGTGGCGTGACCTCTGTGAAACTTGCTCCCGTTGCTCTTCTCGGACCGAGATTTTTGACAACCTGCGTATATGTCACATTGCTTCCGGACGCAACCGACGTGGGTGTTGCAGAGTTAGTCAGAACCAAATCTGCCTGCGTCGCCAATGCAACCACATCCGCCGCCGTGGCGCTGTTGTCCGTGTTGTCCGGGTCAGTGACCGACGAACTTACAGTGGCCGTCTCATCGACTGCTGTTCCCGACACCGTACCTGCCGTGACCGTCACGACGTAGGTTATTGTTGCCGGAGTTCCGGGTGCTAGCGTCGGATCAGTGCAGGTCCGCGTCGCCAAAGTGCACGTCCAGCCCGCTGGCCCAGTGAGCGATGTGGCCGTTGTATTCGCAGGAAGCGTGTCGGTAAGGCTTACGCCCGTAGCGGTGCTGGGTCCGCCGTTCGTGACAACTTGTGTATACGTGATCGTGCTGCCCGCTGTCACCGGAATCGGCGTCGCCGTATTCGTGACAGATATATCCGCAGAGGTCGACACAAGCGTGCTCACCGTCGCAGCGTTGTTGCCTCCATTCGAGTCTCCGGTCGTTGAGCTTACGGTAGCCGTTTCCGTCAGTGTCGTGCCAGACGCCGTCGTCGCAGGCACGGTCACTACAAACGTGAAGGGGCCTACCGTCGTATTGGCAGCAAGGTTCGATCCATCCGTACAAGTTCGCGTTCCCAGGTTGCAAGTCCATCCTGTGGGCCCGGTGAGAGCCGTTGGAGTGCTTCCCGTGGGAGGAGTCTCTACTATCTTCGGAGTTGTTGCTGAGGCAGGCCCTGAATTCGTAATGGTCTGCGTGTATGTGATGCTGTTGCCCGCGATAACAGGATTTGTGCTTCCCGAATTTGTAACGCTCAGGTCAGCCTGCGTGCCTGATGTCACGGCTATGTTGACCGTTGCAGTGTTGTCGCCGCTCCCGGAGTCGCTGGTCGTCGTACCCGCCGTTACCGTATCAGTGATCATCGTACCGGCCGCTGTTCCGCCATTCACCTTGTAGATCGCCGTAATCGTGCCTGTAGATCCAGGTGGCACGCTCGGATTCGTACAAGAAATGGGCGCGCTGTTCGGACAAGTCCATGTGCCTCCGCCAGCGGTTGCCACAGCTACAGAAACGAAGGTTGTGTTGGCCGGAGTCGGCTCCGTTACAGTCGCCGTGCTGCAGTTGCTCGGACCATTATTGGTTACGACCTGCGTATAAGTAATGTTATTCCCAGCCACGACCGGGCTTGGAGTTCCAATGTTCGTCACGGCAATGTCGCACTTGTCTTGGGCGTACACCTGGGTCGTTGTCGTGTTGTTACTAGGATTCGGATCGGATGTTGCTGCAGCAACAGAGGAAGTCGCGGTGATAAGTCCAGCGGCCGTTGCCGCTGGGACATTGACTACGACCACGATATTCGCTGAAGTTCCCGACGCGAGGCTTGCCGAATCCGTACAGTTGATTGTTCCCGTCCCACCAACCGCTGGCGTCGTACAATTCCATCCCGCCGGAGCAAGAACGGATTCAAACGTCGTATTGGCAGGCGTTGCTTCGGTAAAGCTCGCTCCCGTCGCCGCAGCTGGTCCATTGTTCGTGATCGTCTGCGTGTAAGTGATCGAATTGCCAGCGAGCATCGGATTCGGAGCACCCGCCGTGCTCAACGAAACATCCGCCTGCGTTGCGCTTCCAACGACATCACTCGCCGCAGCGGCGCTTGCTCCAAAAGACTGGTTCGAAGCATTTACAGTCGCAGTATCCGTGATGACGGTGCCCGCAGCTGTGCCAGCATTCACTTTGTAGACCACGGTAAATGTTCCTGATGCCCCGGCCGCAACCGTAGTTGCGGTGCACGGACTGCCAGGAAATCCAGTGCAAATCCATCCGGCCGGTGGGGTAATCGACACAAACGTCGTGTTGGCCGGCGTTGCCTCGGTGAACGTTCCATTCGTGATCGCCGACGAACCGGTGTTCGTCACTACTTGTGTGTAAGTGATATTGTTCCCAGCCTGCACCGGATTGGGCGAAGCCGTGTTCGTCACCGACAGGTTTGGCCCGGATGTTCCCACAATCGTTGTCACGGTTGCGCTGTTGTTGGCAATGACCGGGTCAATGACGGAGGAACTCACCGCCGCCGTATCGCTGATCACCGTCCCGTTCGCAACTCCAGTGTTCACCTTGACGACCAGCGTAAAGGTGCTCGCTGACAGTCCCGCCAGGTTCACTTCAGTACAAACCACGTTGCCGGCGTTGCCCACATTTGGCACCTGACAACTCCAACCTGCGGGTGTGCCGAATGAAACGAAAGTCGTATTCGTAGGTACCGCGACGACCATCGTGGCATTGTCTGCCGCGCTCGGTCCGTTGTCCGTCGCCACCACGGTATATGTTATGTTGCTGCCGCTTGCGACCGGATTCGGAGACGCGGCCAGAGTAACCGACATGTCCGCAATGGACACAACGAGCGCCACGTCCGTGGAGGTGTCGTTCGTCAGATTCGCTTCTCCGCCTCCAGAGATCACCGCAGTGTTCGTCAACACCGCCGGCGCAGACTGCGAAACCAGAGCATTCAAAGTAATTGCCGGATAACTCACTCCAGCGGCCAGAGCATCAGAGCGCGTGCAACTCACGGTCTGTCCAGAGACCGAGCACGTCCATCCGCTTCCGCTTGCACTTGTCGGACTGATGCCAACTGGAAGCGTGTCATCCATCGTGACCAGACCGGTGGTTGCACCGTAAGGACTCACGTTAGAAACCGTGATCGAATAACTCGCTGCCGAGCCGCGCGTGAAGTTTCCAACGTGACTCTTGCTTATGGCCAAATCTGGCGTGCAGAGAGAAGAAGACTGAATTCCTGTCACCTGACCCAGCGTTGCGTTTGTTGCAGTCGTTCCAGTAGCACCAGCGGTCGATCCGTAGGGTACGCCAGGATTCAAAGTCAGACCGCTGGCTCCTCCTGTCACGCTGGTACTGGCAGGACTCCCTGAAACAAAAATAACGCCTCCACCACCGCCTCCGCCTGGGCCATGCCGATCCGCCAGGCTATAAGGATCCGTTTGCCAGGCATTGCCGCCATTGCCTCCGTTGGCTTGCAGAGTAAGCCCGCTCTCGCCGCCGTTGGCCGAAAGAATCACAATCGTGCCGCCCGCACCGCCGCCGCCACCTGCGTCATTGGCTGTAGCGTTGTAGGCGTTCGCCCCATTTGCGGTCAGCGTCGCTGTTCCAGTAAGACTGTCAGCACGAATGAAAATGATGCCGCCGCCTGACGATCCGCTGCTGGCGAGAACATCGCCGTCAGAATTGTTCCTGGTTCCAGCACCACCCCCGCCGCCCAAAGCGATGCGGTCGATCGTCGCCGGAAATGGCGCGCCACCTTCACCGCCGCTGCTCAGGTTTGTGTTCCACGAGTCTCCACCGAAACCGCCCCCGCCCCCGTTCGCGCCACCGCCACCGCCTGCGTTCTGGTCGTTTGCCGAAGGGTGAGAATCCGTTCCTCCACCACCTGCGTTGCCTGGGGCGCCATGCGCCATGCTGCCATCGGTATTCGCTGTGCCGCTCGGATAGCCAATACCAGCGATCGTTCGCAGATAAGTATTGTTGTACTCGACGAATTCCGACGTGCCCGCGACGCCCTCACCTTTCGGAGCATCGGCCCCTGCTTCTGCTGCACCGGTATAGTTCGCCGGCCCAGGGAATTGATAATCCGTATTTGCGCCTGCAGCACTGCCAGTCAACTGCATACCTGCGCCGCCACGGAAGCCAACTCCATCAGCGTGAACCGTTGCACCATTCAGATTGAGCTGACCTGCAACATCGAGCGCAATAATGCCCCCGCTTGTTCCATTCCAGTTCGCTGCCGTAAGCGCGCCGAGGGTAGCTGACGTGTATTGCGGGACGAGCACAACCTGGTAAGTGCTGATGCCCTTGGTCGTTCCGGCCGCCGCATTCGTGTACGCGAATACCAGCCCACCACCCGGCCCGGCACCACTAATCGGCACGTTGCCGGCCGCGATCGGTCCGGTTGCCGTTACATACTCATAGTTGCCTGCATTGTTGATGGCCGTGAATCCCTGGCCGGTGCTGCCATTTCCGTACTGAACCGTATTCGAGGTGTTGATGCTTGCGTCCTGCATCTGGATGACAAGCAACAGGCTTCCCGCCGCAATTGTTCCCGTGCCGTTGGCCGGGCCGAGAGGAATCGACGTCGCTCCTTTCGCCACGCTCGCGTTTCCGGGCCAGTAGGTGTTGATCGTGCCGGTGAGCGTTCCGCCAGCGCCCAACGTATTCGTTCCGCAAACCACACTCACTACTGGCGCGAGTGCCACGTAGGTGTTATTGCCGGTATTCGGATCGGGCGGCGTTCCAGAGTCGCTCACCACAGCAGTATTCGGATAAAAACCCGCTGCTGTGGTCGAAACCACAACTGCAACCGTCGCTGTCGCTCCTGCCACGAATGGAGTTGGCAGCGTACAGTTAATGGTTGTAGCCGTGTTGGTACATGTCGTTCCTGCACTTGGTGTGTATGAAACCAGTGAAAGATTCGTCGCGTTATAGGTATCAGCGAGCGTCACAGTATTCGCTGCTGACGGACCGTTGTTCGTGATCGTGATGTTGTACGTGGAGTTCTGTCCAAGCGGTACAGCGCTGACGCTTGTCGAAACGCCAATATCAGCCGTACTCGGATTGATTGGAACCGCTGCATAAGCCCAATTCGTGTTCGCGCTGAAAGTGCCGGCCAAAGGCACGCTCGGCGCCCCAGTTCGGGTGCTGCCGAATGCTCTCACTGCCGGCGGATCCGTGCCAGACGCCGTGGCTGCATTCCACTGCTGTACCTGGGGTCCATACGGTGTAGCCGTAACATTGCCACCGACCGCCATCGTGTCGATGATCATTCCATTGATCACGCTGAACGGGTTCAACTGTCCGTAACCAGCCGCGGCCCCATCGTCCGAAACGAAACTTCCCAGTGGCATGGTCTGGTCAACGCCAGTTAGTGTTGTTGCCCCGGCGACGACGCCCACCTTCACTCCCGCGGTTGGAACATTTACGGATACAACGATTGGCAGATTTGTACCGGATGCCGGATTCAGCAGGTACCACTGCTCCACGCGCCGCGTGTTGGCTGCATCGTTATCATTTCCGATCAGAGTCAAGGCCACGCCGTTATAGGTGATTCCTGTAACGGCGGATCCGGGTGAGTTGGTGATGTTTATCGACACACCAACCACCAAAATCCGGTTCGCAGTGGCTGTAGTGGTATGCGTGAAGTTCAGATTGAACGTGCCGGCTCCCGTAAATTCAGTGTTGGCCGTGGTCGTTGCGTCAACGGCCACTTGCGCGCGCAGAAAGGGCACGCTGAAGATGAAGGCTAATAATGCAAGAAGAATGAAAGGCTTCGGGAAGCCGGCAGCGCGCCTGCTCTGCCCATCTCCGCAGCACAGCTCGCTGGGATTTTGCAAAAGCATCGCGGAGCGCACGGAATCATCGACACTTCTTAACGTAGCTCGCACAATAATTATTCCTGACCGCACTTTCTCTGGCTCGGAGCATGGCCACGAGTTCGCACCCCGAACCGTCTCAGACGGTTGCACGCTCGCGTTGCAGATTGTCCTGTTTCGCGATCGACCAACCATCCGGCGAAGCCGGAGAGCAAAGTTAGATTTTGCTTAGACGATACCGTCCCGTCGTAATCCGGTAACCATTACGGCGGTAACATCGGCATCTGTTGGTCACATCTGCCTGTGGGATGACACAGCCTCAACTGCACGGCATTGGCGCCAACCTATTGAAAAGCAGGAGGAGACTGAGCGAGCGGCGGGCCAATGTGGTGGCCGCGAGCTGCTACTGAGAAGTAGGAAGTTGGTAACCTAGATGTCTAGCCCGTGCTCAATATCATCGCCCAAAACACGAAAAGCGCGGCCGCAAGGCTTGCGCTTTTGTCTTTCCTTTATCTACTTCCAGAATATCAAATTGTTATAGGTAAACCGGCAAGGATTCCGGATTTATTTCCCGTCCGAAATCAAACAGTTGCAGGAAAAAGAGCAATTTAGGGGGCTTGACAGGTTTTGCTTGAAACGGAGTTTGCTAGGAGCTAGTCGCGGAACTGACGAATCTTGTCGACAGCCCGCTGATCAGGCTCAAACGAATAGCGATACACAGGCACCGAATTGGCGAGCTCCTCAAGGAAGACCAGAGCCGAATCAACGTACTCATGCCGGTGGAAGGGCACGAAGCTCCGCGCAAATAATTCCGCCACAGCCTGGCTGGGGGGCAGCGGCGTGATGACGTTCCCATGCCCATGCTCGAGCACAAAGATGCGACTCAAAGGCGCACTGTTCGGCGAAGCAAACATCGCCTCCCCATGCCAAGGCGTCCCATACATCCGCATC
>DATJWZ010000338.1:0-2541 GCA_035500795.1 Candidatus Eiseniibacteriota bacterium | reverse complement strand
ACGAAAGGCTCGCAGAACGATGGTTCATTGCAGGTGAAACTGACGCTTACTCACGAAGAGATCGCCGAGATTATCGGGACTACGCGGGAGACCGTAAGCCGATTATTCTCGGAATTCAAGAAGCGGCAGTTGCTGCAACTGAAAGGCTCGACGCTGGTGATTCGAAACCGGCCAGCGCTTGAGAAAATCGTACAAGCCTGATGCCGGTCAAATTGTGTAGCGAACTGGGTCTATCCATGCCAGCCATCTCGTACCCGGTCCATCCTGTCGAATCAGGTGTGTTCAATGCCGGCGTGTGCGGCTCGCCTGTGTGGTAAGGGCGTTATCAGAGCTCCAGTTTTTGAATTCTTTTCTTGTGCAAGCGATTTAGGCAGAGGAATCAACTGCGCTTTATTGCCGTCCCACACAATTGTCATCACTTTGGCGCAACTATCGCAGAGCCAGAAGCGTTCCCTCAACGGAGATGGAGCGCTCGCACTGAGTTCTACTTCAGGCGTGGGAGCGAGATAGAACAGTTTTCCCGTGTGAAGGAAAAGAAACTTCTCTGAACAATCGGGATTGGCGCACTTGGACAGCATGGTGCACCTGTCGAAACCTCAATACAAATGGTACGCCTACATGGGGGTGGCTGGCGTGACTTTCGATACCGAAACGAGTGACCCTCATCACTCGCGGCCTCGGTCAAAAACTGATATCAGCATGTGAGTTCCAATAGCGAGCACGCCTCATTGGGTTAGTCTAAGAGAATGACGCGAGTGCAATGTGCGGCTCTGTTGTTTGACCTTGATGGCGTGCTCATTAACTCCACTCCTGCGGTAGCGCGCGTCTGGCGACAGTGGGCCATCGAGCACGGATTCAATCCGGATGAAGTTGTTGCACGGGCGCATGGACGCCCCAGCCTGACGACGGTGCGGGAATATCTGCCGAACGCCGACCATCAGGCTGAGAACCGCGAGGTGGAGCGCAGGGAGATAGAAGATCTCGCCGGCATCGTCCCATTACCGGGTGCGCTGGAGCTCTTAAAAAGCCTCCCGGCGGATCGCTGGATTATCGTCACGTCGTCCACCAGGCCGCTTGCGGAGGTTCGGATCAAGGCCGCGGGATTGCCAGTGCCGAAGAAGCTCGTTACGGCGAGTGACATCACGCATGGCAAGCCGCATCCCGAGCCATTTTTATTGGGCGCCTCTGCATTAGGGTTCCCTGCTACGGAGTGCGTGGTCTTTGAAGATATTCCGGCTGGGGTGCAGGCAGGCAAGGCGGCAGATGCAAAGGTTGTCGCTTTCACGACAACAGTACAGGCGTTCGCACTGCGGCAAGCGGGAGCGGATTGGGTTCTAGGGAGTTGTGCGGACGTGCGCCTGCTTGATCATGAAAACGATCTGACGCTGGGACTGCAGACAGCCTGAAAGCCGACGAGTGCGTCTCAGTGCGCCGATGTGCTGGATCACAGAATTCACAGTAAAGCTGGGGTGCTAGACTTGGGCCAACCTACTCTTTGGAAATCGCATCCAGAGTACGAGGCCGCTATGAAAATGAAAGTGCTTGCCGTAGTGTTCACCCTCCTCGTTTTCGCTCTCAGCGCAGTTTCCCAACAAGCAGATCGAAATCAACCTTCCGCGAAATCTCAGGATCGCATCGCGCGCGAAGTTCGCCACGAACTTCTAATGCTTCCTTACTATGGAGTCTTTGACAACATTGGCTACCGGGTCGATGGGGACACCGTAACCTTGGTCGGCCAGGTCGTTCGGCCCGTGCTGAAACCGGACGCTGAAAATGCAGTGAAGCACATTGAGGGTGTCGACAAGGTCGACAATCAGATCGAGGTGCTTCCTCCTTCCTCGATGGATGATCATTTGCGGATGCAGCTCTTTCGCGCGATCTATCAGTTTCCGTCCTTGCAGAAGTACGAACTTGGAGTCCAAAAGCCGATCCGTATCATCGTGAAGAACGGGCGGGCTACGCTCGAAGGCGTGGTGGATAGCCAGGCTGACAAAGATACGGCGGGGGTGAGGGCGAATACTGTGCCCGGGCTATTTTCGGTGACCAACAACCTTCAGGTTCAGGAACCAAAGTAGAGTTAGTCATCTTCGAGGTGCAACTTCGTGAACAGATTTCACGCGGGGGCTAACCGTCAGATTTTCAATTCGTATCGAGGTTGCACCCACTTTCCCAAATCGGTGCGATGTCGCATTTTTGTGTGCTGCCAGGATTTTCCGAAAGTGTTTACTGTAACGATTTTCTAGCGGGTGCGCGTATAATTCCTTCGAATTGACTTCCGCCCCTGCGGATCCTCGGAGGAAACGCAATCATGAGTTTGAACGCCATGAACCGACGCAGATTTCTGAAAGCTGCCGGCACCGCCACGGCTGCGACTCTCTTCAGTTCCCAATTCAGTTGGGCTGCCGAGCACAAGATCAATAAAGTTGGAGTGCAGCTTTATACCGTCCGCGATCTGATGCAGAAGGATTTTGAAGGCACGATCGCGAAAGTCGCGCAAATTGGTTACAAGGAAGTTGAGTTCGCTGGATACTTCGGCCATAC
>DATJWZ010000337.1:0-8227 GCA_035500795.1 Candidatus Eiseniibacteriota bacterium | reverse complement strand
ATCCCGGAGAGTGATGAGGTTTTTGTGCGCGAGCTGATCCGGCAGAAGCACGTGATGGTTGTGCACGGATCAGGATTCGGGCAGAAACCAGGCACGCAGCACTTCCGAATTGTGTTTCTGCCGGATGAGCAGACGCTTGGCAAAGCGTATGCGGGAATCGCGGGTCTTATTCGTGAACGGTATGGGAAAGGCTGATCTTCGCCTGCCAGTTGCTTGTCGTTTTCATCACATCGATTGCTTCTACAACGCCGCCCCGTAAAGCGATGATAACCGTGTTGAACGAAGTGAATAGTTCACCTTGAATTTTCTCGTCGTGTTGGTGTTCGTAGAGTAGAACATTGGCTTTTTCCCAAGTGGGCTTGCCGAGCACTTTCAATACCTCTTCCTGAGAAATTCCCAGCTTAACGTTGATGGGCAGGACGATCTTAGTGTTGGCGGGTTGTGCGGCGCAGCGCGGGTCAAAGCTCGCAGAATTCGAAACTCGCTGCCACTGAAATTCGCCAATGTATGGCCCGTCCATCTCCCCGCTTTCAAGCCAAAGCACCCATCGCCCTGCGTCGTCCGCACCATGGAGGCACAACCATCGAAGTGACTCTGAGGCATCGCCGCGAGCGCCGGGTTCGCCTCCAAACTTGGACTGGATGATATCCATCTGCGTTTCTTCGAGCAAAATCCTTGAATCGGACAACAAAAGGCTCGCAACCATTTCCTTGGGAACCGACGGATGACTAAAGGAGTCATCTGTGAACTTCAACAAGAGAGGCGGCTCCCAGATCAAAGCGTCATTACGCTGCACGCAGAGGCAGCACGATCTGAGCTAAAGATGGGAGCGAGAAGGCAAGTAAAAAGAGAACACGACCGGTGAACTTCATGGCCCAATCGTAAGAACAGTTCCGCATGGAGGCAACGTTACCTTCGGCGACCTTCACGAAGGAAACCACTTCATGCTCCTCCTCCGTCTGACTTCGTACGGTCATGGTTCATGAATTTCGGTTTCGCAGCTTTCTACTGCGCTTGGACTTTCCTTCCGAATCTGTTTAAATCCAATTTAGTGCAATGAGGGGTGCCGGCGTTTCCGCAATAGCTGTGGTCGATATTCATTCTCACATTCTTCCGGAAGTTGATGACGGTCCCAAGTCGTGGGACGTGAGCGTCACCATGTGCGAGACGGCTGCGGCCGACGGCATCACGCACCAGGTGGCGACGCCTCATGCCAATGACCGGTATCACTATGATCGTCCGTACCTGCAGGGTCTGCTGGCAGAGTTGCAGCGACGCGTCGGAAACAAAATCCAGCTGCATCTGGGCTGCGACTTTCATCTTTCGTTTGAAAATATTCAGGATGCGCTCGCCAATCCCGCGCGCTATGTGATCGACGACACCCGCTATCTCCTCGTGGAATTCAGCAACTATGGCATCCCGCAGAACGCTACGGATTCATTCACCAAGTTTGGCGATCTGGGGATCACAGTGATCATCACTCATCCGGAACGGAATCCCATTCTTCGCGAGAATTTGCAGCGGGTAGTGGAGTGGGCTGAGCAGGGTTGCGTGGTCCAGTTGACAGGTTCGGCGCTATCGGGATTCTGGGGCGAGCGCACAAAACGTGCTGCTCATTGGTTGCTCCAGCGCCAGGCGGTACACGTGCTTGCCACCGACGCTCATGAAATGGACAAGCGGGTTCCCATTTTGTCCTCTGCCCGGGACGCCGTCGCGAGCACATACGGAGAGGAAGTCGCTCATGCGCTCGTGGAGGACAATCCCCTTGCCATTATCAACAATCAGCCGCTGCCATACTTCCCTCGTCCGACCTCAGTGATTGGATATCGTAAGAAGTAAACCTTGGTCGTTTCTCACCGTCCCATTCGCTGATCCGATGAGTCCGAAGAATGCCTCTTGCTGCGGTTTCGGAGCGCTAACTTACTGCGGGCTTGGCGGATCGCCTGCGGCGGGAGTAGGGCTTGAGGTGGCCGGTAAGGGAGTTGCTGCAGGCGTCACACTGTTCGAGGTTGCGGGAACTGGCTGCGACTTTGGACGGTCTGGCACCGTCGTCATCGCACTCTCTGGGTTCAGCAAATGATCTTTGCTCGGCCCCAGGCCGAGGTTGATCAGAGCGCGGGAATCGGGAACGGTCTTGCTTTGCCAGCCATGATCCGCCTGAAACTTGCGCATGGCTTCTTCGCTGGCCTGGTTCCAGCCGCCGGAAGCCTGGTCCGCGTTGAGGTAGTGCTCGCGCACCAGCGCTTGCTGAATTTCCTGTGCGCGATCAGGATCAATTTTCTGCTGGCCGCGCGAGCGGGTTGATTTCTTCTTTGAGGAATGCTTCTTCGAGCTCGTTTTTGAGGTGTGTGCGGATTTGCTGGCTGAAGTGGACTTTGTCGAATGATGCTTCGTCGTGCTCTTTGTTGTCGATGACTTCGCAGCAGACGGTGAGGTCGATTTACTGGCGGAATCCTGGCGACCATATGCGAGGGGAGAAAGGGCGCATGCAAAGATCAGCGCACAGAGTATTGCGCCGGTCTTCTCAATTCCAGTATTGCCACCCAGTATCCGCATCCCACCTGCAGTCAACTTTAGATTTCAGCCCCATAAAGCAACTGGCACTGTAATCATCCCCGATAACGGAGTACAGTGCCAGTTCCTGCTGTGCCAGTTCCGGTTACGGAAGTGTACCGGCGTCGAAGATCGTGCCGTCCTGCTTCCCTGCACCGCGCGGGCGGACAAGGAACACGACATCCTGACGGCTCTTCATGCTCGATTCAATGCGGGCAAAATCATCTTCGCTGTTGACTGGCTGCTTGTTGATCTCAAGGATGATGTCGCCCCGTCCGAGGTTGACGTCCTCGGCAAAGGATCCTGGCTTCACATCCTGCACAATGACGCCCTTGCCGGCAGGAATGTCAAGACGGTCTGCCATCTCCGGGGTCACTTTGCGAACGGTCACACCGAACTTGCTCGGCTTCGGTGCATTTTCGTCCTCGTTGCCCTGATCTTCGCCTAAACGCGCGGCAAATAGCTTGGAGCGGTCGGCGATTGTAACGGTCGTGTCCTGCGCTTTACCGTTGCGGATGAAGCCGAGGGTAACTTTCGATCCCGGCTTGCGTGCCGCGATATCAGACACAAGTTCGCTGCCCTTGGTGACCTTCTTTCCATCCACTGTTGTGATGGTGTCGCCGACTTTCAGTCCAGCCTGATCGGCGGGGCTGCCTGCGACTACACTAGAGATCGGAACGCCGGTGCCGCCCCCATACACGCGTGCGATGGCCGGATTCTCCACGGCGTCGAACATGATGCCGATCGATCCGCGCGAAACTTTGTGCTCTGGACCGGTCAGCTGGTTGTAGACATCGACCACAGTCTTCGAAGGAAGCGCGAAGCCGATGCCTGCATAGGCGTTCGTCTCGCTAAGAATGGCGGTGTTGATGCCGATGACTTCCCCGTTCAAGTTGACGAGCGGCCCGCCGGAGTTGCCGGGATTGATGGCCGCGTCGGTTTGAATAAATGTCTGGAATTGACGGCCGGGAACGATGTCGCGGCCCTTGGCCGAAACGATGCCGGCTGTCACTGTTCCTGCCTGGCCAAAGGGGCTGCCGATCGCGAGAACCCAGTCTCCGACCTGCATTCCATCGGAGTTACCCATCTTGGCCGCGGGCAATGGGTGGTCTACGTCGACCTTGATGACTGCGAGATCGGTTTCCTGGTCCGTGCCGATTACCTTGGCTTCATGCTTTACGCCGGGGGGATCATCTTCAAAGTTCACCCGGATGCGGTCTGCTTTTTCAACGACGTGCCGATTGGTGAGGATGTAGCCCTTTGGATCAACAATGACGCCAGAACCAAGCGAGCGTTCCCGGATCGTGCCATCGCCCGGCCCACCAAGACCCGGCATCTGTCCGCCACCGCCCGGTCCGCCGAAGAAACGGTTGAAGAAATCGTCCATGCCGCCGCCGTTATCGTCGTCATCCCCACCCTGATCCTGTCCGCCGCGGCGCCGGTGCGGGTTCTTGATGGTCGATTCGGTGTTGATGTTGACGACGCTCGGTTCCAACTGTTTCGCGATCTGCGCGAACGCTTTCGATAACGGATTGTCGATTGATTGAGCGGCGGGCAGGCTGAGAGGTGTGACTTCGCTCTTTTGCCCTTCTTTGCCCTTCACTTCCGCAGAAATCACCGTGCCGATCAGAATCCCGACGGACAGAGTGGCCAAAATGCTCAGCGTGTATGTCCAACGGTGAGCCTTAACGCGCATCCAAATTGCGCCCGCATCCATATGTCAACTTCCTCCAAACGTGTAAACCCTTAATAGTATACCGATTAAAGCAACATTCGCTCTTACTGCATTGGGTGCTGAAAATCGAGGTTCACAAGAAAGGCTTCTGGACATTAGACGCCAGACGGGCGTAAATCGTTTTATGGCGGTTTTAAGATATCGACGTTAGCCCGAAACGATCCATGGGCGTCGGGCGTTATGGGATCTACCCGTACCGGAGAGCGATCACCGGATCGGTCAGGTCGCCTTTCGGGCGGGCAATCGTGCTGCAAACAAAACCACTACGGCAAGAATGGCAAGCGTGGCAGTCAAGGCCATCGGATCTGGAGGGCCTTGCGCCATATAGTGAACGAGAAGCCGACTACTTGGCTTCATACACGGTTTTGCCGCCAACGACGGTTCGGAGAACTTTTGTTCCCAGGACTTTGTCGGCCGGGATTGACGTAACGTCGCGATCGAGGACTACGAAATCCGCCAGCATGCCGGGCGCGAGTTTGCCCTTCTCATTCTCTTCAAATTCGGCGAAGGCCGAACCGGAGGTATAGGCCGTAACGGCCTGATCCATCGTGATGCGCTGCTCGGGGAAGAACTCCTGTTTGCCATCTTCACTTTTTCGTGTAACCGCCGCGTATAGTCCGCGGAATGGTGAGATCGGCTCAACGTTGTAATCGGTACCAAAAGCTAGCCGCACGCCTTTGGTAAGAAAGGCATTCCAGGCATAGCAAGTGGCGGCGCGCTTCGGGCCAAGGCGGTCCTGCGCCCAACGCATGTCACTCAGCACGTGCGTGGGCTGCATGGATGCAATAACTTTCAAGGTTTTGAAGCGTCCGATCTGTTCGGCGTTCGGACACTGCGCATGCTCGACACGGAGGCGATAATCGTCGCCGCCATTGGCCGCCTTTACATTGCCGTCTTTCGCGGCTTTTTCGGCTTCGGCAAATGCATCGAGCGCCATCTGGATACCACGATCGCCGATGGCGTGGAAGCCGATCTGGAATCCGGCGAGGACACGCTCCTTGGTCATCGCGTTCAATTTGTCGGCGTCGTAGCGCGGAAGACCGGAAGTACTTGGATCGTCGGAATAAGGCTGAAGCAATGCCGCAGTGTGACCGCCCATGGAACCATCCATGAAGCCCTTGAGCATACCGGTATGCAGCATCATGTCTGATGCAGGATGCGAACTGCGCTTCTGCTGGAGTTCGTCGACTGACGCGTCAAACGGTAGCCATTCGCTGATGCGTGCGGTGAGCTTGCCTTCTTTCTCAAGTTCCTCGTAAATCTGAAAGCTTTCCCAACTGGAATTGTCCTGCGCCGAGGTGACGCCGTGTTCCGCCAAATCGGCGAGGGCCACCTGGATGCCTCGGCGTTGGTAATCGTGAGTGGGTGCTGGGATCACGGCTCGCAGAGCATCCTGTGCGGTATCGCGGAGGATGCCGGTTGGCTCGCCGTTTTCATTGCGGTCGATCCGTCCACCTTTGGGATCACGACTGGCAAGATTGACGCTTGCGAGTTGCAGAGCGCGTGTGTTGGCCACCGCCAGATGGCCGTCCACGCGATCCAGAAAGACGGGGTGCCCCGCTGAGACTTCGTCGAGGTCCCAGCGGCTGGGCAGACTCTTCACGGGCCAGAGCGTCTCGTCCCATCCTCCACCGAGAATCCACTCGCCAGGCTTGGCCTGTTCTACCTTGGCGCGCAGGCGATCGCGGAATTCATCGAGCGACTTCGTGCCTTCGAGATCGACTCCCAACTTTTGCAGGCCGGCGTCGGCGAGATGAAGATGCGCGTCGTTGAATCCCGGCATGACGAAATGGCCACCAAGATCTATTACCTGAGTACTCGGGCTTTTGAATTTTTCGATGTCGAGATTGTTGCCTGTGCCCAGGATGCGGTCACCATGGACCGCGATGGCTTCCTCGCGGAGAATCGAACTAAAAGCGGAGTTGCCGGGAACACCGGTGTAGATGTTGGCATGAACGAAAATGATGTCGGCTTTGTGCTTCGAATCTGCTGGCGTGGAGGTCTGCGTCATTCCGGAACCTTCGCATAAAATGGCAGCCACGACGCTCAGCGCCAATTTGCCCATTTTCGTCCGAATCATTCCCCCACCCCCGCCAGTGCAAGCATGGTCAACAGAATCCGTTTCAGTCCCAATTCCCTGCCGCCTGAATCGAACCACTCCTGCAGCGTATGCGCGCCACCGCCCGATCCACCACCGCCGATCGCGATCGCTTCACGGCCCATGGACAGCGGCACATTCGCGTCTGTGGACGCACGCTGCACCTGGGCTGCGTTGCCCAACTGCGAATCCACAGCGCGTACAACTTGTAGAATCCGCGCTCCCTGTTGCAACTCTCCGGCCGGACGATTGCCGATGACAACGACTTCGCAGCTCACTCCCGGAGGACGCTTCTGGGCCGACGAACGGAGTTCGGCCGACATGGTCTCATCTTCGACGGCACGATTGAGCGCCGCGCGCAATGACTGCTCGAGACGTTCCATCTCGGCCATGGAGGTCGAACGAATGTCCACTTTCATGCTGGCGGATTCAGGAATCGAATTGACCGAAGTTCCGCCGCGGATCACGCCAATGTTGAAGGTCGTCTTCGGTGAGGACGGCACGACTGTTGCGCTGAACGTCTCGATCGCTTTGGCCAGGATCACGATTGGGTTGGGCGCTCCGAAATCGCTCCAGGAGTGTCCACCGGGTCCGCGGACGATGACTTCGAAGCGGCGGCTGCCCAAGGCTTCCGCCACAATCGTGTCGGCGCCTGCTCCGTCGAGCACAAGGCTGTAGGCGATCGAATCCTTCCATCGTGGAGTCGCGAAAATGTGCCGCATGCCGCGCAGATCGCCTTCGCCCTCTTCACCGACGTTTCCGATGAAAACGAATGGCAGGGCGTGACGGATCCGAACTGCACGGAACAAGGCCGCAACGGCAAGCATCGCCGCGACACCCGCACCGTTATCGGAGACTCCCGGGCCGTAGATGCGAGTTCCCTGCTGACGAATGTTCAGCGGAGTGTTCGCCGGAAAAACCGTGTCGATGTGCGCACTGAGCGCGACGTAGCGGCGTCCGAATCCGGGATGCATGCCGAACACGTTGCCGACATCGTCGATGCGCACATCATCGAGCCCGACTTCGCGGAAGCGTTCTGAAAGCCATGCCGCGCGAGCCGATTCCCCAAATGGTGGTGCGGGGATGCGCGCCATTTCCATCTGCCAGTGGGTAAATTGAGGCTCTTGGGCACGAAACCAGTTGAAGGCCGAACGCACTTCCGGAGAAGCCGCAAGGCGCGACACCTCGCGCTGAAGTTCTTCCCGGCTAGCAGCCGTGGCTGCCGAATCGAATGAATCCGTGCGTGAGGAATTCGGGCTCATAGGAATACGGTCAGTTTACAACGCTAGGGAAATTGAGGGGCATTACCGAAGATGAGGACAGCGAACTCGGCTCAACCTTGAGATTTAGGCAGAGGCCTTCGCGCGCGCCACGATGGCCTCCACCAATTTCCTGGTAGCGCTGACATCGATGCCATGAGCATCGCCTCGCCGGATGATCGGGCCAGCGATCGCATCTAGTTCCGGAGGATTTCCCTGTTCGACATCCTTTTGCATGGAACTTTTCATGCTGGGCGGCGCTTTCCCAGCGAAGGCGAGGACAAAGCTCGCATCCACGTTGGCTTTCTCGGCTTTGGCGACGGCACATGCTTCCCACACACAGGATTCCGCCAGTTTCCGCCAAACGCGATCCTGCAGGACGCCTCCTACCGGCATGTCGGCAGCGGTGGTGGTCAACGCGAACGGTGCGAGAAAGACCAGTTTGCTCCACATCAGCGTCGGCTCATCATCGATGAAATGACATTCGAGGCCGATCCTAGTCAATCCATCGAGGGTAGTACTGAGTAGAGGCTGGCCGGTGGACAAAACGTTGAGACGCAAGAAAGGCGTGCGGTGAACGAA
>DATJWZ010000336.1:0-7287 GCA_035500795.1 Candidatus Eiseniibacteriota bacterium | reverse complement strand
GGTGCGCTGATGGCGCAGTCGTTCGATCTATCGTCCGGTGAATTAAAGGGACAGGGCACCGTCTTGAACAGCGACGCGCAGGTGGATGACTCGGTGTGGCGTGGCACATTCTCAGCCTCAGAAAACGGGACCATGATCTACCAGCCGGGAGCGGCGGGCCGGGGCATGCAGCTAACCTGGTTCGATATCCACGGGAAGGAAACCTGGAAAATTGGGAGAGCCGGATGATTATTATCAGAGCGAACTCTCGCCGGATGGAAAAAAGGCTGCAGCTGCAGTCGGTACCGCCAACTATGGCATCTGGATTTATGACTCGGAGCACAACACTCGTACCCGTTTCACCTTCGGGAAGGATGTTCATCTGAGTCCCATCTGGTCGCGGGATGGAAAACAGATCGCATATATGCAGGGAGCCTACGGTGGCCTGAGCAACGAGTCCATTTTGGCCAAAGCGGCCGATGGCTCGGGCGAGGAACAGAAATTGATGGACCTGGGCCGCACCATCGGGCTGCAGGAAGGCTTGTACGATTGGTCTCCCGATGGCCGTTATATTCTTTTCACAACTGGAACTGCCTCCATGAGAACGGGAACCGATATTTGGGTCCTGCCTCTGTTCGGAGATCGCAAAGCATTTCCCTACATCAACGCTCCGGGAAATCAGATGCACGCGCAATTTTCTCCCGATGGCGACTGGGTCGCGTGCGCCTCGGACGAGTCTGGGCATTGGGAGGTTTATGTGGCGCCTTTTCCCGGGACCGGGGCGAAGTGGCAGGTGTCGAATGGTGACGGTCTGGAGCCTCTCTGGAGGGGGACGGCAAGGCCATCTATTTTGAGAAGTCGGGGGATAGCGGAGTCCTCGAGGCGGATGTTAACGGCCATGGATCGAGTTTTGAAGTGGGTGAAGTGCACACTCTGTTTCACATCAACAATCAATCTCCCAACCTTACGGGACAGCAGTACACCGTCAGCCGAGACGGGCAGCGATTTCTCTGGATCACCACCGGAGAGGCGGGCAAGCTGCCGCTGAACGTCATTCAGAACTGGACAGCGCAGTTGCAAAGCAGATAGATTGTCGCCGTTTTAATTTCTGCGATCATTCTTTCCATCGAATCCTGATTCGCTATCGGATCTTCCCGCGTGCTCGACAGCAACACCCAAAATTCTCCTATAGAAATGGGGGCAGGAAATCAAAATACTCCGGTCGACGGAGAAGAATGTCCTTAACTTTCCATCTTATAGATCCAGATTTTTCGCCAACCATCCATTGTGGGACGCCGCCAACTCCAAAGCCTTCATTGACTTGCCGGTTTCAGCGACGTAAGATTCGCTCCCGATGATCGGCCAAACCATCTCTCACTACCGCATTGTTGAGAAGCTAGGCGGTGGAGGCATGGGTATTGTCTACAAGGCAGAGGACACCGAGCTTGGTCGCTTCGTCGCGCTGAAGTTTCTTCCAGAAGATGTCGCCCGACAACCACAGGCGTTGGAGCGTTTCCGCCGGGAAGCACGTGCAGCATCCGCGCTCAATCACCCCAATATCTGCACGATTTACGAGATCGCAAAACACGGTGACCAATCCTTCATTGCCATGGAATTTCTGGATGGGCTGACTCTTAAGCACCGCATCGCTGGGCGCCCGCTGGAAACCGAAGTGATTCTGTCGCTCGCTATCGAGATTACAGACGCGCTGGAAGCCGCCCACGCGGCTGGTATTGTCCACCGGGACATCAAACCGGCAAACATCTTCGTGACTAAGCGCGGTCACGCCAAGGTTCTGGATTTTGGATTGGCGAAGATCGCGCCTCCCCTCAGTTCTGCTAGTCAAATAGCTGCACAAAATACTCAGACCGCTGCCACCAGTGCCGAGGAACATCTTACGAGTCCGGGAACAATGATCGGAACAGTGGCCTATATGTCTCCTGAGCAGGTTAGAGCGAAAGAGTTGGATGCGCGAAGTGATTTGTTTTCCTTCGGTGCGGTGCTATATGAGATGGCTACGGGAAGAATGCCTTTCGATGGTGCAAGCTCTGGAGAAATCTGCGGAGCAATCCTGCACCAGAAGCCCATCCCGGTATCGCAACTCAATCCGCAGTTGCCATTGGACTTCGAAGTAATCATCGATAAGGCACTGGAAAAGAACCACAGCCTGCGTTATCAGCATGCTGCCGACATGCGAACAGATTTGCAACGGCTGAAGAGGGACTCCGAAAGCAGACACATTCCTGCGCCAAGCTCAGTCACGGTGGCGAATGCTCGTAAAGCTCGGGTCGGGAAGGCTTGGAAGATTGTGGGTCTCGTCCTGCTGGCCGCGTTGTTCGCAGTGGGCGGGCTTTATTATCGTTCGCATCAAAGCAAGTACCTGACCGAGAAGGACACCATCGTTCTCGCCGATTTCGCCAACGCGACAGGTGACCCTATTTTTGACGATGCGCTGAAGCAAGCCCTGGCGGTGCAGCTGGGGCAATCCCCTTTCTTGAACGTACTGTCCGACCGAAAAGTCAGCGAGACCTTGCAGATGATGGGCCGGCCCGCAAACGAACGCATCACGGGGGACGTCGGGCGCGAGGTTTGCTTGCGCACAGGCAGCAAGGCCTTGCTGGGTGGGACGATATCAAGCCTGGGAAGCCATTACCTGATCGACCTTTACGCGGTTGCATGCAACACAGGCGACACTTTGGCCAAGGAACAGGGCGAGGCCACCAGCAAAGAGGACACTCTGCGGTCTCTGAGCCGAGCCTCGTCCAGTCTGCGGACTAAGTTGGGAGAATCACTCCCCTCGGTGCAGAAGTTCGACGTTCCGATTGAAGCTACGACATCCTCTCTTGAAGCCCTGAAAGCCTACAGTATGGGCATTACCATTGGGCACGAACGAGGAGATACACCCAGCATTCCGTTCTTGAAGCGCGCGATTGAAATCGATCCCAGTTTCCCCATGGCATATGCCGCATTGGCGGTACTCTACGGCAATCTGAACCAGCCGACGCTCGCGTTGGAAAATGCGACTAAGGCCTATGAATTGCGCGAGCGCGCGAACGAACGGGAAAAACTGCGGATTGCCGCCTACTATTTCCGCGCAAGAGGAGAGATAGAGAAGGAGGCAGAGACCTATGAACTTTGGACAGCGAATTATCCTCGTGACGTCAGCCTTTACGTCAACCTGGCCAGTGATTACGGCAACCTAGGGCAATACGACAAAGCTCTCGCCCAAGAGAAAGAAGCACTGCGCCTGGCGCCAGATATAGTTGTCGTCTATGCGAACATGGGTGGGACGTATGTCAACCTGAACCGACTGGACGAAGCCAAGGCCACTTTCGATCAGGCTCTTGCGCTCAAACTGGATAGCGGTCTTCTGCGCACGAATATGTACTATTACGCCTTCCTGCGGGGAGCAACCGCACTCATGGAGCAACAATTGGCTTGGGCTGCGGGCAAACCCGGAGTTGAAGACACGCTACTCTCGGCGCAGTCAGATACTGAAGGCTACTATGGGCGCCTAAGCAAAGCGCGCGACTTTTCCCGCAGGGCGACGGATTCGGCTGTCCGCAGCGACTCCAAAGAAACGGCTGCTTTGTGGAAGGTCAATGCTGCGCTGCGTGAGGCGGAGATCGGCAACGCTGCGTACGCGAGGGCAGGAGCCTCCGGGGCTTTGAAACTGTCTCAAGGCCCAGATGTGAAAGTGGCTGCGGCCCTTTCATTTGCTCGCATCGGCGATATTTCCCAAGCCAAGGCACTTGCCGAAGAATTAGAGACGACCTTTCCGACTAACACCATGTTGAAGCTCTACTGGCTACCGACTATCAACGCCACGATCGAACTCAATCGGAGAAATTCGTCCCAGGCGTTGCTTGATTTGGAACCATCCGCTCCTTACGAACTAGGCGGAGCCGGAGCGTTCATTAACTACCTCTACCCGGTATATACGCGCGGCCAAGCCTACTTGCTGGGGCGAAACGGCACTGCAGCAGCTGCGGAGTTTCAAAAGATGCTGGATCACAGCGGTGTCGTGCAAAACTTTGTCACGGGATCGCTGGCCCATCTTCAAATTGGCCGTGCTTACACTATCAGTGGCGACACGGCCAAAGCGAAAGCTGCATACGAGGAATTCTTCATCCTCTGGAAAGACGCCGATCCCGACATTCCCATATACAAGCAAGCCAAAGCAGAGTACGCGAAGCTGCAATAGCGGGCTACGGCGCACACTTCTGACCGAGCAGATCGGGTAGCAGTTCTCCAGCCTTTCCCAAGTGGCATTCGGTGAACGCGGATGCGTTCGCAGGCTCCCCCGCTCCCACATAGATCGTTCGGGCACGACCGCCGACTTGAGCGACAAAGCTGGCGGCTGGCTCGACCACTCCAGATGTACCGACAGCCATGAAGATCGTGCATTTGTCTAGTGCGTGGAAGATGCGATCCAACTCGAACGGCACTTCTCCGAACCAGCAGATATGTGGGCGAATCCTACCGCCACATTCGCACCGGGGAACTTCCACGGGAGGATCGTAGGTGCTCGTGTCGTGAAATGGCGGTCGGGTGCATCGATCGCAGCGGCTTTTGAAAAGCTCGCCGTGCATGTGGACGACGCGAATTGACCCTGCCTGCTCATGAAGGTCGTCCACGTTCTGCGTGCAGAGGAACAAGCGATCCTGTAATTTCTGTTCGAGCTTAGCCAGCGCGAAGTGCGCTGGATTCGGCTTGGCTTCCGCCGCGACCCGCCGACGCATGGAATAGAACTCCCATACCAGCCGAGGATCACGAGTCCAAGCATGGGGCGATGCGACGTCTTCGATTCGGTAGTTGCGCCAAAGCCGGCCCGCGCCACGGAACGTCGGTATCCCGCTTTCGGCGCTTACTCCCGCCCCGGTGAGGATGAAGACGCGATCAGTTGGGGTAATGGCGCGCACGAACACAGTCTAATCTGACAACAGAGAGAGCCAAGTTTTGAGGTTCCTCTTTCACCAGCTTGGAAGCCTGCGATTACCAGTGCATAATCTCTGCACCTGCCATAGCCGAGCAATCCCTAGCGGAGATCGCTGCTAGACCCGACCCGGAGCATTCCACGGCTTCCGGCTACCGAGTCCTCTACGACGATCAGTGCGAGATTTGTCAGGGTTGCGTCGCGTGGCTGAAGACTCTCGACCGCGAGAACAAAACCCTCTCGCTGGCGATTAGTCCAGAAGTCCTCTCGACAGTGGATTCTCGGCTCAGACTGGATGAATGCCTGCGGCAGTTGCACGTGGTCACTCCTGCTGGCGAAATCTTTGTTGGCTGGGATGCGGTCGCGTCACTGGCCTGTCTGTTTCCATCGACATGGCTGATTGGAACTCTCGGATAGTGGTTTCCTTGCGTGGAAATGGCGTTCGCGACCGAGAGTTCCTTAGTTATATTGACGACGGCGCGAAATTTCTGGCGCGGGTAGTATACCGAGAACGATCATTAGACCTGCATCTGGCACTCGTTGCGGAAGGGGATGAGATTCGAGGTGCGATCAGGTCTGGCCTGATTACGGAGCTAAGTTCCGCTTGGGTAGGACGGGAACTGGCTCGCGACGAAATCGCACGTTCCAGTACGTCCATGACCGAAGGTCAAAGATTCCAGCAGGCGGATCGTCAATTACTGCCTCGAAGTCGGCTTCAGAGAAATACTGCAGCGTTGTGGATATGTCGCTGAGAGTTCCGTAAGTCATCACATGGGCGAGAAATAGTTTGGTTTCTTGCAGCGCTTGTTCCGGCTTTTTGAACCAAACAACTCGCCTGGCTACCATCTGCAGGTTCTCGGCATTCATCCTTGAGGACCCTCTCCAGTTATGCCCGTTTTGGCCTTGAGAAATGGAATCTGATGCAAATTTATTTGAGAAGCCAGAGAACGCAGTTGCTTCTGCGTGCCGGGACTGAGGTGTGGCAAGTCCCCATCGGAGAAGTACGTCAATGCTTTTAGGCTTAGAGCACCATTGAACTGTTTGCCATAAGCAGCCGACGCAGCCGCAAGAGCGTCCGCCAAACTTATTCCTGCGGCGATAATACCCGCAATGTCTTCGTAATCCCTCGATTGCGCACGTTGTTGAATGGTCGCCAGTTTGGTGGCCGCAACATCGATCAGCGACGCGACTTGTAGTCTGTTGTCTGGCATCACATCCGGATCTAGTATCCGATTCAATGCGAGGCCTCCGAAAAAGGAGACTTTCACGGGCCCGTTCCGATCCACGATGGCGGTTAGTGTGTTCGGCTCAAACTGGCTCATCTCGGCATCGTTGAGATAGGGAATCGCTTTACGTAACGAGTCTGGGGCAAATGGATGGTTCGAAAAAAAGTCAAAATCTTCTGAGTTTCTGTGACCCAGCCTCAGAGCCAGAGCAGTACCCCCGTAGAGTACAAAATGTTTGGGAGTATTCCTCAGTTCATCCCAAAGTTTACGTTGCGGTAATGGGAGGATCTCTAGTTTCGGGGTAAACATTGCTAATTACTTTCGCCTTTCAGGAGTACACTCGCTGGCTCTTCGAAACAGCCAAGAAGCCAGCCAGGTTTGACTACAGATCCGAAATTAAATTCGCATTCGATGAATGTTTCCACACTCTGTCGCCGCCAATCTTATCACCGTGCTGTCGCATCCTATTGGGAGGCGAGCGAGGGACTTCCAGTCCACCGCCGCGAGCACGAAAAGCAGGACACCGTCTTCGCTTACAGGCACGAGATAGAAGCATGGAGCCGCTTACGCACTAAGTGTCCACACGAAATCTCGAACGATACAGCCGAGAGCATTCCTCAGCTCAAATCTGCCGCCAACGCTTACCTCGTCGAACATGACGCCATTACCCGAACCATGCACTGCTACATTGCGGGCGCTCGCGCGGGCGATGGGGAACTCATGCGCCCTGCTTTTCATCCTTCCGCAACCATCTCCGGCTACTGTCAGGGAGTCGAATATAGTGGCTCCGTGGAACACGTTTTCCAGTGGGTCACCGCAAACGGACCAGCACCCAATATCAATCCGCGATTTGCACGCATCGAAATCATCGAGAGCATCGCTGTCGTGCATTTGGAAGTGCAACGATGGTCGGGCAAGTTGGCTGGCGCCAATGCCAGAGCTTCCGACGTATTTACTTTGCTTAAGTGTAATGGAGAGTGGAAGATTACACATAAGCTCTTCCATTGGCACGACCAATGATTCCCCCACCGCTCAAGTTTCGCGATGAGAAGCGCCGATATGGGGTGACCGGCAGCAATCCGCGTGAATGGGAACCGACTCTATGAGTGCTTAGTGGTGGAGAGTTTACGTTACGAGGCCATTACA
>DATJWZ010000335.1:0-3994 GCA_035500795.1 Candidatus Eiseniibacteriota bacterium | reverse complement strand
AACTGGTACGTGGCGCATTTGTTTCACGTGGATGGACGCACGCGCGAAATGCATGACATCTACACGCCGAAGCTGCAGATTGCCGAGCCGCATGTTTCTCCCGATGGCAAGCAGATCGCGTTCATCGAGGGGTTGATGAGCGATGAAGGATCGGTGGGCGGCGAGATTCATACGCTATCGTTGGCTGGGGCCGGAGTTCGCAATCTCACGCCGAAAATCGCGAGTTCGCCTTCGAGCCTGGTCTGGACTTCGACTGATCAAATTCTTTTTGGCGAAAACATCGGCGGCAAATCTGGATTTGGGAGTGTGTCTTCGTCTGGCGCGGTGCGGCAGATCTGGTCCGGCAACGAAAGCGTGAGCGCGGCACATTCCATCGCAGGCGCTGTTTCCCGTGATGGATCGGTAATGGCTGCAGTGCTGCAGTCGCAGAGTACGCCGTCGGAACTTTGGGCAGGGCCCATTGGGAAGTGGCAGCAGCTGACGAAAATCAACGAAGGCGTGAAGCCAGCCTGGGGCGAGGCGGTGAATTTCCACTGGAAGAATGGCGACGTTCAACTTCAGGGCTGGTTGATGCTGCCCGTTAACTACGATCCGGGGAAGAAGTATCCACTCGTCGTAAATGTGCATGGAGGTCCGTCGGCGGCATGCGGGGCGCACTGGGATCCGATGACGATGGGGGCGCAGTCGGCAATGGGATATTTCGCACTGTGTCCGAATCCGCGCGGGAGTTATGGACAAGGCGAATCGTTCACGCAGGCGAACGTGAAAGATTTCGGCGGCGGCGATTTCCGCGACATCATGGCCGGAATTGATGCGATCGCGAAGAAGTATCCAATCGACGAGCGGCGACTTGGGATTCGCGGACATAGCTATGGCGGGTATATGACGATGTGGGCGGAAACGCAGACACATCGATTTGCGGCTGCAGTGGCTGGAGCGGGTTTATCCGACTGGCTGAGTTATTACGGGGTGAACGATATCGACGCGTGGATGATTCCGTTCTTTGGAGCATCGGTGTATGACGATCCAGCGGTGTACGCGAAGAGCGATCCGATGCACTTCGTGAAGAACGTCAAGACACCCACGCTGATTTTGGTTGGCGATCGCGATGGCGAGGTGCCAGTCGAACAGTCGATTGAGTGGTGGCATGCGTTGAAGGATTTGAATGTGCCGGTAAAGTTTGTGGTCTATCCGAATGAAGGCCATGTGTTCGTGAAGCCTGCGGACTGGCATGATTATTTTTTGCGGTCGTTGGAATGGTTTGATGAGTGGTTTGGAAAGGCGAAGTCTTAAGTCAATCGCAAGTGCATAGAATGTGGAGATGTTTCGAATGCAAAACCAGGACCGCTTTCGCGGTCCCCTGGTTCTTCGCTCCACATGACAATTCTCTATAGCCGGGCCGGTACTGCGCGGCCGCTGCACTTTACTTGCGTTAACGTCGCGAAGCCGAGGTCTGGTTGGGCTCAGCCTGAATTGCCTGTGATTTGTCGACCTCTTGTCCGTTAGAGTTCATAGCCTTAACATTCGCATTCTTCATGGCTACGACTGAAGCATCGTTTGCCGATTTCGCCGGTTTAGTGCTGTTGGAGGCAATGTCATCGCGCATCGATAACACCGGATGCCCGGTCCGTTTCGCAAGATCCCGGGCTTCGGTCTCGGAGTAGACGAAGGCATGCCCATAGTTCTGGCCAGGGTAGAACCAGGCGCGCAGAGCCTCGGGTGAGTTCGAGGCTCTCTCTTCGAACTTGATGATGGTATGGCTTGGTGTGTGGGTCCGGTAGTCTGGAATACTCAGAACGGTGTCCAGCAAATGTTGCCGAGTGCTGTTCCAAACCTGAACGACATTTTGATTGGGGTCATCCCTAAGGATCGTGAACCAATAGGTGCCCGGCTTCAGCACTCTTCCCGGAATTTCAACGGGGTTATTGAAGGTAATTTTTGTGGCTTCGTTCGCCTCGTTCGCTTTCGCGCTCGCAACGCAAAAACCGAATAACAAAGCAAAAAGGCATGCAACTACTGTGGTTCGATACATCACGACCTCCGATTTCAATCACGACCGAGCACCCGATGTTGACAGTGTGTACAGTCTGAACTTGCTTTCTACTGTTAGAGAAGGTCTGAATTGACGGGGAGTTGTCCATCCGCGTGACGTCTGGCGTGTTAAGTGCCGCTTTTAATGAGCTAGGGTGAGGGCGGGCAGATTGTCTTTGAGGTAAGGTCTATCTTGTAGGGTCGAGTTTCAGTTTGGCTGTGACCAGTCGCAGCGTGTTGGAGGAGAGATGTCGTGCGGGATCAGTGTGTGCACTATCGGCTAACATGCTCAACTCGTTTCCGAGGTAGCAGCCGAACTGATATCCGGTTGGAGGCGCAGTCTTGGTTGCGATCTTCTCGCCGGTGTTGAGATCGTATTCATCGAAGCGGCTGCTGACGTGCGGTCTTTCGTTCGAGTAGTGATAGATGTCCACCACAACGCCGGAGGCGAATACCCATTCATTGTGGTGACGTATCTCAGTGTCGAGCGGCGCTGCAATCACCTTGATGTTAAGGTTCTGATTTCCGTATTCCGAAATAGTTGCGATCGCGGTTTGCGGCGGCTGATTCGAGTGCAACATCACATAGGCAACTCCCTCTCCTGAGGCCATTTGACTCGAAAAAGTCCAGCCGCCGCCACCGGGAGGTAGTGGCAGGTCGACGCTCTTCCACAGTTTGTCATTCGCATCCAAAATCGCGAAACCATATTTTCGATCTTCAGGATGGTCGGCATCTTTCAAGTGACCACCAACGACGACCGTACGACCCGAGGGAAGGACTGCCATTGAATACGGCTGAACTGGGATTGTGACTGGATTGCGCGCGAGGAGGTGAGCCTGGCTATCAAAGTGAAACATGACCACGCTGAAGTGGCTTTCCGAGTTGGAGTAAACACCCGACAGAACGCTGAGGCCCGTTCCGGCGGGGGCAATGACTCCTGGAAAAACGTCTTCAGGCAGAGTAAACAGCAAAGTAGAACCGTCGGGAGAAACGCGCATGACTGAGGTGAGGTCTCCGCCTCCCGGATGCCGATAAACTTGGCCTCCTACGCCGCAGAGAGGCCAGCCTCCATATCCGTCATTCACCGATGCGTTTTGAACGATTACATCACTGGTTATTTCTTGGGCAAAAGAAAAAGTTCCCGCGGCAGCCGAGAGGAGCAGAGCGAATACAGAACGAGAGGTCATCAGACCAAGTGGCACCACAAAATTAGTCCGAAGTTGCGCTCCTAATGGGCAGCAGGTACATACACTCTGTTTGCACTCACCAGATCCGCTTGGGGGACATTGGCTTTCATCTTGACTGGCTGGAGCGAACCATGCTTGTTCGGCTTGACAAGGAACGTGACAAGATATTGGCGGCTGAGTCGCTGGGTGGAATCGTTCAGATAAGGAACGAAGGAGGGTGGCGCGGCCGATGGATAGTAATAAAGCTTGCCGCCTGTCTCCTCTGCAACCCGGGCAAGATAGATCTTGTTGAAATGAGTCTCATTTTGCGCGATCTCTTGTCCGTCAGTGGCGATGGCGGAGACAACCACGCCAGAGCGTTGTGCCTTGCCAATTGCAGCGTCCACAAAGCTGTTATAGGCGATTTCGTCCTGGTCTCCGAAGGTTATATCTTTCCCATTCGCAATCATCAAGATCGCCCGACGATTGTTTCCAGCAGGCCACTGGTCGATTAATTGACCAAGCGCCTGATAGGGGCTCGCAGGCCTGGCGAGTCTTGATAAGGAGACGCGCAACGCGGCAGCAGCCGCGGCGTGATCGTTTGTGAGACTCTGCAGAATCTTCGGACCACCGGTTTCCATATAGGCGATCCCCACTTTTGTGGTCGGTGGCTGTGCGAGGATGAAAGCGCGAAGATCTTCGATTTGCGTGCCATAGCTACTGCCCGGAGAGTCTTCCAGCAGAATAAAAAGATCGAGGGCAGCGTGTTCGCCTTGCAGTGGCAACCATTCTGTGAC
>DATJWZ010000334.1:0-1221 GCA_035500795.1 Candidatus Eiseniibacteriota bacterium | reverse complement strand
GCAAACGGCTGGATTCGTGGAAAGAGATTGCTTCTTTCCTCGGACGCGCCGAGCGCACCGTCAAGCGCTGGGAATCGGAGCGTGGGCTTCCCGTCCATCGCATTCCGGGAGGCGGGCGCAGTGCGGTTTTCGCTTACAGCGGGGAGTTGGCGGAATGGCTAAAGGGCAAGAGCCAGGACTTGGATTCGGACGACCCAGTTTCGAGTGGGATCGAGACGATCGCGTCAGCGGGGAAGAAACGGGATGAAATCAGCCCCTCGGATGGAATTCCTTACTTGTCGCAACTGCGACGAAACGTTGGGCATCACGGACAGTTAATCGATAATTCCGGCTACGCGAGACTCGCTGCCTGGACGATCCCGTTGCTGCTTGTTGCAGGATTGGTGCTTTATCTCTCGAGCGGGAACTCTGGGTCGCACTTCAAAGCGCTGGCAAGCCGCCGAGTACCAAATACAGACGCGCATGAGCTATACCTGAGAGGCCGATACTTCTGGGAGCGGCGCTCTCCCGATGACCTAACCAAAGCGGTCGATTACTTCACCCAATCCATCGTAAAAAATCCGAGCAACGCCGAAGCTTACGTCGGGCTGGCAGACTGCTATAACCTGCTGCGCGAATTTGGGGCCATGCCCCCGGGAGAGGCTTATCCTCGGGCATTGTCGGCGGCGCAACGGGCCGTAGAACTCGATGATGGTTCCGCCGAAGCACATGTTTCACTGGCGTTCGCCACGTTCTGGTGGTCGTGGCAGGGGGCCACTGCGGAGAGGGAATTCCGTCGGGCTCTGCAACTCAATCCGAACCTGGTGCGGGCACACCACTGGTATGCGACTTATCTTTTGGCTCTACACCGCTATCCTGAAGCTTTAGATCAAATTGAACAGGCACAGCAACTCGATCCGGCTTCGAACGCTCTGCTGGCAGATAAAGGGTTCCTACTGTGGGACTCTGGACGGCGCGCGCAGGGTCTGGCCATTCTGAGACAGCTGGAACAAACCGAGCCGTCGCTCTCGTCCACGCACGACTATCTCGGGAGAATCCACTTTGCCGCGCAGGAATATGACAAGGCTATTGCGGAATGGCGGCGGTCCGCGGAGCTGCGCCACGATAAGGATGGTTTAGCTTTATCAGAGGCTCGCGAGAAAGGATTAGCTGCTAGGGGAATCCGCGGCTGGTATGAGGAAGAATTAACGATCCAGAAGGATCTTGTGGATCGCGGCTCCG
>DATJWZ010000333.1:0-3372 GCA_035500795.1 Candidatus Eiseniibacteriota bacterium | reverse complement strand
ACCCTCCCCATCACTTCTACTCGGCTCAACTCTCTCTTGCTCAATCCAGTTCTCCCCAATCTCAGTTCCTCCCCCGGAGGAACTCTAAAGGGGACACTTCTAATGTGGTCTCAAGGGGACACTTTCAATGTGGTTCAACAGCAGAAAATTCCGATGCAGCAAGAACGCTTTTCAGATTGTTCGTGGTTCAGGAGTCCGTGTCTCCATCGTCGGCAGAAGTGCCATAACACCGTCGTGAGTCGTCGGTCGTTCGCCTAACTTGCTATTGCTGGCGATTTTGCCAACGACTAACGACCAACGACTGACGACAGCTTGGGTTTTGCTTGACAGGTTCTGGAGTATTTCTCTAAGGTTGCAGAATTATAGCAATGTTGAAAAGCAGAGCGTCAAGCTCCGCTCCCCATGTGCAGCACTGTCTTGGACTGCTTCGCTGGCAATCATGAGCAAAGAAAATCGCGACCGGCAGTTGGGAATGGATCGCCGGATCACGCGGCGTGATTTCCTGAATGGAGTGGCCGTCGGAATCGGAGTGCTGGGCAGCGCTAGCTTACCGCATCTCGCGTCCGCTCATCCCCGAAAATCTCCGCCTGACAGCAGTTCGCCGGACTCGGATCCGCCGGCGTTGACCGGCATGCGGGGCCTCGCGCCAGGCTCATACGACGTCGCTCACGCATTGCGCGACGGCGAGTTCTGGGAAAGTGCCGGAAGTCCCGAGGATACCCACGAGCAGTATGACCTTGTGGTGGTCGGCGGCGGAATCAGCGGTTTGGCTGCCGCTTATTTCTATCGAAAGCAGGCAGGCAGCAATTCGCGCATTTTGGTTCTCGATAACAACGACGATTTCGGAGGACACGCCCGGCGCAACGAGTTCCGCGTGGGAGGACGGCTCCTGCTGAGTAACGGTGGAACGCAGTCGATTGAAAGCCCTTCGGAATACAGTGAAGTCGCCAAGGGTGTGCTGCGAGATTTGGGCATCCAAACGAAGGCCTTCTATAAGGCTTACGACCAGAGGCTTTACTCGCATCTAGGGACTGCCTGCTTCTTTGATAAAGAGACTTTTGGGGACGATCGGCTCATCGCTGGAATGGGCTCGACACCATGGCCGGAATTCCTGAAGCAGAGTCCGTTGCCACAAAAAGTTCAGCAGGAAATCGCCAGCCTGTACGACGAGAAGAAAGATTATCTCGCGGGTTTTTCGAAAGAAGAGAAACATGCGAGGCTTGCGAAAATTAGTTATGCGGGATTCCTGACGGACATTTGCAAGGCAGATCCGGCGGTACTGCCATTCTTTCAGTCCTACACCAACGATCTTTTTGCAGTCGGCATCGATGCAGTGTCAGCGATGGCCTGCTTCCGGAATCCCGACGACTACGGCGCATATCAATACGCAGGGTTCGAGGGCCTCAACCTGAGTGACGATGAAGGGAAGGAAGAACCGTACATCTTCCACTTTCCTGATGGAAATGCGTCGATCGCTCGACTGCTGGTGCGGAATCTGATCGCAGAAGCCGTTCCCGGTCACACGATGGACGACGTTGTGACCGCCCGCGTCGATTACAGCAAACTTGACCAGTCACCGTCTTCGGTACGAATTCGCTTGAACTCGACAGCAGTCCGTGCCCAGAACTCCGCAACAACTGATTCCACGAAAGAAGTGACCGTCTCTTATGTGCAAGCGGGAAAGCTCAAGAAAGCGACAGGGAAGTGCTGCATCCTCGCCTGCTACAACGGCATGGTTCCGTATCTCTGTCCGGAGTTGCCGGACAAGCAGAAGGAAGCTCTGCACTACGGCGTGAAGGAGCCCTTCATCTACACGCACGTGGCAATTAGACATTGGACAGCGTTTCACAAGCTTGGGATAAGGCAGATTATTTCGCCGGGGAGCTATCACACCTTCACCATGCTCGATTTCCCCGTGAGCTTGGGCGGATATCAGTTTCCGAGCAAGCCTGAAGAACCGATGGTGCTCTTCATGCTGCGCACTCCCTGCAAGCCAGGATTGCCACGACGCGATCAGTACCGCATGGGTCGCTACGAATTGATCGGTACTCCGTTTTCTGATTTTGAAAGAAATATCCGCGAGCAGTTGAACCGCATGCTCGCACCGGCAGGATTTGATTCAGCTCGAGACATTGCCGCGATTACGGTAAATCGTTGGGCACACGGATACGCCTACGAGTACGACTCGCTATTTGATCCTCACTGGAAGCCCGAGGAGCGCCCCTGCGTCGTAGGACGAAAACAGTTTGGACGAATTTCAATCGCCAATTCGGACGCCGCAGCGAGCGCTTATACGAATGCCGCCATCGACCAGGCCTATCGGGCAGTTCAAGAACAACTGAGAGGTGTGTAGAACATGGCTGATTATTCCGATCAGAACGGGGCACGCGGCCGAGATCGCAAACTGGGTATGCACCGCAAGATCACGCGCCGAGACTTCCTCAACGGAATGGCTGTTAGCGCAGGTGGAGCGATCGCGAGTCCGTGGCTTGGTGGATTGCTCGGGGCTCAGGCACCCGCACCCTCTGCACAAGATCGCCCCGGGTACTACCCTCCGACGCGCACAGGAATGCGTGGAAGTCATCCCGGCGCATTTGAGGTTGCGCATGCGTTGCGTGATGGCACTTTTTGGGAAAAAGCTGGCAAGCCGGTTGAAACAGGTGAAACTTACGACCTGATCGTTATTGGTGGGGGAATCAGCGGTTTGGCGGCTGCTTATTTCTATCGCAAGCAAGCCGGAACTGGGTCGCGGATTCTCATTCTCGACAATCACGATGATTTCGGCGGACACGCCAAGCGAAACGAGTTCCACCTGGGCAGCAGGATGCAAGTGACCAATGGAGGAACGGTTTCCATCGAGTCTCCTTTCCCCTACAGCAAAGAAGCGCGTGGACTGCTGACTGAACTGGGAATCGATCCTCCAGCCCTGCAAAAGAAGTATTCGGGAAATTCTGCATTCGGCGGTCTGGGATTTGGATATTTCTTCGACAAGGAGACCTTCGGAACAGAGCGACTGGTCACAAGCGCGCCTGGTGGTTTCTACGGACGGCAGGGAGCTTCGGGGAAATGGGCGGAGTTTCTTGCGCGCACTCCGCTATCGTCACAAGCCCAGCAGGACATTGTCCGCATTCAGGAAGCGAAAGTCGACTACATGGAAGGTGTCGCTCAAGACGAGAAGAAAGCGCGTTTGTCCAAGATGAGCTACAAGGATTTCCTGCTCAACCTCGTTAAGGCGCATCCTGACGTGATTCCGTTCTATCAAAGTCGTACGCACGGATTGTATGGGATCGGAATCGATGCAGTTCCCGCGCTGGATTGCTGGGCGATCCACTTTCCTGGTTTTCAAGGCATGGGACTCGATCGCGTCCCTTC
>DATJWZ010000332.1:0-3560 GCA_035500795.1 Candidatus Eiseniibacteriota bacterium | reverse complement strand
AGAAGGTAGGTTTCGTCGTCTCCATGCTTACTACCACTGCGGAAGCAACTTCTTCCTCTCTGTCGGTTGCTTCATTAATCAGAAAATCTGAACCTTGCGCTACGTTGCCAGGGATTTTTTCGATCTTCCCTTCCAGTCTTTGTCCATTGTTCAATACTATTTTGTATGTTGCGGAGCTTTCGACCGATTGCACCTGATTCCAATCGAGGCCGACACTGCTAGATACGTAGTCCGTCTCCACAAACAATAAACCGTTTTGCAGACGCTTAATCTCACCGGTGAAATGGTCGCCATTGTTCATGACGACGACGTCTTTTCGTTTTGCCTGAACCTGGGTACTGAAACAGGCCAACAGCGGCAGCATCAGGAGAATGCGGTTCCCGCGTGAGAGCAGAAAACGTCCAAGAGTCATTTGCCTAGCTCCTACGATGAAAAAAAGGATCTCGTTTAGGTCTGCCCGGTCACCTCCTGCGGCGCTACAATTTGGTCTCCCGCCATCTTGTCGAGTTCGTGGCCCACGCATCCACGAAGGAACTGTTCATTAGGATGAAAAGTGAGCCTCCCCGCTCGAATAATCGCGCGGGGAGGTCTCAGCCTTCTGTCGGCCACGGGCTAAGACACTGCGCCTGAAGACTACCTACCGCGACAGTGCTCTTACTCCCTTCAGCGCTAGGCCTAGGCCGAGCAGCAATGTTCCAACAAAACCCAACAGAGGGAAAGAGCTGCCGGTTTTTGGTAGTGCGGCCGCGGCAGTTTCAACTGGAGCTGGGGCGGCAGGCACAACAACGATCAGAATTGGAACGTCCGCTTGTGGTGCAGGCGGGGGTGGCGGCATGGTTCCCGATCTCTTGATCTCCTGTGCGGTCACAACTTCAGGTTGCTCGATTACCTTCTGAGCACTCACCTTCATTCCCTTCTTGAGGCCAAAAGCGTCTACTACCTGTCCGTCGATGGTAAATTTCTGACCGCTGGGAATCGTGAATTGCTGATTCTTGCCGTTTTCCATGGTCAGAATCACACTATTTGGGGGCATAACCTGCCAAACCGTTCCACTGACGGTTTTGACGGTCGTGATCATCCTGGGAGTGGACGTGGTAATGGTCTGTCTTTCCACCTTCATCCCTGGCTGAACCTGATGCACGTTTAGCTGCTTTCCATCGACCGTGACGGTTACGCTGTCCGGAACATTGTTGAAATGGTGCAGGGCTCCATCTTCGGTTTTGATGACAACACTGTTGCCCGAGACGTAGACGATCTCGCCACGATCGATCTTGATTTGCGTGGTGGCGGCGCCAGACTGCGCCGTTGATGTAGTGGTCTGAACTTGCGCTTGCAGGGTGATGGCGATAGCGAGCAAGGCAGCGCCCGTTATCAAGAGTTTGTTGATGATTCTTGCAGTTCCTAGCTTTGCGATCATTTGTGGTTCTCCTTTGTGTAGATCTGTGCAACTGCGGATTTGGACTGATTAGCTTTGTGGTGAGACTGGTCTAAACCTGCGATGGACGCGCGAACAATAAAACGTTGTGGTGCGCTACCGATGTAATAAAACGGAAAGCACGTCACCAGGGTCAGCGAGGGTACTCGCGTCGATTCCAGTACCGAAACATCATCCGGGTTCACAATCTGAATGTTCTCGACGACGTAGCTATCCGATTGACCGATGCGAACGAGTTCGATTTCATCGCCCGGTGCAATGTCCTTGAGGCCCCGGAAAAAACCATCGCGATGTCCGGCAATGCCAACGTTACCGCCAGTTCCAATCTGAGCGGTCCCGAGAATCCGTCCTACTCCGCGATTTAGGGTCAGGTCATCCGTGTCGTTATAGACCGGCACCTCGAGGTGAATCTTGGGAATACGAAGCAGCGCCAAGGGGCGATCTGCTTTGTCGGCTAGACTCTGCTTATAAGCACCCACACGATTTCCGGACCACAGGCTGAAATCGACTGGCGACCCGGAAGCCGGATCGTCAATGGTTGTGGGTGTGGCTTGCGGCGAACGCTTTTGTTCGGCCTCAAATCTCTTGACGGCAGCGCGAGACGAGACGGTACGCTGAATCCAGGCGCCGCCCCAGACTATGAGAAGTGCAAGTCCAATTTCGAAAAATAAGAATTCAATCCTGCGAGTGCGCATCATGTCTCACGATTCGGCCCTGTCAGAACTGACAGGCATCGATCCGTAGTGCAAGGAGTGCTCCAAAGCCGAGAGCCTTGTATTTGGCTCTAAGGCACTCAAAAGGCTGCGCTTCTGGAAAGGTCGACAGCGAAGCAAGGCTAGGACCTGCCCGATATTTCGGAGCCTCTCCGAAATGTCGGGGGCAGGTTGTGCCTCGTATGGGCGGGGAGGAATGGGTGGAATTTCTACATCGAGTAATAATCGCGAGCAATCAGTGTGCCTACGAGCGCCCTGCAATCGCTGAGAGTCACGCCGCGCCAAACGATGAAATTGGCTCCGCAATTCAGGTGCGTCTAGTTCGGCCGAAGCTGCGAAGGACGAATCCTGGTCGAATCTATAAAACTAAGGATGGGTACCTTTTACATAATCATCTTGATCACCTGTTGCACGAGTTCTGCAGTTGGCGTGCCGAAGATGATTATGGGGATGAGCGGGATAGCGCTCCATCCAGCGAGTTGTTGCACGAGCTTTCTGGAAATGGGAGCCCACCTCATATTCTCAACGAAGGCGAAGCTGTTTCCCAAGTCGGCGAGAGATTGAAGATCGGGTGTTCCCAACATGGGTTCTGCGGGTTTTGCCGCGCAATGGACCCATTTTCGGTCGAATGATTCAGTGTACGTTTTTGCGAACCTGCCGTAGTCCAGCAACCCCTGCTTCCGCACTTCCTTCAGCTTGGGGATCAACAAGGCCAGAGGCAACAAACCCACGATCACAGACAGCACAACAAACCCTGCCAATCGGGATTCGAAAGAGGCCAGCCGCGCTCCCTCGAACAGCATCATGTTAGCGACGCGACCGGCAACTGAGCAGCCTATGGCGCAGGCCAGGATTCCGAAATGTTTTTGGGTCATTGAGAGAAAGTTCAGACCAGCAGCGCGGTCCGGATGCGTAGGCATGAGCGTGAGCTGCAACCGGCTGATCTGCCATATTAAGACCGGCCAGAGAAAATATCGGAATACCCAACGGTAGGCGATGTAGCGCATGAAGGGAGCGCTAACAACTGCATACCACCATCCCGCTGCGGACATTCCCGTTGCCGTGGTATGCCAGTTCGTGATCACACCGGTTACCCACTCGTGCTGAAACAGATATACCGGGAAGAACGCCAAGACAAGCAGGATGACTTCAGGAATCCAAGAGTCTCGCATGCGTTGCACTCTTCTCAAGATGCTCTCGAACTTGGGCAATTCTTGATCTGGCACCAGGCGAGCTTCCAGGAATTCTGAAACTGCCTGCCGAATCGGTGGGTCAATCAGAAGCTCTGCGTACAGCAGCAGGGGCAATCCGAGGAGTAGGCGTCCGTACATGGCACAGTCATAAAGGAAGGGGATCCTCACCTGGTGGCCCAAGGCCAGCCCCTCTCTGAGCGAAAGCAGCAGAAGTGGCAA
>DATJWZ010000331.1:0-1305 GCA_035500795.1 Candidatus Eiseniibacteriota bacterium | reverse complement strand
GGTGATCGTCGTTCCATCAATCTTACTGATCGTGCCCATCACGTGAATTTCGTCACCGTGAGCCCGAACCGTGCTAGCGGAAAAAACAAGAAAAACAACTGCTGCAAGGAAATGCTTCATATTCGCTCCTAATGACTCGCTCTGTGGTTGGCGCTTTCGATACCTGATAAGAATTCTTCTTCCTGTCTTTCTTCTTCCATTTCCGATGGACTTTTAGGATTCAGTTTGGTCATGGTTTGCAGTTCTTCTGTCGTCAGTTGGGGCAGGTGCCGGATGAAAAGGACCAGCATCCACGTCTCATGATCGTGTTCGCCGTCTTCGGACTTGCCCCACGCTGGCATTCCCGTCATACGCACGCCGTTCCGAATGATGTAGTAGAGCTCCCCGTCGCTAAGCGATTGCGTGTCTTGCCCTCGCATATCGGGGGCCTTCGGATAAAGATTCAACCCGATGGTTGTTTTGCCGCTGCCGTCGTTGCCATGGCAGGCCGCGCAATGGTCGGCCCAGTGTTCCAACCCGTGTCGCAACATTTCGGGAGTCGCCGGGACAGGATTTTTCAGATTTGTAGCACCAGCCGGTATTGCCCATCGCCGAAATTTACGGGCCGCGATAGCCTCGGGCAGGCTCGGTGTCTCCCGGGTGCTGAGCCCCTTTTTGACGGATGCCCGCACTGCATAGGCAACGGTAGCCAGTACAGCGAGGCAAACAATCGAGATGAGTAGCCGTTTCTTCATGCGAAGAAGCACCTGGATCCAGTGATACGTGAGACTCTGATGGACACGAAGTCTACGGAAAAGATACGTGTTTTTCCGCTCATACCTAAGTCTGAGCAGTTTTACTCACCAAGTCGCGAGACGATGTTTGCGTTACGAGAGGAAGGGAGGACCGCGGAGGGTACCGGAGGAAATAGGATCTGAAGCTAGGATGACAAAATCACTGAGCAAAATAGATCGACTGATTGCCAGTCTTGGCATCTGGCTTGACGGCGGAACCGCGCCAACGGCAATCGGCGGCTGCGTTCCGGCTTGCTCATGGAACGGGCAGTCGGAAGCGGATCCTTGAATCCGTGGCTGTCCGTCAGACGAGGACCGCTCGCCGGCCCTGGTCATCTGGCAATGGTGCTTCCCATCCTTGCGACAGCAAACCGGGGTGGTATCCCCAGCTGCAGCGACCGCCAGCGGGATCAAACCTCCGAGGCCCAGGACAGCTACCAGGAATGCAGCCAGAACCCTACGCATAATTCCGCGGATACTACCATAACCGAGGGCCGCAGGATAGAAGATCGAAGTGGAATCCGTCGTCGCA
>DATJWZ010000330.1:0-2392 GCA_035500795.1 Candidatus Eiseniibacteriota bacterium | reverse complement strand
AATACGAACACCGCCGCCATCACGCCGATGCAGATCCAATACTTCCTTCGCACTCGCGCGTCGAGCCTCTCCCGTGCGCGATAAGCATCGAGTACATATATCAATCCCAGGCATCCGGCCAGAATCGTCCCATGCAAACTCAAGTTCGCGAGCAGCACCAACACAACCGTCATGCGTTCGGGATGTTCCAGGTCTTTAAACAGGATTGCCGCGGCGAACGCCAGTAATGGAAGCATTGTGTACGGCCGCGCAATCACCGCGTACTGATACACCATGAAATACGTAAACGCGAGCGGCCACCGGATATAGCGTGGGAACGGCGCCTTAAAAATCAGCAGCGCTACTCCTGCGGTTGCCCCCGCCATTCCGACGTAGCCAAGTGCATCGTAGCGAGCATGAAACACGTGCTGCGCAACCCACAGGATGGTATGCCAGAGGCCGGGCGAGCCTTCATAGCGCAGTTCATGAAGCCAGATCGTCTTCAGATCGAGATCGCGTGCAATCAGCCACGCCTGGGCTTCGTCGGCCCACTTCTCGTGATAGCGCAGCGTGAAAGCCACGACCGCGATCCAGGCTCCGAGAACACCAAAATCGGCAATTCGCCACCACCGCGCTGCCGCCATCGGTGGAATCTCCGTGAATGGTACAAGCGTGATCTCGGTCGAAGCACGAGATGCCTGGGCGTCTGGTTCGACAATCTCGGGAACTCTCACGGGTTCGCTCATGGCATTGCCCTCGGGGTCAGCACCACTGCCACGTCATCGCTGTATTCCACCTTGAATCGCGGAACCGAACTTAGCGCAATTCCCATCATCGCTCTCTTTGGTAGAAGGATGATCTCCGCTTCCGCTAACACTTGATACCCGGTAAACGGCAGCTCGGCATTCATTACCTTTGAATATTCGGTGATTGCATCGGTGCCATACAGATCGGTACGCGAGTCAATCGCCACCGGATATTCGGGCAAATACCAAGTGAGAAATCCTCCCCACTCATACGCATTGAACAAGGGCTGCGGAAGACCGTGCTGGCGAATGTATTCGCACGCCGCCACGGGATAGGTTTCTCGCACCTTCGCCAGAAGCGCCTCGCGATTGCGCGGCACGCGCAGAAGAAAAACGATAACGAGAATCGCCAGCGACGCACCGAGTGCAGTCCATAGATCTCTTGCTGATTTTTCTCTTTGTTCAGCTCCGAATTTCTCTCCAATTGCCGTCGCCTCTTCGATCACAGAAAGCGACGCAAGCGCCACCATCCAGATATCGCGTCGCGAGTAGAGAGAAATGCCGAGTGAAAAAGCGAGCACTGCGATCTGAAACAGATCTCGCGAGCGGCGCAGGCCGAGCGCGAGAAATGCCGACATGGCCAGCAAGAGCAACAGATAATCCTGTGGCTGGCGGAATCCCAGAGCTTGAAAGTCTGGCAAATACCTGTTCGCGGAGCTGAATGTAGTTTTAAAAAAGACTGCATAAGGACCAAACAAGTAAGGCGTGGCCAGCGTGGCAACAATCGATGCTGCAATGATCGCTCCAGCTTGTCCGACGTTGAGTGTCGAAGAGATGTTCAACGATTTCTCAATCGTCACTGCCCCCAGAAACAAAACCAAAACTACGACCCCATAGATAAATTGCACATGGAGATTCGCCCACAGTAAAAACAGCACAGGCAAAGACCATAGTGGGCGTGAATTCCCGCTTCGCCGCGCATTCAGAAGAAGCAGCAACTCAAGTCCCCAGAAAAGAGTGGAGACATATGCAGGCCCGGGCTGCGCAGGTGCCAGAATGTATTGCGTCAGAACCGACAACCCCACAGCGAGCCAGAACCTGCCGCGCCGTCCACCCGCGAGTAGAAACGTCAATATGGCGAGGGCGGCTCTGAAGGACATTAACAGCCAGGGAATCGTTCCTAATCCAAGCAGTTTATATGCGATTGCAAGCAGAACTTCATACGCCCAACTGGAAGCGATCCAAGGCTGTGTTGAAGATTGCGAGAAGATTCCGGCGTGCGGAAGAGAATGGTGCTGCAGTGTCCACAGCCCGGAACTCAGATGCCACCAGATATCAGAGTTATTCAGCGAGGAAAGAGACGTCAGACGAAACGCTTCGACGACCCCGGCCGCGGAAAACAACACGAGCAGTGCCGGAATGCGAAGCTTCGCCATCGCGTATGATTCCCCATTTCCAAATCAAAGTTCCGACTACCGGACGTGTCCCGAGGGCCCTGCGACCGTTCCATTCGCGTTATGGACTGTGTTGTGGCATGTCAGCGCACAAGTATTCGTGGCGCGGTTGTAACCGATTGGCGTGGCCCCATTCGGTGCCACCACGTTCGCGTCGAAGTTCACCAACCGTTCCCCGGTAAACGTCGGAGAAGTCGCGCCCATCCCATGCGC
>DATJWZ010000329.1:0-1412 GCA_035500795.1 Candidatus Eiseniibacteriota bacterium | reverse complement strand
TTCGACTAGATAGAACAATCAGAAGCTGAATCAAAAGCAAAACAAATACACACACTTCATTGGAGGTCCCACTGGGATTGTTCTGCTCAGACTCTCTGTCAGTTCAATCTTACCCTGTCTACTGCTGTTTTTCATAAGATCTCTGGTTGAAATTCTTTTACTACTGTTCCAGGTTGGACTTTGGTAAAACTTTTACTAGTATTGATTACTAGTATTCTCTAAAGACAAGTCTCTTCTACAATCTCTCTACATCTCCTACTAAGCCCTCTCTACTACAAGTACTTTCCCTTTGTTGGTTCAAGTACTAACCTTATGGAGCGATGCAAGGGCAGCGTGGAACTTTCGAATTCACGAGCAAGGCGAGTCAACAAGACTGGAGATTTATTTCTACGTGACAGCTATTTGATTCCGTGCAAACCCTACCCTAAGGGATTACCGCGCCACCACCAGTACTTGGACGTGCTGCCCTTGGACATGCTGCCCTTGCACCCCTCCTTCCTCTAGTTCGTTGCGTGGGTGGGCCTGTTTGTATTAAGGAGAGGTATTCCATAATGAGATCTGGTGAGTCCATGTCGTCTTCATGAATCCATTCGTCATCCGAGGATGGCCAACCTTTCCAGTGGATGTAATATTCCCGTCCGTATGCCATGTCCCTGTGATCACGGATGTATTCCACTTCGTAGTTGTCGCCGGCGCCGTCCTCATTCTCAAATACTGGGCCGGGTCGGGTGGGTTCTCGCGTGGGGAATCGCTCCGGGTCATTCGGCATCGCCGGTCTGAGGAGTTTTGCATGAAAAACAGGGTGTATCTGGTACATCGCGGGTAGATCCAGTTTGTAGGTTGATGTTTCTGGCTTCGCTTCAAGAATGGGGAATGGCCCAATAAACCGTGGGAAGAATTTGGCTGAGCGGCCTTGTTGTTTGATTTTTAAGCGGAGGTTTCCCGTGTTGAGATAGACCAGATCTCCTGTTCGGTACTTTGGTTCAGCGCGGCGTCGACGATTTGCTTGAGTCGCTTGGCGGGTTTTTGCAATGACGTGGCGATCCTTGGCCAGTTGGACCGATTCGTCGATCTTTTCAAGGAAATCTGTCACGGTGGGGACGGTACTTGACGTGTCGGCAGGGTGAGGAATTAGTCGGACGTGGGTTCCATAGAGTAGTTCCGTGGGGGATTTACCTGTAGTCGCATTAATCGAGTTATTCATCGCCGCCTCGACATGTATTAGGTGTTCGGGCCAATCGTTCTGTCGCGTGTTGACATAGTGCCGGAGCGCTTCGATTGCGGTCTTGTTGGAGCGTTCTGAGGAGCCGTCTGTTTCTGGGTGGAAGGCAGTGGACATGCGGAGGTGGACATTGAGTTTCTTGAACAACTCTTGCCAGAATCGACTCACGAATAGTTTGTCGCGATCCGAC
>DATJWZ010000328.1:0-1398 GCA_035500795.1 Candidatus Eiseniibacteriota bacterium | reverse complement strand
TGCGAATTTCCGTTTCATTCGGTCCACCTGCCCTTCCCGTCTATGAACAACCTGTCTGTCCAGGCGACGGCTATCTGTGGACTCCCGGATACTGGGCATGGGATACCGACCTGGACGATTACTTTTGGGTTCCAGGTACTTGGGTGCTGGCACCCCAGCCGGGTTATCTATGGACGCCGCCCTACTGGGGTTGGGAAAATAGTGTCTACATCTTCCATCCGGGCTATTGGGGACCGCATGTCGGATTCTATGGTGGTGTCCACTACGGCTTTGGTTATACCGGTGATGGCTACTACGGTGGGCGCTGGCAGGATAATCACTTCTACTACAACCGCTCCGTCACCAACGTGAACGTCGTCAACATTCACAATGTGTACAACGAAAATGTCCATGTGACGAACGTCACCCACGTCAGCTACAACGGCGGTCCCGGAGGCATCGATGCTCGTCCCAATCAGCAACAAGAGGCTGCCGAGCATGACCGGCATCTGCCCCCAGTTGCTACTCAGACGCAGCACCGTGACGAAGCCCGCTCAAACCCTCAGCTGCGCGCTTCGGCGAATCAGGGCAGACCGCCGATCGCAGCGACGGACCGGCCTAACAATTTCCGCGGAGGTGTTCCCGCCAAGGAAGCTGGTGCCCCCTATCATCCGCCAGCGAATCGCGCAGCCGGCCAGCCGCATAATGAAAACGCGGGACAGCCACACAACGAAAACGCAAGCCAGCCGCACAATGAAAACGCGGGCCAGCCGCACAACGAAAACGAGCCTGCCAAACCTCCAGTACATGCCAGGGATCTTCCTCCGCTTCAGAAACCGGGCATGTCCGGTGCAAATCAGATGGGTGGAAACCAGAAATATCAGCAACAGCAGCAAAAGCTATACAACCAGCAGGAAAAGGAAAGGCAGAAACTTCAGCAGAAGCAAGATAAAGAAGACCAGAGGATGCAGAAGAATGCCAATCAGGCTCAAAGACAGCAAACCGAGCAGCGGCATCAGCAGCAGACTCAGCAGATGCAGCAGCGGCATCAGCAGCAGCAGGAGCACATGCAATCAAAACAAGCTCCCCCGCCGCATAAGGGCTAGTCACAACGACGTGGCAGTCTAATTCTTAGGGACGCCCACTTCTCGCCGATTGCGGGAGGTGGGAGTTCCTAATCCTTCCTTACCCAAATCGGTCGGAACCTCACCGACTCTCAATCCGCCTATCCCAATCTGTGATTACGGCCGTAATCACGGGTGGTGTTTTTCGTTTTTGTTACAAATTTGTAAAGGCCTACCATCGAAGCAGTACTCCGTCGTAAGCGTTAGTGCGGAAAAATCCAAACATGAAAACCAGAATCTGGCTGTCGATTCTTACAATTACAGGCTTATTCATACTAGCGGGAACGCTGCGCAA
>DATJWZ010000327.1:0-2473 GCA_035500795.1 Candidatus Eiseniibacteriota bacterium | reverse complement strand
GATGAAGTTGGTGATATTCCGCTGGAGTTGCAACCCAAGCTGCTGCGGGTTCTCCAGGAGCAAGAATTTGAAAGGCTCGGGGGCACCCGCACCATCCGAGTGGACGCACGGCTGGTGGTAGCGACCAATCGCAACCTGGATCAGATGGTTGCTCACGGTGAATTTCGCGAGGACTTGTTCTACCGGCTGAACGTCTTTCCCATTCAGATTCCTCCATTGCGAGAGCGCGCCGGCGATATTCCTTTGCTGGTCAGCTTTTTTGTGAATAAGCACGCGAAGCGGATGGGCAAACGAGTCGAGAGAGTTCCGCCAGCGACGATGCGCGCCCTATCCTGCTGGCATTGGCCGGGCAACGTCCGCGAATTGGAGAATATCGTTGAGCGCGCCCTGATTCTCTCGCACGGCCCGGTTCTCAATGTGCCCCTCACTGAACTCAGGGGAAGCGCGTTCACGGTCCCCAGCACTAAGGTTCCCACCTTGGAGGCCTCGGAAAGGGAGCTGATCTTCCGCGCTCTTCGCGAGGCGAATGGCGTTGTCGCCACTGCCGCTGGAAAACTCGGCATGAAGCGCACGACCTTAAATTCAAAAATGCGGAAACTGCGAATTTCCCGCAGAGATCTATTTTCAGCGGAGTCGTCGTTCTGACCTGATGTCGCCACAGGAATACCCGAGGTTTTTGTGAATTCTCTCTTCTACTGCACGCAAGTCCTTGATGTTGTTTGCGCTGGCCGAAATTCTTGGTATTAGAAGAGGTTGGCCCCTGAGATGCCGAAACGGGAAGCAGAGTGGCGCTACTGGAGATGACCGGAGCGGCCATTCTCAAGCCGCGTCTTCGCTAAGGAGTGCGATTTCAAAACCAACAAAGGAGAACATTCAAATGGGACATCATAGACTGCTCCCTCCTCATTCTTACCATCCCTTCCCACCTAAGGTGGACGAGGTCGAGAACACTATCGCTCGCCGTGCGTACGAGCTGTTCGCATCACGCGGATTCACCGACGGCCATGACCTGGACGACTGGTTTCTAGCTCAGTCCGAGCTTTTCGGCCAGATGCCAGTCAGCGTCACAGAAACCGGGAACGAAGTAACCGTCAAGGCCGGCCTGCCCGGATTTACTGAGAAAGACATCGAAATCAGAGTTGAGCCGCGTCGTTTGTTCATCGGTGGCATGCACCAAGAGAAAGCGGAGAACAAGAAAAAAGGCGAGACGATCTACAGCGAGCACGCCAACCAAGTATTTCGCACCGTCAATCTCCCTGCCGATGTCGACGTGGACAAGGGTAAGGCGACGCTCAGCAAAGGAGACCTCGAGATCACGTTAGCGAAGAGGGAAATCGGCAAAAGGATCCCAGTCGAACAGAAGGCTGCGTGATAAATCCGCCATCGACGGCGACAGTGGATTCAGGTTCACCAACGCGAAAACAAAATGAGTTCAACATGTGGAGGAAATATGAAAAAGAGCGATGCGCAACTTCAGCGGGACGTTATTCAGGAGCTGAAGTATGAACCAAGTATCAACGCTGCAGAAATTGGCGTTACCGCCAAAGACGGGATCGTCGGCCTCACCGGTAATGTGCAGAGCTATGTCGAGAAGTACGCGGCGGTGCACGCCGCCGAAAGAGTAGCCGGGGTCACGGCTGTTACCGACGAACTAAAAGTTGATGTGCCAGCTTTGCATGTCCGCAATGACGAAGACATCGCCAGGGCTGCCATCAACGCGTTGGAATGGGACGTCTGGGTGCCGACCCAAATCATTAAGGTTAAGGTAGAGAGCGGGTGGATCACTCTGGATGGCGAAGTTGACTACAAGTATGAGCAGACAGCCGCTGAAGAAGCGGTGCGCAACTTGACCGGGGTCCGTGGCGTCATCAACTTGATCACCCTCAAAAAGCCAGATGTCCTGCCGTCGGAGATCAAAACGAGTATCGAGCAGGCTTTGCGGCGGGCTGCGGAAGTAGACGCGGATCGCATCAACGTGAGCGTCGTAAAAGACAAGGTCATCCTGGATGGCAAAGTGTCCTCCTGGGCAGAACGCCAGGAGGCCGAACGCGCTGCCTGGTCAGCTCCTGGAGTCACTACGGTAGAGGATCTGCTCGTTATCGCAGCGTGAAGGTCGGTTTTCGAGCCCAAAGTCGGATAGGTGGCGGCTTTCCCCGAAGCCGCCACCGCTTTTAAAAGTACTCGCTGAACCGCTTGAATACCACGCCTGCAATTGTTACGACGATAGCGAGATATCAGAATGAGTGGTTATCGCGCCGTGGTTTGGGCGGTGGCGGTCTCGCTGGTCGCGCATTTTGCGGTAGGTGGTCGAGCGGACTTGAAATGACATTTCTAGGGGCAGTGGAAGGGCTGGTGACATTTCTGATTGGAATTGGTCTGGGACGAATCGGTGGGGGAGGAGTCGGCTAGATAGTTGCTCACCAGTATGCGCCCTTCTCGTCCCTGTGCAGCCCACTCGCTGGCACGGAGTCTT
>DATJWZ010000326.1:0-5252 GCA_035500795.1 Candidatus Eiseniibacteriota bacterium | reverse complement strand
ATGCGGGAAGGGCGGGAAGTGAGCTGGCTGCCGTCCTACGGGCCGGAAATGCGGAGCGGGAGCGCGCATTGCTTCGTGTGCTTATCGAAAGAAAGAGTGGGATCGCCGCTGGTCGAGCACCCGGATGTGCTGATCGCGATGAATGAGATTTCATTGAATAAGTTCGCTAAACAAGCGGGCGCGGAAGGGACGATCATCTTTAACGGTGCGAAATTGCCGGACAAATTCCCTCCCCTGCCGGGGCATGTGGTGTGCATTCCAGCGGCGCAGATCGCCGATAAGCTGGGCAGCACGAGAGTGGCGAATATGGTGATGCTGGGAGCGCTACTGGAATTGACGCACGCGCTGGGGGCGGAGACGGCGATTGGGGTGCTCAAGGCGAAAGTGCGGAACGCAAAGCTGTTAGAGCTGAATGGCCAGGCCATCGATGCGGGGATGCAATTCGTGCGAGAGCAGATGGGAAGCGCTTTGCTAGATGCCGGGAAGTTGCCGAAGAGTGCGAATGGACCGAACCGCGCAGGCGAGGGAGCGGAAGAGCAACCAGCTGTGGAACAGCCCCTGCGGAAATAACCGCAAACGGCGGATCGCGCAAAACTCGGCTGGAACTCCCCTGTATGGACTTTCGAACGAAAGTCTGAGAAAGTCAAAAGGAAACAAAACGAAACCTGACGTTCCGGAGCCTTTGCATGCTCAACGAAGAGCGCCGCCGGGAAATTCTCGAGATGCTGCACAGCGACGGGCGCGTGCTGGTGCGCGATCTGGCGAAGAAATTCCGAACTTCACTGATCACCATCCGCAAGGATCTGGAATCACTGCACCACCAAGGATTGCTGGAGCGTACCCATGGCGGTGCGCTGCCGATGCGAACGGGTGCCCTGCAGGATCAGACACTTCGAGAAAAAGAGAGACTCCACCGGCGAGAGAAATTGCACATTGCACAGGCGGCGCTACGGGTCATCCGGCCTGGGCAGGTGATTATCCTTGATTCGGGGACAACGACAACGGCCATTGGACGGGGATGCCGTCACGTGCGGAATCTCACGGTGATCACGAATGCGACGAACATCGCCGCAGAATTGGCGGATAGCGCGGTGGAAGTAGTGTTGACGGGAGGAACGCTGCGCAAGAATTCCTTCTCGCTGGTGGGGCCGTTGGCGGAGGAATCGCTGCGGAAGTTGAGCGCGGACCTCCTGTTTCTTGCGGTGGACGGGTTTGACGTGCACTACGGATTAACGACGCCGAATCAACTGGAGGCGCGGGTGAACCGGGCCATGTCGGAGTCGGCGCGCCGGACCATCGTCGTATGCGATTCCTCGAAATTCGGGCGGCGAAGCCTTTCGCTGATTATGGGCGTTTCCTCCGTACATGAGACGATCACGGACCGCGGCATTCCTAAGCACGACCTCAAAGCTCTGCGCGAAATGGAAGTGGAAGTCACGCTGGTATAACCCGCCAGGCTCACACGAGAGCCCGCCCCGGAATTTCTTTGCTTGACTTAGCTTCGAATAGAAAGTAAAAGAAGATAATCGTAATAATTCGTAAGTGTCCTTTTCGAGATAGAAACTCAGGTTGTCCTCGGAGGCAGTTATGACCTCAGTGGTTCGCAGAATAGCACTATGCCTATTTTGTTTTGTCTGGCTGGGGAGCTCCATCGGGCCAGCAGCGGGGCAGTCAACCTACACGGGCCAATTGACGGGTGTGGTGACGGATTCGTCCGGAGCTGTGGTGCCCCATGCGAAGGTGATTCTAACGGATGAAGCAACGGCAATCTCTACCACGACGCAGTCGGACGACCGTGGAATTTATGTCTTCACCGGCATTCGACCGGCGAAGTACACGGTAAAAGTCGAGGCGCCAAGCCTGACGACGCAGGAACGCCAAGGGTTAGTAATTGGGGTGAGCCAGCAAGCGACGCTGGATTTCGTTCTTTCTCCGCAGACCATTACGGAAAGCGTGAGCGTAAGCGCGCAGGCTCCGCTGCTCGACACGGGCAATGCGAGCCTTGGCACGGATGTGACCAACGAATACGTTCGAGATATCCCGTTGCCGGATCGAAGCTTTTTCGGGCTCGTATTCCTCTCCGGCGGTGTGACGGAAACGGCAGGACAGGGCACGTCTGATTCCTATCCGACAGGCACAAATTTTGTTTCGAATGGGCAGCGGAACGCGACGGCCGAAATCCGTGTGGACGGTGCGTTGACCAGCGCGCCGGAGCAAGGTGAAGGAGCGACGTCGAATGTCTACTACCAACCTTCGGTAGAAATTGTTCAGGAATTCAAGGTCGAGAACAACAGCTTCTCGGCGGAGTTCGGAAATAATGGCGGGACAGTGGTGAACATCGTTCTCAAAGAGGGAGGCAACAAGTTCCATGGCAGCGGTTGGTGGTTCGGCCAGCGATCTGCCCTCGATGCAAACGATTTCTTCAACAACGCACAAGGAATTCCAAAGCCGGACCATTCGCGGGATCAATATGGGTTTTCACTTGGAGGACCAATCCGCAAGGAGAAGACATTCTTTTTTGTCGATTTTGAGAAGGTCAGTCAGAACGACCCGGTGGAGATCAATGCGTTCGTGCCCACCGATGCAGAGCGAAGTGGCGACTTCCGAAATACCTACGTGTTGTGTACGGATCCGACCCAGGGATGTGTCGTCGGAGAACCCGTGCAGCAGCACATCTACAACCCGTTTAACGTGGACGCAAACGGGGTGCGAGCTGACTTTACGGTTCCGAACGTAATTGACCCGAACCGGATTGATTCCATCGGGCAGAACATCATTAAGCTGTATCCTGAACCCACGATTGATAACGCGGCTCCTGGCACTCCGAATTTTCATAAAGTCATTCTTAGCACGACCGAGAGCCGGCAGTTTGATGTCAAAATCGACCACCACTTCAATGACAAGAATCATCTTTACGCGCGATACAGCAATGTACACAGCACAAATGACGTGCCAACGGTATTCGGCGACGGCGATTTCAATGATGGATTCAACAGCATCACAGATGTTAACAATGCGGCACTGGAAGACGACTGGAGTCCGACGGGAAATCTGGTGTGGACCAACCGATTCGCTATTGACCGGGCGGTGGCACCAGTGACCGAGGACTATCCGAACCTGAATACCGTCTTTACAGCACCGGGAGATGCGATTCTGGAAAGTGCGAACGGGCTCACGCGCATGCCGGTGATCCAGATGGATAATAATGCCACTTCCCTGTTCAACCAGTGCTGCACCGATACGAACTTCGCTCACACCTTGTATTCCTACAGTTCAGCGCTGTCTTGGGTCCATGGAAGGCATATTTTCAAATTCGGCGGCGAACAACGGCAATTCTTCAACAATTTTTATCAGCCGAATCCTCCGACGGGATATTTCCACTTTACGCAGGGAGAGACCGAACAGGTGGTGGGAGCGGGAAATTCTCTGCAAGGAAATTCATTTGCAAGCCTATTGCTTGGGTATGGCGACCCGAGCACGAGCAGTCTCTCCGAATTCAAATCGGTGGCCAATAAATCGAAAGAAACGGCATTTTATGTGCAAGACGACTGGAAGATCAGTCCAAAGCTGACAATCAACCTTGGCCTGCGCTACGAGTGGAGTACACCTTACACCGAACGCCATGATCTGATTCAGTTTAGCAATTTCACGGGGGACAGCGGGATCAACGTCCCCATCGATGTACCGGGGTTGCTAAATACTTCCGATATTCTCCTGGGGACGACCATCTTCCCGTCTTCGGGGAACCGCAATATCCCGGTGGATCGAAACAATATAGCGCCAAGGCTTGGTTTCGCCTATACGGTGGACAACAAAACCGTCGTCCGGGGAGGCGCGGGCATTTATTACGGGATGAACGTCGCCACCAATTTTCAATTCACAGGAACCGCGTTCGGGAATTCTCATCCGATATTGTTCACGAAAGACAATTTCCAGTCGCAGTTCGCGTCACTGGAGAATCCATTTCCCAACGAATACGCTCCGCCGCAAGGAACAAAGTATGGGGCCCTGGCCCTCTGGGGGTTCCCGAATAACAACAGCCTGGACACCAGTGAAGATCGGAATGCAGAGATCTATCAATGGAATCTTGGGGTGCAGCACTTATTCGCGGGAGACATCACCATCGGTGTGGACTACTCGGCGAGCCGCAGCACGCACCTGCCTTACAGTTCATTTTCAGGCACGGCTAACCGTAACTTCCTGTCATCGGCACTCCGTGAGCAAATTTCCGCAGCGCAGCACGCGCTTGATCCCAATTGTGACCAAGACGGATGCGTCACGAACTTCTTGAATCAACTGGTCGCGAATCCCTTCCAATATTTGTTCACGACCGTGGCGGGCCAGCCCGCACCGATCTTTAGCGAGCCGGAATCGATCTACAACGACCAGCAAATTCCGCTACTCAATTTGGTTCGCCCGTATCCACAGTTTGACGGAGCTTTCAGCGGGCTGACGCGCCTGAGTGCCTCCGCCTGGTACAACTCGCTGCAAGTCCGCTTCGAGAAGAAACCCAGCCACTATGTAAGTTTCGAGGGGAATTACACGTTCTCCAAAGCGACGGACAACTCGTCCGCTGGTGCAAATTCCTTCATCACGGCAAGCTTGAGCTCGGGCATTCCCCAGGTGTACGACAACCTGAAGGCCGAGAATTCGATCAGCGCGAATGATGCGACGCATCGTTTCGTACTCGCCACCATCGTGGATGTACCCGTTGGAAGAGGCAGGTGGATCGGACGCGACATGAACCGGATTCTAGATGGGGTCGTCGGCGGTTGGTCAATCTCCACGATTTTGACCTTTCAAACCGGCACGCCGATCAGCATCGTGATGGCAAATCCCCGGCTGGCCGATGGCAATCAGCGCCCGAGCGTGATTTGCGGCGCAGTCGGTTCGGGTTTCAGCTATCACCAGGCAGCAGCGAACGGCCAGGACCTTGCGTCCGGGGCAAATATTGATCCGAACTCAGCTTCCGTATTCAATGCGAACTGTTTTGCCGATCCAGGGGATCAGATTCCGGGAAATGCACCCCGTTATTTTTCGAACCTGAGAGGGGACGGCATCCACAATGCGGATCTTTCCTTCAGCAAAGAATTTGTGATTCGCGAGGGCATGCGGCTCCAGGTACGGGGAGAGTTCTTCAATTTTACGAATACGCCACGATTCAATTTCCCAGACACGTTGTTTGGTGACTCTGCCTTCGGGCAGGTCACCAGTACGCTAAACACGCCGCGGCACACACAGATCGGCGTGCG
>DATJWZ010000325.1:0-1312 GCA_035500795.1 Candidatus Eiseniibacteriota bacterium | reverse complement strand
TCCGATCACGAATCCGCCGCGCCAGTATGGTAAATCGAACTACGGAATCTCGCGGACTTTCCGAGTGTTTCTCGATCTCCTGAGCACCAAATTCTTGCTGGACTACTCGACTAAGCCCCTGCATTTCTTTGGCTTGTTCGGGCTGCTCGCCACGGGGCTCGGTGGCTTCAGTGGCATTTTGTTGCTGTTGCAGAAGCTCATCCTTCATCAGCAGATCTTCGCTTCCAACATTGCCTTGGCGATTGCAGCCGCCGTACTGTTCGTTGCTGGCGTCCAGATTCTCTGCCTGGGACTGGCATCCGAGATGTTATGTCGCACCTATTATGAATCGCAGCAAAAACCAATCTATGCCATCAAAGGGCGGGAAGCGCGCCAGAGGACCAAAATCAAACCGCCTTTCGCTCAGCCAATGCCAGCGCACTTCCAAGACCAGCGCAGCGCGCTGGAGGCACCGGCAGTTTCCTGATTCTGTTCTTCCCTAAAGGATCCGGAATCAGACAGTCTGTGAAGCGCGGAGTCGAACATGTCGGACGAACATGAAAAGACAATGTCGCTGGCTCCGCCCAATTCCGCAGCTTCTGCTCTCAGTCTCTTTCATCGGAGTTCGAAGCGCCAGAGCGGGGTACCGGTCGAACTCAGAGGTAGCGGGCGGGGCAGGGTCACTCTTTCACGACATTTCTGTTTCGACCCTGGAGTCGCCAAGCCCTCTCTCTCGCCCTTGCGAGCGCGCAGGGCACAAGCGTTATCTGTGCCTTTCCGTGCAAACAGATATCCCAGGTGGGGATGTGACGAACCCCACCCACGCGAGATTTACTTCGCACAGGGGGACATTAACGACTTCGACTTTTTGGGGAGAAGCGACTGTTCCAAGCCAGGCTCATCGAGGACATAGCCGGCTCAAAAACTACCCGCCGACGTCTGCAGCACCAACCTGTTGCTCGTGCCATTCACGGTATAATCCTGGTGCTCGATGGTTAGAATTTTCTTTCCGTACAGTCTTACCTGCACAAACGTCTCATCCCTTCGAGGAACCCAGAATTCCTCGATCTTCTGGTATTCCCTGACAAAGTCTGCTCGCTCGATCCAAAAGGATAGCTTCTTCGCCGGATGGCCTTCGATGCGGACGATGGCAAAGTCTTGAATGTCGATCCATATTCTTCCCTCAAATAAATACTTGTCCAACCGCTTGGGGTCGGCCTGCGCGACGAAGCAACGATAGGGGCCAACTTGTTGCTCACCGAGTAGATGCAAGCTATAGTTCGCGGGAGTGATGGAGCTATCGTGATGCTGCTTCCCACTGGCAGCTTCGATT
>DATJWZ010000324.1:0-10880 GCA_035500795.1 Candidatus Eiseniibacteriota bacterium | reverse complement strand
AGGCTGCGTCGAGGCAGATGTCTGGCAGGCTGCGCGCGAAGTCATGGAATCGGAGAAGCCGCGAACCTTAAAGTTTGACTTGAACCAGGATCCCAAGTACGACACTGGCTTGGTTTGTGGGGGCACTCTGGAGGTTTTTGTCGAGCCGGTGCTACCTCCAGCTGTACTTTATCTTTTTGGCGCAGGTCACGTCTCCGTCAATGTTAGCCGTACGGCGTCAGCGGCAGGGTTCGATGTGACGGTTATCGATGACCGTTCCTCCTATGCAACGACAGAGCGATTCCCTTCCGCGGTTGCAGTCCACGCGCTGGAGTTCGACGAGGCGATGCGGAGGTTCGATCCGAACGAGTCCTCTTATATTGTGATCGTCACTCGAGGACACCGCGATGACATGCGTATTCTGCGTTGGGCAGTGCAGACGCGGGCGCAGTACATCGGCATGATCGGATCGAAGCGCAAAGTGATCGAGATCTTCAAAGCGTTGCAGGCCGAAGGCATTCCTGCGCATTTGTTTGACCGGGTACATGCGCCAATTGGGCTGGATATCGGTGCGGTTACGCCCGAAGAAATTGGCGTGGCCATAACAGCGGAGCTGATTGCCATACGGCGTCATGCATCGGCCGCACTGCCGCACATGAGCTGGTTCAAGGAAAAGCCGGAATCGTCCACCGGCGAACTACTGGACGACGCTAAACCGCGTTAGCATTTTCGACTGCCGATTTCCGATTTTCGATTGCAAACCTTGAAGAACTTACTCTTCGAATCGGGTTCGCCATTTGGCAATCGAAAATCGACGATCGCTATTTTCCCTCACTGACTTTCCTTCACCTTTCTGCTATCTTCCGCAACATGTCAAGGTCTGCCAGCTTTGGTGGAATTATTCTGGCGGCGGGCGAATCCTCTCGGATGGGCCGCGACAAGGCCCTGCTTCCCTGGCCTCCGACCGCCAATCCTTCTTCGACTGAGACTTTTTTGTCAGCTGCCATTCGCTCGCTGGCGCCCTCGACGGATTTCGTCGTCGTCGTGGCCGGGACCAACGAGGCTGCGCTGACCCCGACTGCGTACATCAACGGCGCATCGATTGTTACCAATCCTGATCCGGGCCAAGGGCAGTTCAGTTCACTGCAGATGGGTCTTCGCGAAGTCCTGAATCGTGGCAGGGATGCTGCGATTATTACGTTGGTTGATCGTCCGCCGGCCCGCGCGATTACGGTGCAAACGTTGCGCGATGCATTCGAGTCCGCTGCGCTGGATGTCTGGGCCGTTGTGCCGGAAGTTGCGGGAAAGCATGGACATCCTTATGTGGCCGGGCGCGAGATGATGGAGAAATTTCTGCAAGCGCCTCCGACTGGCAGCGCGCGCGAACTTGAGCATCGCTATCAAGAGCACATTCAGTACCTGCCTGTCGACGATCCATTCGTGGCGCTGAACATCAATACCCCCGAAGATTACGCAGCTTTGAATAATTCACAATAGCCATATCACTCCCCGGTGCGAAGCGAACGGGAACTCTGCCGTCGGCTGGCAGCGGATGAGCTGCTTACAAACTGCAGATTCCTCGCGCAAGAAGCGCGCTGCGGAATGACAATCTTTGCTTGTCAGTTCTTATTTCATTGCGCGGCTTCGGCTTCCCACGTTATTTTTGAAATGCATGAGTAATTTGAGCACTGAGGTGATTCATCCCGCTGGTCAGAAGTTCATCGAGTCGGTTCTGGCCCTTGATCCTCGAGTCGCAGCCTTTGATTGCGACGGCACGCTTTGGTCCGGCGATGCCGGAGAAACTTTTTTCGCTTGGGAAATGAAGAGAGGCGTCGTATCTGCCGACGTGGCGGAGGCCATGCGCGCGCGTTATGCCGAGTACAGAGCGGGCAAGGTGAGCGAAGAGGACATGTGCGGCGAGATGGTCACGATGCACGCCGGGATTCCCGAGAGCAAAATGATGGACGCCGCGGCCGAGTTCATGAAGGTCTCTTTTCCGGGCCGAGTGTTCGAAGAAATGAAGCAACTTGTGAATCGCCTGCACGAGCGCGGATGCGAGGTCTGGGCCGTATCATCGTCGAACGAGTGGCTGATTCGAGTGGGAATGAAGCTGTTCGGAATCGAAGCCGACCGAATCCTGGCTGCTAAAGTCGAGTTGAAAAATGGAATTGTGACGGACCGCCTGGTGCGAATTCCCTCGGGGCCGGGAAAGACGAGAGCATTGGAAGAGGTCGTCAAGAAGCAGATCGACGCTGCGTTTGGAAACTCGAAGTGGGATACAGAGATGTTGGCCCATGCGACGCACGGATTCGCCGTAAATCCGAATCCTGATCTCGAAGCGACAGCACGCGAGCGTGGATGGACGATTTACTTCCCCGATGGAACTAGCCGCAAATAGTCCCGGATACGCTTAAAATCGGCTGATGTACTCGCCGCAACTACTCGATCACTTTCAGAATCCGCGAAACGCTGGGGACCTTCCCAGCGCAGACGGAACGGCGGAAACAGAGAACCCCGTCTGCGGCGATGTGATTCGGCTCAGCCTAAGAATTCAGAGCGGGCGCGTCGCGGAGATTCGGTTCAAAGCGAAAGGCTGCGTGCCTGCCATCGCTTGCGGCTCGGCTGTGACAGAGCTCGCCCTTGGCAAAACCGTCGCTCAAGCGCGCAGCCTTACACCTGACGATGTGAAGAACGTTGTTGGCGGAGTCCCAGCTGCCTCGAACCATGCTGCAGAATTAGCGATCGACGTTCTTCTCGCCGCGTTGACGAAATTTTAGTCCCCAGCAACTAAGACCTTCGCGGACATGCGACCTTCCGTTCCCAGAACCATGCCTCGTAAAGGCAGCGACGCATTGAGTGTTCCAACTCAGTCTTTTCGGCGAATCCGCCAAAGGGCAGGCCGACAGTCTCACGGCAGCTTGTTCAAGTAACACGGGCCGCTCACATTTTGTGCTGGTGGATTGGGCGGTATTATCCACGGAGGATTATTGAAGTCGAAGAATTGCGTCATGTCGGGTTGAGCAGCGTCACGTTTGGTAAGCGGAGCGACCCCAAACCTCGTCTCGATCAGCTTGAGGATCGACGTGTGATCGGAAACCTTGTGGTCCACGTGATGCTTTTTCGAATAGGGTGAAACCACGATAATCGGGACTCGGTATCCCGTGTAGGTGAAGTTGCAGTTGGGTCCGACAACACCTTTAGTACAGATATCATTCGGAAGCAGATCGACAGGCTTGATGCCGTCCGGGTTCACGGTGGTTTGTGCGGGAACATGATCGTATAAGCCTCCGGCTTCATCGTAGGTCAGGATGAAAGCGGAGTCCTTCCAGGAGACGCTGGTCATGAGCGCATTGATTAGAGATTCGACATACTGTGCGCCGAGTTGGATATTGATCGGGTACTGATCAGAGTCGGAGCCATGCTCATCCAGACCAGCCGGAGACGCAGGCTCGATCTGCGCAACTTGCGGCAGCGTTCCATTCTGTACGTCTGTGAAATATTGGGAGATCGGTACCAGATTGTCGGGGAAGTTCGTCGGAATAGTGTGTCCCCACTGAAAATTCTGGACGTACGTGTAGCCGAGCAGGCACTGCGCCGTGGGGTTCGTTTCGCAAGGCGTATTGGCCGGATTCACGTAAATCTTCCAGCTGATACCTGCGTTCTGCAGCTCCTCGAAGATCGGGGGGGCGGTTATCAAATTCTGATCACGTTTGTCGGTGCCGATGGGATATACATATCCCTGCGAGGTCGCCGCAATCAGGTAGTCACGATTAGATGAGGTGCGAGTCATTACCGGAGCAAACCATCGATCGGACGTAGCAAAGGCTGTCGCCATGAAGTAGTAGTAGTTCAGGTCGGAACCGTTGTAATAGCCCATCACGCGATAGCCATTTTCGTCGTAAAAAGGTGGCGTATTGTTGCGTGCGTCGTGCGCTCCGGTGTAGACGTAGCCATCAAGCGTTGGTGTTATCGAGATCGGATCGTGGTAATTCCAGTCCACGTGACCTTCATTCCACGACGGACTCGGATTCTCGATGCACTGCGTCTTGAGGGGATAAACCTTAATGTTCGGGCTGGCGCTGTCGATAAGGCAGTCGCTCGGGGGAGGATAGGCAGGGTCGCATCCGGGATTCGTCGGAGGAGGACCGTAGAGAGGAGGCAGACCAGACGCCGGATTGAATTGCGGGAGGCCATCGAAGGACTGGTCCGCGATATGGTTTTGTCGCCAAAACTGCCGCATAGAACCGAAATAATGGTCGAGCCCCCGGTTCTCCTGAGCCATAAAGATAATGTGATTGAGAACTTGCACACCCGAATTGGTCTCAGCGGGTGCTGTCTGCGCGGTTGTGATGCTCGGGAACGGAACAAGGCAAAGCACAAACGGGGCGGCGAATGAAAGTTTTTTCATAGGGGTCAAGAACTCCCGGCGAACCTGTGGTTCTTGAATGCGGCGCTTGAGATGCAATTGCTGCCTTTGTGGTTGGCGTCTTGTTGCGAGTTGGCGGGACGGGGAGAAATGGTTCTCAAATATTAAGATGATGTGATGGGACAGAGTCATACCTGCCGACGTATTGCCTGCCTTCAACCAAGCGCAACCGCAATTCTTGATGCAATTGGCGAACTCGATCGCGTGGTGGCGTGCACTCGCTACTGCGTCGACGTGGTCGCGGAGGTGGCGAACGGCTCGCGAATGATTCTGGCGGATTCATGGACGGCCGATGCCGGACAGATTCTTGCAGCCAAACCTGACCTGGTCATCGCGGCTGTTCCTTATCAAGAAAAGGCAATTGCGGAGATTTTGAAAGCGGGAGTGCGGTTCTTAGGCCTCGCCCCAAGAACACTAGCGGATATCTACACCGACATCGCCACAATTGCCGGGGTGGTGGGAGCGGCGGAACAAGGCGAGCGGGTGATCGAGCAAATGCAGCGGCACATTGAAGACATCCGCTCGCAAATCGCTGCAACCACACGCCCGCGTGTATTCTGCGAGGAATGGGGCAAACCGGTGATCGCTTCCCAGTGCTGGATAGCTGAACTGGTAGAGGCTGCGGGAGGCGAATTCGTCGGTTTGCCTGGACGGCAGATTTCCATTGACGCTGTTCGCAAGGCTAATCCTGATGTCATCGTGACCGCATGGTGCGGCGCTGGCGACCGCGTTCCTCTGGAAAAGATTGTCAGCGAGCGCCATTGGGCCGAAACCTCGGCCGCCCGGTCGGATCGCGTATTTTGCATTCGCGATGAATTCCTCAACACTCCGGCCCCTACTCTTTTGCGAGGTCTTGACGCCATTGCCTGGGCTGTTCATCCTGAGATCTTCCCGCGTACGAAAGGAATCCGGCAGATTACCGGTGTTCGGGCATAGCCGGCTGAAAACTTGGGCCCGTGAGTTAACATGCCAGCATGCCTTCTTCCACGGCGAAAATTGATGAGCTGCGCACTGAGGTAACGGCGTTAGCCGACGAGACGACCTCGGGGCAGGAACTTATGCTGGCGATGGCCAAACTTCTGCACAACCGCATGCTGAAATACAACTGGGTGGGCTTTTACATGCTGGAGCCCGGGGCCCAGCCTCCGATGCTTGTTCTTGGGGCGTTTGAAGGTGCGATGACACCACACACGCGCATCCCTCTCAATCAAGGCATTTGCGGGGCGGCAGCATCCAGCGGAGAAACGGTTGTTGTGGATGACGTGAACAAAGATCCTCGATACCTGGCGTGCTCTCTCGAGACCAAATCCGAGATCGTAGTCCCACTATTTGTGCATGGCAAAGTTGTGGGTGAACTTGATATCGACAGCCACTTTCCTGCTGCCTTCACGGCGGAGCATCAGGAACTGGTTCAGCACTGCGCCAATCTCGTGGGGAAAAAGCTGGAAGCAGCCCAGGCATGAGAGTTGAGAAAGGAAAGGTACGCGCCCCTGAGATCGGCCGAGTGTGGTTCAACTCCTCGCCGTTGAGCTTCCGGCAACTGCGCGGGCGAGCCGTTCTGGTCGACTTCTGGGATTACACCTGCGTGAACTGCATTCGCACGCTGCCGTATGTGCAGGCGTGGCATGAGCGCTACCGCGACAAAGGCCTTACCGTCATTGGCGTACACACGCCGGAGTTCACGTTTGCACAATACGAATCGAATGTGGAGCGCGGCATCGGTGAATTTGGTCTCACATACCCGATCGTGATCGACGGCAACCGCGAAATCTGGAAGGCGTTTGCGAACCGCTACTGGCCCACCAAGTACCTTCTCGACAAGGATGGCTACCTGCGCTACGGGCATTTTGGCGAAGGCTCGTACGGCGAGACCGAGCAGGTCATTCAGGAACTGCTGCGCGAGATCGATCCCGCTGTTTCCCTTCCCGCGATTATGGAGCCGGTACGCGAAGAAGATCAGATGGGGGCGGTCTGCTACCGGGCAACCGGCGAACTCCACCTTGGAAATCGGCGCGGCCGGATCGGCAATGATGGCGGATTCAAAGAAGATCAGATTGCCGATTACGATTTTGCCGGCACGCTCGAGGAGAATTTCTTCTACGCCAACGGACGCTGGGCTTCCACTGCAGAGTACTTCGAAGCCGTCGAAAACTCGCCTCATTCTCTGCGTCTGAAGTACGACGCTTCCGCGGTAAATCTGGTGATGGCGTGTCCTCATGCGAGCTCGGCTGAGGTTGTCATTCTGCAGGATGGAAAGGCGCTTAGCGCCTCCCACGCCACGCAGGATACCCAATTCCGGGCAACGGCTGGCGGCACGGAGAGTTATGTTGTCGTGGACTCTCCACGAATGTACTTCCTCATCGATAATCACGAATTCGGTTCACATGAACTTGAATTGCGTTGCTCAGCGGGAGTCGCGGCGTTCGCGTTTACCTTCACGAGTTGCGTAGACCCAATCGCAACCTCGCTGCGCTCCGCGGAGACGGCTTGATATGAAACGAGTCGTCGCGGCGTTCATCGTACAGAATGGAAAGTTGCTTGTGTGTCAGCGCACGCGGCATCAGACGATGCCTCTGAAGTGGGAGTTCCCTGGAGGAAAAATCGAAGAAGGCGAGCAGCCGCGCGACGCTCTACGCCGGGAACTCGATGAGGAGTTGGGTATCTCGGCGACCATCGGTGACGAGCTGGCCCGTATTCAGCATGAATATCCCAACGGGGCGATGGTTGAACTGCGATTTTTCGTCGTTCGCGAATTTCGCGGAGAGCTTGAGAACCGCATCTTTAAACAGATCCAATGGGCGGAGGCGAGGGACCTTCCGAAATTCGATTTCCTGGAAGCGGACCTGACGCTAGTAAATGATCTGGCGGCGGGCAAGCTGCTTCTAACCTGAGCGCAGCGTCCAGAACCAGACAATGGTCAGGACGATCATAACGACAGTAGTAGCCCAAGCCACAATGTTGAACAGATGACCATTTACGTACTCACCCATCAAGTCTTTCTTGTTAATCAATAAGAGCATGAAAACGAGGACGAAGGGCAGCACGACCCCGTTCACGACTTGAGACAAGACAGCTATTTTGACCAGAGGCAAGTTGGGAATGAGAACAACTGCCCCGCCGGCGACGATCAGCGCTGTATACAGCCAGTAAAAGGCCGGCGCTTCGCTGAACTTGAGCCCAACTCCGGATTCGAATCCCAATCCTTCACACACGGTGTATGCAGTAGAGAGTGGCAGGATCGACGCCGCGAATAACGAAGCGTTGAACAATCCCACGGCAAACAGAATGTAGGCATACTGCCCAGCCAACGGTTTGAGGGCAGCAGCAGCATCAGCGGCGTAACGGATATCACGGAATCCGTGCACCCAGAGCGTGGCGGCACATGCCACGATAATGAACCAGGCGACGATATCGGTGAAGAGGCAACCCGTAACGACGTCGAGCATGGAGGCCTTGTACTGGCGGCGCGTGACTCCCTTCTCCACGATAGAGGACTGCAAGTAAAACTGCATCCACGGAGCAATTGTCGTCCCTACCACTCCAATGACCATGTACAAATAGGCCTGATCGCGGAAAGCGCCGAGTCTTGGAGGAACGAATGTGGCCCTGGTCGCCTCGATCCAAGCCGGCTTCGCCAGTACTCCCGCGAATATATAAGTGATGTAGAAGAATGAAGCGGCTAAGAAGACTTTCTCTACGCTCTTGTACTGGCCCTTCACGACGATAAACCAGACGATAAGGCCACAGACCGGAACGGTATAAAGGCGAGGCAATCCGAACAATTCCAGACTAGTCGCAATCCCAATGAATTCAGTCACAACGTTGCCGAAATTGGTGATCAGGATCCCCAACATCATCAGGAACGTGATGCGGAGGCCAAATTCCTCCCGGATGAGGTCGCTGAGGCCTTTGCCGGTGACTGCGCCCATTCGGGCGCACATTTCCTGCACCACGATGAGGGCGATCGTGATCGGAACCATGGTCCACAGCAGAAGATGTCCGAATTGCGCCCCGGCGGACGAGTAGGTCAGGATGCCGCCGGCATCATTATCGACGTTCGCGGTGATAAATCCCGGTCCGACTACCGCAAAAAACAGCAGGATCCGGGTCTTCCAACGTCTCAGGAACCTCATGCGCACACTTGGCAGACATAAAGATGCAGCAGATTGGATGCAAACGACGGGACAGGATAAACGGACTCAGTGAATTGGGACAAACAAAAAGTGCTGACGAGAGAGATTCCTGCGGTTTCGCCGACATGCTCCACAAACCAAACACCAAGTCAGCGGAAAAACGACTGCACGCCAGCCGCAAACGAGTGCCAGGCCGCAGTTTTGGCGATCGGTAAGCGAATCTGTTGAACGAAAATCAAAAAGCCGCTCGCCCAAAGCGTCGCCCGATGAATGTTGTGGGTCGACCACAGATCGTAGGCAATTAATAGTAAAAGGAATCCGTACGAGGCGATCGCATCATGCGGCGCCTTATGGAAGAGCCAACTGACATGAAAGCGCGCAATCGCAGCAATCAAGATTCCCACCGTCGCGACATAGATGATCCGCTTGTGTACCATGGGGTCGCGGCGCGCTCGAAAAGCAAAGAAAATCAGTGTCGCGAATATCACCATGTCCGTCATCGGAACCATGTAGAAGAAATAAGTGTCCACCCCCGGAGGGGCGGTGCCACGAACCAACCGATCAGTGGCGGCTATCCATCCAACGACGACCATCAGACACGCCAGCACGAACCCAAACAAGCCCAATTTTCTGTGGATATCCACCCGGCCGGCGAATGCTAAAGAATTCTGTGCAATCAGCATCAGCATCCAGCACGAAAACAGCGCGCCGTGGACGTGGATGATGCGGTTGGGAAGCGGCGCACTGAAAACGCCTGCCAGGTAGTACGTTGGCCCGAAGCCGACGAGGACGGTAGCCAGCATCAGCCATGCCGTTCCTGAAAAAAAGTAGTGGTCGAAACGTCGGCCGGCTAGCGTTGTCGCTCGCTTGGTCGATGAACGAGTTTGCGCCAGTGTAACGGTAACGAGCGCTCCTTGAGCGCTTGGATTTTTGAAGGCCCCAGGGGAAGTGGTGGCAATTATAGCGGGGAAATAGTCGCGCGTCTGAAGTTTTTCGGCGACTGCCTGAATGGAAAAAAGCCTAGAGCTTCGCCCGCAGCATGCTGATCACGTCGTCGGAAGTGATTACGCCGGTCAATTTCTTATGTTCGTCCACCACCGGTAACGTCTGCAAATTATATTTATCGAACAACTCAGCGACATCATTGTCGGCAACGCCCTCGTGAGCCATGACAAGCGGCTCCTGAACAAGGGAGAGCATCGGTGTAGTCGCATCTGCAAGAACGATGCGCGCCAGTGGCACGGCCCCAACGAGTGTTCCCTGAGAGTCCACCAAGTAAATGGTACTGATGACTTCGACGCCGCCCTCGAACTCGCGCAGCGTATCAATCGTATTCTTAACCGTGGCACTCACTGGAAGCGCCAGAAAATCGGTGGTCATGCGGCCAGCGGCAGTTTCTTCCTTGTGCTCCAGCAGTTCGACGACGTCCTGTTGAGCCTCGGGCTCCATCTGAACGAGAATCTGCTCGGTGCGGTCCTCGGGGAGATCGGCGAGTAGGTCTGCCGCTGCGTCGGGATCCATCTCCTCGACGATTTCAGCGGCACGCTCGGAGTCGAGAGATTCAACGATGGACTTCTGAACCCTGGGTTCGACCTCTTCCAAGGCCTCGGCAGCCGTTTCTTCGTCAAGCGTCTGGAATACGGCCTGACGCTCGTCGGGGGCAAGATCTTCGACAATATCGGCGATGTCGGCGGGATGGAGCTTGGCCAGCCCTTCGTGGGAGATCTTGAGCTTCACACGGCGGGCCGGATCCGTCTCAATCAGATCAACAAACTTCCAGGGAATGCTTCGTGGCGGAATTTTGCCCAGCAAAAGATGAATCGCATTCTTTGGGGCAACACCCCGCAACAACCGTCGAACAGCTCCTCGCGCCCCGACATCCACCGCATGAACACGGAGTGACGGGACGGGGCGATTAGGATCCCTTTGCGTGTCGAATTCCAGATCAACGTCATTAACACGCACGACCTTACGACCGTTGACGTCGATCACCTGCTGATCGAGCAGATCCCGTTCGAGGAGGAACAAACCCTCCATTCCGTTCGCAGCCTGCCATTGCGCTGCCGCAGTGGACGTGCGAATTCCGCCTTCAATCGCCGACACCGAGTCGTAGGGCACGATGCGGTTGCCCGATTTGGTCTTCACGATGAGCGACGAGATGCGCGAACGATCTTCTTGCGGCGTGAGCGTCACTTCCCGCACGCGCCCAGCCGCGCCCGACGGATCGTAGACCGTCGCGCCCAGAAGTTCGGTTAGTGCCAGCGTCGTCATCCGCCTAGAGAATAAACAAGTCGCACGCAATTCGGAATCAGTTTTTACACTGAGTGATGCCGGTCTTGGCT
>DATJWZ010000323.1:0-13998 GCA_035500795.1 Candidatus Eiseniibacteriota bacterium | reverse complement strand
AAATCGGCAATAAGCGCGGTCGGCGCGCGACACTCACACGACCTAATCGTTATTGTCACCGTGCACTCCGCGGCAAGTCCAAAACTCCAACCACCAAGGGCACAAAGGTTCACAAAGGAATTCCTTTCGTGCACCCCTGGTATCTCCCGGTCTTTAGGGACGTGCTATGAACTACTCGGGCTTTCTTCGGAATCCAGTTCCGACCATTGCGCGATCATACGGTGCTCGAGCTGCCGTCGCCAGTCAAGTTCCTCCACGAACGTCCGCGAATCGCGCCAACCCGGCTCCGCCTTGACATAGAGTTCGAGAAAAACCTTGGTCCCGAGCATGCGTTCAATCTGGATACGCGCGGCGGTGCCGATCTTCTTCAGCATCTGCCCGCCCTTGCCAACGAGAATGCCTTTCTGACCCTGGCGCTCGCAATAGATCGTCGCGGCAATGCGTGTGAGGCGCTTCCCTTCTTCGAAGTTGTCGACGATCACCGTGGTTGCATAGGGAATCTCCTCGCTCGTGTTCAAGAGCACCTGCTCGCGAATGCTTTCGGCCGCCATGAACCGTGCTGGCTGATCGGTGACCTCATCTTCAGGAAAATATGCCGGGCCCGCCGGCAGTGTTGCGATGATTCCTTGCAACAGATCCTCGAGCCCTTTGCGCTTGAGCGCCGAAATCGGGATTACCTCGGCAAAATCGTAGAGCTTGCGGTACTCCTCGATCATCGGCAGGAGCTTTGATTTTTCGTGGATCACGTCGATCTTATTGAGAATCAGAAAGGCTTTTGCTTTTGACTGCTTTATCAGATCGAGGGCGAACTGATCACGAGGATCGAGCTTGTGCGTAACGTCAATGATCACGAGCACGAGATCGCAACCTTCGAGCGCTTCGCGGACTTCGACCATCATTTTGCGGCCGAGAGAGCTGTCGGGCTTGTGGACTCCGGGAGTATCGATGAGGACGATCTGGCCGCCGTCTTTGCCCTTGCGCTTTGGAATATGTACGACGCCCTGGATGCGATTGCGGGTAGTTTGTGGCTTAGGCGAGATGATGGCGAGCTTCTCGCCGACGAGAGCGTTCAGCAAGGTGGACTTGCCGGCGTTGGGGCGGCCGAGGATGCAAACGAATCCAGAGCGGAATGGCATGGTTAGGGCTTCAGCTACCGGCGTCCGGAGTCGGAAGTTCCGGTCTTGCCGGAAGCCGAAAGCCGAGGGCCGGAAGCCGTTTCAATCAGGTTCAACTGCTGCGGCGGCAGAGCAGATACCCGCACGCGTTCAATCTTGCGGTCGGTCGATTCCAGGACCTCGAAGCGCAGACCGTCATCTTCGACGCTTTCGCCTTTGCGTGGAATTCTGCCGGCAAGTTCGCTGACCAGCCCGGCGATGGTAGCAGATTCCTTTCCTTCGGGTTTCGTGCCAAAAAGTTCGCCGAGGCGATCAACGTCCATGCCGCCGGAGACGATGAATCCGCGGTCTCCGTCACGCATGATTTCCGGCTTATCGCGTTCGTCACGGATTTCGCCGACGATCTCTTCGACCAGATCTTCGATGGTGACCAATCCGGCAACGCCACCGTATTCGTCCACAACAATTGCCATGCGAATATTTTGCTTCTGCATCTCGCGTAGCAAGTCGCTACCCAGCTTGCTCTCGGGAACGAAGTAGACGTCACGGCGCATGATCGAATCGAGGGTACGGACATGCGCCTCGGTGTCGGGGACCTGCAATACATCCGCCGTGTAGACGATTCCCTTGATGTTGTGAATGTTGCCTTCGTAGACCGGGACGCGCGAGTAGTGCTTTGCCCGCAACATCTCGATGAACTGCTCGACAGATGTGCTGGCCGGGAGTGCAAACATGACGGGGCGCGGCTTCATTGCCTCGCGCACTGTCTTGCCGCTGAATTCGACGACGGACTGGATCAGGTCGCGATCGCCTTCCTGAATGATGCCTTCTTCCTGTCCGGCCTCGATGAGCGCATCTACTGCTTCGGCAGCGGTTTCGGGCTCCTCAGAGGTATTCTGGCGAGTCAGCGTAACGACCGACTGCAGGAAACCGACGGCGAGGGTCAGAGGCATGACCAGATAGATCAGCCCTTTCAGCAGGAGCACCCATGGCATCAGCCATTCACCCTTGGTGCGGGAGAAGAACACGAAAGGCAGGAATCGATTGCAAACGATGACTATCAGTAGCAAACCGATGACGGCCTGTAGAACGTCATAAATGTTCCAATCGGAATCGTGAAAAACCAGGAAGCCTATGAGCATCGCGATGGAGGCGATGGTCAACTGCGTGAGAACCGCCATCGAGAGCGAAGCGCGGCTACGGCCGATCCTCAGCGCTGGCTCGATTTTCTGCTCGAACACATCGATATTGTCTTGAAATTCGCGAGAGAGGAACCGACCGGCCTCCTGGTAGACACGGTCGACGTATGACACCAGGGTAAGCAGCCCCACCAAGAGCAAGATGACGAAAATGACGGCAATACTCATGCCGTCCTCTCAGCGGTTTTCGAACCCGGAACTCTACGGTGGATGTTAGTGCGCATTTCAGATCGGGCATTACTCCGTTCGGTCAAGGATGAAGGGAGCCGGAGCGTGCTGCGCAGAATGGCTTCCTTGCGCGCCATTCGTCCATTATCGCGCTCATGATCGAAGCCTGCCAGGTGGAGAATTCCATGTAGAACAAGAACCTTCACCTCGGCCGCCGCGGGATGGCCGAGACGGCGGGCATTGTCGAGGGCGATATCGGCCGAGATTGCAATTTCTCCTGCGAATGGCGTTTGTTGGGCAACGTTCGTTGAGGATTCGCTCGGGAACGACAAGACATCGGTGGGTTTGTCCTTGCCTCGAAAACGATCGTTTAAAGAACGCATCTCGCCGCTGCTGGTGATGAGAACGTCGACTGTCCCTTTAAGGCGCGCCACCTTGCGTGCGCGGAGAATGAACCGCTGCAGGGAAGCTGCGCTCAAGCCGGTAATCTTTTTTTTGAGCGTCACCACCGAACGCCTCTTTCGTCGATTTGAGACCAATACAAAAGAGGGCAACGTTGGCCCTCTCGCACTTCGAGACTTGCTTATCCTTCCGCTTCAGCCGGGGTGATCTTGTTTTCTATCGCCGGAGACTGCTTTTCGGGGATTGATGGAGGATCACTCTTTGGCTCCGCGAGGAGAAGCATCTGCTGCTCCGCGGCCCGTGTTTTGTGCTCGTCATAGGCTCGTACGATGCGCTGCACAAGATGGTGACGAACAACGTCGGCTTCGTCGAAGTGCACGAAGGCTATGCCTTCTACCGGCTTCAACACGTCGATCGCTTCGAGCAACCCACTGCGCCGGGCATTCGGCAAATCGATCTGCGTGATGTCTCCTGTGATGACCGCCTTGGAGTTGAAGCCCAGACGGGTGACGAACATCTTCATCTGCTCGGAGGTCGTGTTCTGGGCCTCGTCGAGAATTACGAAGGAATCATTCAACGTCCTGCCGCGCATGAAGGCGATAGGAGCGATCTCGATGACATTTTTCTCGAGATAGCGATCTACTTTTTCGGGATCGAGCATGTCATAGAGCGCGTCGTACAGAGGACGGAGATAGGGATCGATCTTGTCCTGTAGAGTGCCGGGCAGAAATCCGAGGCGTTCGCCGGCCTCGACAGCGGGACGCGCCAGGATGATGCGGTTCACCCGCTTGGCCAAAAGCGCAGAGATCGCCATCGCGACCGCGAGATACGTCTTCCCGGTTCCGGCGGGACCGATGCCGAACACCATGTCGTGCTTTTCAATGGCTTCGAGATAGCGTTTCTGGTTGGAACTCTTGGGTTGGACACTCCTGCGTCCAAAGGAACGCTGTTTGCCAGCGTCCGCTAACCCTCGCAGCGTTGAATTCGGATCCGTGGTCAGGACGCGAAGCATGCTGTTCAAGTCGCCATTGTTGAAGGTATACCCGGAGCGTTGCAGGCTCTCGTAATCGGTGAACACCTGCTCGGCGCGGGCGACATCACGAGGCTCGCCCTCCAGTTCGATGGAATTCGAGCGGAGGTTGATGGTAACGTTCAGGCCGTCTTCGAGCAGGCGCACGTTCTGATCGCGCGTGCCGAACAGCGTTTCGATGTTGGGGCTTACCCCGATGCTCTTCTTCATTCGTTATGTGTAACGTGGCGCGCCTCCGCAGGCCGGGACGCAGGATTCGATTGCCTGTCGAATTCCGGCGAACACGGAGCACACCAGTACCTGTTCACAGACAAAGCAGGATTTTGCTTGGAGACGGGAATGATCGAACTGCGCATGCCCAGCGGGCAAGTCACTACCATTAGTTAAAGCGTACCCCGGATATCGGAGGGCGTCAATGGGAGCAAACCCTAGGCATTTGCTGAACTTGCGTCGGCCAGCGAGGCGGGGACAGCGCGCGTCCGGGCCCAGCCACGCAAGGCGGCAATCTCTTCGGAGCGTGTCGTCGATAGCGGTACGGTCTGGGCGATGGCCGCCAGCAGGTGCTGCGTCGAAAGCGGCTTCTTTTCGGAATAGGCAGCGTACATTGCACCCTGGACGGCAGCGTCGATCTCAGCGCCGGAGTATCCCTTTGCGGACGTGGCGATCTTGTCCAAGTCGAATTCGGCGGGATTGCGTTTCCTTTTCGTGAGCTGGATTGAGAAGATCTGCTTCCGCTCGGCCTGGTTTGGTAAGTCTACAAAGAAGAGTTCGTCGAAGCGCCCTTTGCGGATCAGTTCCGGTGGTAGCACGGTGACGTTGTTGCAAGTCGCAGCGACAAAAACAGGAGACTTGCGGTCTTGCATCCAGGAGAGGAATGAGGCAAGCAAGCGGGAGGAGACTCCGGCGTCTGCGGAGGCGGAGTCCGGGCCGCTCCCGGCAAAGACTTTCTCGAGTTCATCGATCCAGAGCACGCAAGGCGCGAGGCCCTCGGCAACCTGAAAGACTTTACGAATGCGCTTTTCGGTCTCGCCGATGTACTTGTCGTAGACGGCTGAAGTGTCGAATTTGACGAGAGGCAGCTTCCATTCCCCGGCCACTGCGCGAGCGCACAGTGATTTTCCGCACCCCTGCACGCCGAGGATAATCATGCCTCGCGGTGGTTCAAGGCCGAATTCGCGGGCGGAATCTTCCCAGGCGCCGCGGCGCTGGCCGAGCCATTGCTTCAGGTTTTCGAGCCCACCAACTGCAGCCAGATTGTCCGAGGTTTCGACGAATTCCAGCATTCCTGAATGCCGCAGCAATTGCTTTTTGGCATCGAGAACGTCGGTGATCGTTTCGGAGCATAACGCGTAGCGCGTTACCAATGCCTGCGACGTGGCGCGTTCCGCTTCCTCTTCGGTGAGGCCGCGAAGATTAGCCGCGATGGAGTCCACCCCAGAGGCGTCGAGTTGGAGTTTCAGAGAATACGTCTTCGACAGGCGCGTAAATGTTTCTTTGACAATCTCGTGAAGGCGGTCGCGGTCCGGGAGCGGAAGATCGAAGTACTCCACCAGCTTGATAAGTTCCGGCGGAACGGTGAGTTCCGGGGCCGTGAGGATCACCGTGCGACGGTTCGTCGAGAATTTCTGTCCGACATCTCGCAGGCGACGAACGACCACCGGATCGTCCAGATGGCGATGAAAATCCTTGAGGATAAAGACGGCCTCGACCGTCATCGATTCCATATTGGCCAGCGCCTGGACGGGTTCGCGGGTGTTGTAGATCGAGCCTCCTGCCGCCGCAGTTGCTGCTTCATGCCCCATCAAAGACGTCACGGCTCGAGTGAGTCGGTCGGCTTCACTTCCGCCGGGGCCGAGAACGGTATGCGGTTGGGCAAGCGTTCCGGCATTGACCTTGGTCCATCCGGCGGATTGATCGGGCCGGGGCGTCGGCTTGTGGACTTCAGCCGAACCATTGCTGCCGGAACGAACCAAGCCGTCGGCGATACTCCACTCGAAGGTCGCCATGTTCAGTTCTGAGCAAGCCGTGCGGACGAGGTTAACGGCGCGCATCTCCTCCGACGTCTCCATCACGACGATGGGCGTTGAGGAGTTGATGAGAACTTTGAGTCGATCGAGTCCGTCTGTCATAAGAAGCTGCGAGCTAGGAGCGATGAGCTACGGGCACGAATGAGATGGCGATCGCTCATGGCTCACTGCTGGTGTAACGGTTTGACCGTTCACAACTTGCACCCCTATAATAAGAAATTCGGACCCACCCGAATATCTCTCAGAAGACACGAAGGTAACGAACCAGACATGGCAAATCATCTTTCGGCGCTGAAGCGCGCCCGCCAGACCGAACGCCGTACAACGCGCAACCGCGCTAACACCTCATCTCTCCGTACCCAGTTGCGCGACCTGCGCGAGACCATCGCCAAGGGCGACAAGACCGCCGCCGAGCAAACCTATCGCAAGACCGTTTCTGCGCTCGATAAGGCCATCCAGAAGGGCTCGCTGCACGAAAATACCGCATCGCGCTATAAGTCCCGGCTCAGCAAGCGCGTTGCGGCGATGAAGTAGAAGGACAGTACACAGTTTCGAGTTTAAAGTTTTCAACTGAACGGCTGACCATCCAATGGTCGGCCGTTTCTCTTTTGCAAACTCATTCGAGGACGACTGGCATAGTGAGATCTGGCACGGGTTTCACTGTGCGAGAGCACACTCTTGCGCCCCAGACTAGAATCATGCGGGAGGGCATAAGACATGGGCCACGATCAAGAGCCGGAGAACATCTCGCGCCGCAATTTTATGGTTCGCACCGCGATGGGCGGAGCGGGACTTGTCATTGCGAACGACATTCTGAAAGACGATCTTTTTGCCGCAACTCCAAAAACCTCAAACGCGACGATGATCGGCGTTCCTTTTGAGGCACGAGAGCGCGTACAACTTGGAATCATCGGCGTTGGAGGACGAGGGACGAGCCTTCTGCGCGACTTGCTCTCCGTTGATGGGGTGGATGTAAAGGCAATTTGCGATCTTGTCCCCGATAAGGTCGCTCACGCGCAGAAAATGGTGACCGACGCCGGCCAGCCGCAGCCTGCTGGTTTTACGAAGGGCGAGCAGGATTTCAAGAACCTGAATCAACTCCAGCTCGACATCGTTTACATCGCGACTCCGTGGAACTGGCATGTTCCGATGGCGCTCGATGCGATGAAGAACGGCAAGCACGCCGCCGTCGAAGTGCCGACCGCGACAACGTTGCAGGAATGCTGGGACATCGTGAATACCTCCGAGGCTACACGCAAGCACTGCGTCATTCTCGAAAACTGCTGCTACGGATCATCGGAGATGATGGTGCTGCAGATGGTGCGCGATGGAGTGTTTGGCGAGATCACGCATGGCGCAGGTGCTTACTTGCATGATCTCCGTGGCATTCTGACCGCGAATGAAGGCGAGGGATTGTGGCGACGTTTCCCGCACATGCAGCGTAATGGGAACTTGTATCCGACGCACGGGCTCGGGCCCGTTGCACACTACGTGGATATCCATCGCGGCGATCGCTTCGATTACATGGTCTCGGTGAGTTCGCGTGAGGCGTCGTTGAGCGCATACGTGAAGGAGCACTTCCCCGATAGCGATCCCAAACGCGCGGAAAAATATATCTGTGGCGACATGAACACCAGCATTATCAAGACAGTCAATGGCCGGACGATTCTCCTGCAGCATGACGTCGTCAACCCACGGCCCTATAGCCGGATCAACATGATCCAGGGCACGAAGGGTATTTTCGAGGACTATCCACCACGGATTTTCATCGATGGGCAAAAAGACGAAGAGTGGCAGAAGATGGACGCCTTCCAGGACAAATACGAGCATCCGTTGTGGAAGAACAATGGCGAGATGGCTCGCAAGACGGGCGGGCATGGCGGCATGGACTACATCATGAACTTCCGCCTGATGGATTGCCTGAAGCGCGGACTGGTGCCGGACATTGACGTGTACGATGCAGCGGCCTGGAGCTCTCCAACGCCGCTCAGTGAAGCATCGGTGGCGGCGAATGGCGCGCCGCAGAAGTTTCCTGATTTTACGCGGGGCCACTGGAAATCGCGGCCGGAGTCGGAGCGGTTTGCGGGATAGAGAATCGTGGCTGGAGTCCACTCATGAGCGTGCAAGTCGAGAGTCCGAGCGCAGCAGTCCCTATCAAGGAATCCGGGCAGAAGCCTGAAAGCAGTGGACGCCTGGGCTCGCTGGACGCCTTTCGTGGCACGATCATGCTGCTAATGCTGAATGAAGCCACGCGCCTGCCGCAGGTGGCACGATCCTTCCCGCACAGCGCGATCTGGGCTTTCATCGCTTACAACACCGAGCATGTGGATTGGCAGGGATGTTCGCTGCACGATCTCATTCAGCCGGGATTCTCGTTTCTTGTTGGCGCGGCGATGCCATTTTCGATCGCGAGCCGCATGTCAAAAGGTCAGAACTTCTGGGAGTTGTTGGGGCACGCAGTATGGCGAGCGCTTGTTCTGATTGTGCTCGGCATTCTGCTGCGGTCGATCCATCACAGCCAGACATATTTCACGTTTGAAGACACGCTCACACAGATCGGTCTTGGGTATGTCTTCCTGTTCCTGCTGGCCTTTACGCGTGTGCGGACGCAAGTGATTGTCACGCTCGTGATCCTTATCGTATTTTGGGGCGCCTTTGTGCTGTATCCGGCTCCTGGCCCTAACTTCGATTACACGCGGGTCGGCGTGCCTCAGGGATGGGAGCACAACTACACCGGCTTCCTCTCGCACTTCAACAAGAATTCCAATTTGTCGTGGGCATTCGACGTCTGGTTCTTGAATCTTTTTCCGCGTGAGTCGCCTTTCGTCTACAACGAAGGCGGATGGTCCACGCTCAGCTTCATTCCGACGCTGGCGACGATGATTTTGGGATTGTTAACCGGAGAATGGCTCAAGAGTACGAAATCCAAAGAGGAGAAGCTGCGCGGCCTCGTCATTGCCGGAATCGGATTGGTGCTGGCTGGACTGATCTTTCAGTGGATCGGAATATGCCCGATTGTGAAGCGCATCTGGACCTCGTCGTACACGCTTTATAGCGGGGGCCTCGTCATCCTGATGCTGGCCGGGTTCTATGCGCTTATCGACTGGAAGGGATGGAAGCGCTGGGCATTTCCGCTGATTGTCGTTGGCATGAACTCGATCGCAATCTACGTCATGAGCTGGACCATGGAGGATTTCGTCCGCACAGCCCTGCAGACCAACATGGGGAAAGTGATCTCCGCGCTAGTTTCTCCGGCATTGTTGCCCGTGGCATACGGCATCGGAGTAATGCTGGTCTTCTGGATTATCTTGTGTTGGATGTATCGGCGGAAACTCTTCTTGAAGATTTGATCGCAGCGCTTTAGTCGTCAGCGCTGACCGTTGACTCGCCCGCATTGGCGCGCGAGGGCGCACGCCCCACACCTTCTAGTTCCTGATCTTTATATTGCAGCTGATAGAGCTTGTAGTAGATCCCGCGATTCGCCAGTAGTTCCTGGTGCGTGCCCATCTCCCGGACTTGTCCCTTGTGCATGACGATAATCTTGTCGGCACGCTGGATCGTCGAGAGCCGATGCGCGATGATGAGCGAGGTGCGGCCCTCGACCATATTGCTGAGCGCATCGCGGACGCGGAATTCAGTTTCGGTATCAACGCTAGAGGTGGCTTCATCGAGGATCAGTATCTTCGGATCGTGTGCCAACGCCCGTGCAAACGAAATGAGTTGCTTCTGTCCCGTCGAGAGCGTCGATCCGCGCTCGCGCACTTCTTCGTCGAATCCCTTCGGCAGGGCGCGGATGAACTCGGCGAGATTCACGTCCTCGGCGGCTTGCTGCACGTGTGCGTCCTGAATGCGCTGCGTGCCCAAGCGGATGTTTCCGCCGATCGTTCCTGTGAAGAGAAATGGATCCTGGAGGACAACACCGAAGCGGCTGCGGAGATCGATGAGATCCATCTCTTTTACGTCGACCCCATCGATGCGCACCGCGCCCTTCTGCACGTCGTAGAAACGGAGCAGCAACGAGATCAGCGTGGTCTTGCCGGCGCCGGTGTGGCCGACCACGGCGACTGTCTCTCCGGGTTCGATCGCGAATGTGACGTCGCGGAGCACCCAATCGGGAGATTTGGGATCGAGGGCTGTGGAGTTGGTAGGAGTGGGAGTCGAGCTTCGCTCGACCTGACGGCCGAGGGCGGCCGTTCCCGCATGACCATTGCCAGGGGCACTCTTGTCTTCTTCTGATTCAATCTCCCGGTAGGCGAACCACACGTGGTCGAACTCGATCCGGCCTGGGCCTTGCGGTTTCTTCGTTATCGCCGGCGATACTACCTCGACTGGAGCGTCGAGCAGCTTGAAGATGCGTTCGCTGGCTGCCATCGCCGATTGCAGGATGTTGTACTTCTCGCTGAAATCCATGATCGGGCGGAAGAAACGCATTGCGTACTGGGTGAACGCGATCAGCACGCCGAGCGAAGCGGTGGCTGCGACCAGCGTCACACCAAAATGCGGATGCAGGGTGAATTCCACCGTCTTCACTGACAGGTTGCGAATTACGTCTTGCCCGCCCCACCAGATTACGCAGGCGATCGCGACCGACGAAAACAAATCGACCACGGGATAGTAGACGGCATAGGCGAGGATCGCGTCCTTGAACGCGTCCATGTGGCTCTGGTTGATTTCGGAGAACCGCTTGTAGGCCTTACGCTCGCGATTGAAGAGCTGCAGCACCATCATGCCGCTGACGTGTTCTTGCAAGTATGAATTGATGCGGGCGATGGCGACGCGAATCCGCCGGTACGAATCGCGAACTTTGTCGCGGAAGAGTTTGGTTGCGACTACGATGAAGGGGAGCACCGCGAACGTGATCAGCGCCAGCTTCCAATTCATGCAGAGCATGATTCCGAGAATGCCCGCGAGGACGAAGAAGTCCTCGAAGATCGAAACCACGCCGGAAGTAAACATCTCGTTCAGGGCATCAACATCGGTGGTGACTCGGGTGACGAGACGTCCGACGGGATTTTTGTCGTAAAAGGCTACGTGCATGTGCTGCAGGTGGCGAAATATTTGGCTGCGCAAGTCGAACATGACCTGCTGGCCCGTCCATTGCATGAAGTAGGTCTGAAGGAATTCGAGAACGAAGGTGAGGAGCAGCAGTCCGAGGTAGATGCTGGAGATTTGCGCGATTCCAGTCAGTGGCCGCGGACTGAGCCAGTTCCACATGCCGGACGCCGCGTCGGGTGCCGGAGCCAAATAGCGGTCGACCGCCACCTTTACGAGATAAGGCCCCATCACGTCGGCGAACGATTTCAGGACGATCGATGCAATGGCGATCCCAACCTGCCACCCGTATGGGCGCAGGTAGGTGAGCAACCGCCGCATCAAACGGCTGTCATACGCTTTTCCTAATACCTCTTCTTCCTGGGCCATGAGTTCGCGGCGTACCGGACGAGCGGGCAGATCACGCCGAAAGGCGCTTCCAACAGGGTACCCCAAATAGATGGCTCAGACTGCCGGAAGGATGGAAAAGGTTTGGGATAATGAAAGCGGTGAGTCTAGGGATCTACATCTCGGTGCCATTCTGCCGAACGAAGTGCAGCTACTGCAACTTCGCGTCTGATGTGTTCTCGAAGGCGGTGTTCGAGAAGTACGTCGAGCGTGTGTGTGAGGACATTGCGCAATCGAGGCAAACTTCAGAGCAGATCGGTGGTGTTTGCGAAAGGGCTGTCGATTCGATCTACCTTGGCGGAGGAACGCCTACGGTGCTCGACCCCGATCAGTTGAAGAGCATATTCCGTGCTGTCCGATCCGAGTTTTCAGTCACCTCGGATGCTGAGGTGACGGTCGAATGCGCCCCGGGAACGCTGACACCGCATGTTCTTGAAACGCTGCTACGCTGCGGCGTCAATCGCGTAAGCCTGGGAGTGCAGTCGTTCATCGATCAGGAAGCTGCCGCAGTTGGGCGCCTGCACAAGCGCTCTACGATTCTCGATGACATCGCACGACTGCGGGCTGCGGGCATTTCGAACATCAACATTGATTTGATCGCCGGTCTCCCGCATCAGACTGCCGAAACCTGGGTGGAATCTTTGCGCGAGACGATCGCGACTGGCGCTCCGCACGTCAGCGTGTACATGCTGGAGGTGGACGATGAATCGCGCCTTGGGAGAGAGCTGATCGCGGGAGGCACGCGCTATCACGCGCACTTTGTTCCCGATGATGAAGCGGTGGCTGACTTCTATTTGGCAGCTTGCGAGACTCTCGATGCAGCCGGAATTTCGCAATATGAAATTTCCAATTTTGCCCGCCCGGGATTCGAATCGCGACACAACCTCAAGTACTGGACGCGGCAGCCATATCTCGGCTTTGGTGTGGACGCACACTCGATGCTGAGATCGGTAGCCCCGGAGACCGAGGCGGTGCGCCTTTCGACCTCTGATTCGCTGGAGAAGTACACGGGCGGGACCAGCCTTCAGAAGACGATTGTCACCCTGGCGAACGCGCTCGAAGAGAGCTTCTTCCTTGGGCTGCGTTTGAATCGTGGCGTCGACCTGCGCGAAATTGCCAATGAGTTTGGATATACCGCCGTCGCGCAGGTCTTCCCCATCGTTCAACAATTGGAATCGGACGGACTAGTGAATGCCTCCGGCAATGTCGTTCGTCTCACATCTCGAGGCCGCCTACTTTCGAATGAGGTATTCCAGCGCTTCCTCGCCCTGGACGAAGTTTCCGCCAAGAACTGAAATCGGCCAAACCATCCGGTCGGTTGGCGGCGCTCCCCGGACATGCGAAATCACCAGTATTTATGCGGACTGGCGTTATCCGGCTCAGCTGGCGCAGCGGTAACTTTGTGTGCTCATTTCTCTATGTTCTAATCGAAAGTTCCGCACATTGAGCCATTCAAGCGCTGCATTTTACCGCTGTGGGGCGGAGGGGAACGTGGACTTCCAATTAAACGACGAGCAGTTGCAGTTGAAGAAGAGTGTGCGCGAATTTGCTGAGCGCGAGATCAAGCCGCACGTCATGGAGTGGGACGAAGCCGGGGAGTTCCCGCTGGCGACGATCAAGGAATTGGGCAAGCTCGGGTTAATGGGCATCGTGTTTCCACCTGAATATGGCGGTGCGGGCATGGGTTATGTCGAGTATGTCACCGCGATCGAGGAACTCTCACGCGTGGATGGATCAGTCGGCATCATTGTCGCGGCGCACACGTCTCTGTGCTCGAATCATATTTTTCTGGCCGGGAACGAAGCGCAGAAGAAGAAGTACGTCAGCAAGTTGGCGACTGGAGAGTTCATTGGCGCGTGGGGGCTCACCGAACCATCTTCCGGATCCGATGCGGGCAGCGCGCGCATGACCGCCGTCCGCAAAGGCAACCAGTGGGTGCTGAACGGCACCAAGACTTTTTGTACAAACGGTCACTATGCCGATGTGGTTGTAGTCCTAGCCGTCACGGATAGAACGGCGCACACTCATGGCATTTCAGCGTTCCTGGTAGAAAAAGACACCAAAGGATTTCGGCCGGGCAAGAAAGAAAACAAGCTCGGGCTTCGCGCCAGCGATACGGCTGAACTCATCTTCGAAGATTGCGTGGTCCCCGCGGAGAATTTGCTGGGAGGCGAAGGCCAGGGATTTCCCGACGCGATGAAAGTTCTCGACGGCGGCCGCATCTCGATTGCGGCCTTGTCGCTTGGCATGGCGGAAGGCGCGTTTGAAAGCGCGCTCAAATATTCCAAGCAGCGCCGCCAGTTCGGCAAAGCGATCAGCGATTTTCAGGCGATCCAGTGGAAGCTGGCCGACATGGCCACCGAAATCGACGCCGCCAAGCTGCTCACCATGCGCGCCGCATCGATGAAAGATGCAGGGATGAAGTCCACGCAGGAGTCCTCGATGGCGAAGCTCTTTGCCAGCGAGGTTGCGGTGAAATGCGCGAACGAAGGCGTGCAGATTCACGGTGGGTATGGGTTTATCAAGGACTATCCGGCAGAGAAGTTCTATCGGGACGTGAAGCTTTGCACGATCGGCGAGGGGACGAGCGAGATTCAGCGACTGGTGATTGCACGGCA
>DATJWZ010000322.1:0-14459 GCA_035500795.1 Candidatus Eiseniibacteriota bacterium | reverse complement strand
GCAACTCGATGCCTATGGGCAGGAGTTGATCTGCGAACCGTGCAGCAGTGGCTGGGCCACAGCGATATGGAATCGACTATGCGTTATCTGAAGCCATCGCGCAGTGAGAAGGTGCGAGAAAAGGTGAATGAGATTTTCGCTTAATGGCTCGCAGGGCTTTCAACCACGAGCTAAGGGTTGAGTTGTGGATCGGAGATCCGGCCGAGATTCGGGCGAAGCGAGTGCCCAAGCAGAAGAGTTCGGCAGGATGCGCAGCTATTAGCGCGACTGATGTCGGAGAATCACTTTCCGCGGATTGGGTGCCTGACGCCGAGAACGGGGATCTGCGGCAACTTCTGTGGCATCGGCACCGCATGGTGCAAGCGCGGCAACTGCCTTAGGGTTTCGATTCGTCTGGCGGGGCTACGTGATGGTCAGGGCGATGGCTTGGCTGGTTCCGCCGCTAGTGCAGCCGAGGTTGCCGGTGTTTCCGCTTGGAGTGTTGATGGTAACGCTGGCCGTCCCTGGGCCCGAGATGACTGCGGTTGTGAGCGTGACCTGCAACTGGGAGCTGCTCAGGACCTGCGTGCTCAAGGTTGTCCCGTTGATAACCACGACTGAGGACGACACGATATGACTGCCATTCACGGTGAGCAAGAATCCCTGCTGCACTTGCGCGAATGTGACTGTGGCGACCGAGAGAGAGGAAATGGACGGGGCGGGACGGGCACTTCCGCAGAGGGGATTGAGGGCGTTGCAGCCTTGCAGGACAAGCATGGCGAGCAGCAACGTGCTGAGCGGTCGTAAAGATGCGTGAATTCGTTTCATCATTAATAATGCGTGCTATCCCGTCTCCGGCAAATCTTTCTCGTTCGCCTCAGCCCTTGGATCTGTACCCGGGGGGACGCTTTTGCTCCGCCGACCTTGCTGTCTAGTCAACAGGGGTACGATGCTTTCGGATTCTTGCACCCCATTTTCCGTTCCATCGAGCAAACTCTTCGCTGTCTTTAGACCTCTGATGTCATCATGTACTCTTCTGACCGTTTGCCTTTGCTCGATCTTTATACTCAATGATGAGTAGCCAACGAGGCACATGGGAACTGTCAAAACGACCTATTTCATCGAGATTGCTCGGGTAACGTAAGCCAGCCATAACGCTCAAAACCCATCAATGAGCGATATGGGATTTATCGCCAACCTAGGGATTTGTCTAGTGGCAAAAAGCCGCACACTGCCCTATGAATCTTGTGGAGCCAAGTCTGCTAACAGACTCCCGAACGGTACAGGAGAGTACCGCAGCGGAAGTTCCAGCATGTATGCAATCTTGAAACGCCAGAATTGCGAGTGGAGACGTTTTCGAGGTTCAGTTTCCTGGGCACGAAAGGACGATCCCATGTCATCATCGCGTCAACGGAAGTTTTACATCTCAATAGCAGCTGGCGTCGTGTTCCTAAGTTTTACTGGTTGCAGTTCTAAAGAACAAGCGACACAAAAACCGGAACCGTCCGCAACGGCGACCGAAGCAGCACCGGATGAATCGCTACAATCGGCGGACAGCGCGGCTCCCGGATATTCGCTCCATCTACCCCCCAGCTTCGGTCGCTGGACAGGCGATTGGGACGAACTGGCGAAGCACAACATGCTGCGTATGCTGGTTCTCTACAACAAGACAGGATTCTTCTATGACAAGGGACAGCCACGTGGTGCAGTTCCCGATATGGCAGAAGAGATGGAACGCTACGTGCACCAAAAGCTGAAGACCCGGGCGAAGAAATTCAAAGTCGTGTTTATTCCGGTATCACCGGCGCAGTTGGAGAAATATCTGAACGATGGGTCTGGAGATCTTATCGCCACCAGCATTATCGTGACTCCCGAACGAGAAAAACAAATGGAATTCACGATACCGATTCTGTCGGGCGAGTACGCGAAACTGGTGGTGGTCACTGCCAAGAACGCACCGCAGATTGCGAGCCTTGACGATCTGAGTGGTAAGGAAATTTATGTCAATCCAGTCACTCTTTCCTACAAACTCCTCAAGGAACAGAGCCAGAAGTTGAAGCAGGCGGGCAAGCCTGAGATCAGCGTCAAGGAATCCGATCCCAACCTGACGGACGAAGACTTGTTGGAAATGACCAATGCCGGGGTCATTCCGGCGACGGTTACGTTTAGCTACCGTGCAGGCCTCTGGTCGGCGGTTCTGCCCGACATCATCATTCACTCCGACATCCCCCTGAGCGAAGGTGTGAACCTGGCCTTTGCAATGCGCAAGAACAGCCCACAACTAAAAGCAGTGATGGACGATTTCTTGAAAGATCATCGTCAAGGCACGGTTTTCGGCAGGATCATGTTTCAGAAGTATTACGCGAAAAAGAAGTTCATCAAGAATGCCACTTCACGGCAGGAACTCCGGAAATTCGAGTCGTACGTGAAGTACTTCCAGAAATATGCGGCTGAATACAATTTTGACTACCTGATGCTCGCCGCCCAGGGATACCAGGAGTCCAAGCTTCAGCAGGAACTTGTCGGCCCTCGTGGCGCGGTCGGAGTCATGCAAGTCCTTCCGCGATATGCGGCGGCGCGTCCCATCAACATTCCCAATGTCCGACAAGCGGAGCCGAACATTCACGCGGGCACAAAGATGCTGGCGCAGATCGCTAAGACGAACTTCAACGATCCCGCCATTACTCCCATCAATAAAACCCTATTCACCTTCGCGGCCTACAATGCCGGACAGAACCGCATTGAGGGCCTGCGCAAGCAGGCGGCGGCAGAAGGGCTCAATCCGAACGAATGGTTCGGCAATATGGAGATTATGGTTGCCAAAAACATCGGGCAGGAAACGGTGCAGTACGTCAGCAATGTCTACAAGTATTACGTTGCCTACAAGATGGCAGTCGAACAGCGACAGCTACGGTCTGAGGCTATGACGAGAACCGCGGGACCGTAGAAGCATCCTCGAAACGGCGTTTGGACCTAGCGTGTCCCAGCAGGAAGATTGACTCGTTCACTAGGCGAATGGGGAAGCAATGAAGCGACGGGTTACCTTCCTGAGAAAGAAATTGCCAATGGCTCAGTCGTATTCTCGCACTCCGCGATCAACGCGGACACTATACGTCAAGCGGCCGCAGATGGTCCGGCCCCCTCTCGTAGCAGCCACAATTCCTTGGTTGGCGTATTAAATCGCGCAGCCCCACAATCCAGGCAAACCAATACCACCGGGAACGTTAAGACGCCGGGCCCGGTACCACGTGTAGGGCTGGAGAAATGGAGCGTTACCTCCCCGGTGAATTCAGCCTCATTCAGCGACGAGCATCGTGGGCAAGACATGACACTCCCGGCTGACGTGTTGCGGTACCGTAGCTGCCTACAATCAAAAGCCATGTCGTCAATCGGCTCATAAAAGAGAGGCGTCGAATCATCACTGCAACAGGTTTACGAAGTTCAGCGCGAATTCAAACTGGCAATAAGTGCAGGAATTGCGGTAAAAAGATCCGATATTGCGGGCTAGCACCCAGACTGGTTGACGAAATCAGCTCTGGCTGTTGAAAGAGTCCAGTTTCCTCCCAAGCTCTAAAATTTGAGGGATACAGAATGCCTAGAAAATTGGGAGCGCAGTTTGTTGGGCGTTCCCAACGCGATGTTTGCTTTTGCGAATCTTGCGCTAAGGAGTTTTTCAACAACCACGCCCGTTGACTACAACCGTCACTACAGCGCGAGCCGCGAGACACAACTCCTCCTCGATTCTTAGCTTCGCGTACTTCGTCCCGCGACTCGCACCGTTACTCGGTATGCGCAGTTTTCCAGCTGAAGTCGTAACGGAATCCGATGGCCGCAGCTTGCGATATGTCTTTTCCCGCGGCATCCACCGAGTCACCGAGCCTCGTTTCTACGAACGCGTACCCGGACTTTGAGATGTGCCATTCGGCGCCCAAGATCCCGTACCGCGTCTTAAAGTCCGAGTTGATGACAGGACTAAGGTCAAACGGTATGTAGTCCTCAAAGCCCAGGACCGCGGCGAACTTCCCGAACTTCAGTCTCGAGTAGATCTCGACTCCGTTAGCCGAGAATCCTACGGCCACGGATTCCGGGCCTCCTCCCGGGTTGGGAATGAATGCGATATCGCCATTGGTTTGCCGCGCCCAAACGGCGCCCCACTCCAGATTGCGCCAATTGCCTTTCCCGCCCAACGTCCAGTAATCCGTGTGACCACCATTAAAGACCGCCTGGTTAAGCTGCGGGTTGAAGTAGGTCTTGTTATAGGCTCCGCCAATCTTCAGCCCTGGAAGCACCGTCGCCTGAACCGAAAAACCGAAACCATTGAAGGCCTGCGGAGTGTCGGCAGTGCGTAACTGTCCCTGCGCGCCAAATTCAATAATCTTGGCCAATTTCACGTGGTACATGATGGCTTGGTCAACGCGTCCAGTACCGGATTGCCCGCCATCCGTCCCAGCAACATAAGTTGTGGTGGACGTGCCGCCAAACACGTTGAAGCGGTCCGTCGTGTATCCCGCGATGTCGTAGTGGGTAGAGTTCTCTTTACCAAAAGACAGGCGTCCAAAGCGGCCGAAGTCGACGCCAAGGAAACCAAGCCGTGCCCCGAAAACAGACGTCGTGTCCTGATTGAGCACACCGAACCCTTCCGCCGTGGTTGCACCGGCATTAAACGTGGTTTCACTTCGAACCAGGTTCACCCCCCACTCGCCGGTGGCAAATACCTTGATGGGTCCGAAGGTGGAGAAATTGATCCCCACGCGGCTGGCATTGTCCTGTACCTGTGCTCCGGAGTCCGAAATGCTCACAATGTTACGGAGGCTCCCGTACGGATTGAACATTCCGAAATAGTGCACCTCGGGATTGGTCCCGGTTGTGACGGTAGCCAAGTCCGCGCTCTGGTCGGCTGTGTCGGTATACGCATTCACTTTGACCGATACCTTAGCTGATCGCGATGCGCTGCCGGTACCGAACTGACCCCCACAGCCTTCTGTCACCCATACTCCCTGCGCGTCATACCCCCAATTTCTGCCTAGCAGACAGGCGTTTTCGCCCGTTGGCCGCAACAGTACTACGCCCGCACTGGTATCGGCGGCACACTGCTGCCGCTGACCACCTGTAGAAACGCAGGTAACGACTGACGAAACGCTTACCTGTGTCGAGTTTTCTTGTGCACTTGTACTTAGGACTGAACCGAGAACAAGTACTGGGAGCGCGAAGTACCTTCTAAGATTCATACTTTTCTCCTCGACGCAACATTGCCGCCTTTTTGCTCAAGCACGGTAAAACTCAAATTGTGAGGATGGCCCAACGGTTGACTGGCTAAGCCTCGGACATGTAAATCCACGTGTATCTAGAGGACACCGGTGTAACCGGCGATTACCGCACTCATACTCCAGACTTGAACGAGTGGCCACAAAAGGATGGGGTTTAAGAGCAATGACGATCTGCTATAACAACCAGGGCGAGTCCACCACTGTGGCGCACCCATCCTCTTGCTCCTGCAAGACACGATCACCTAGCCTTACGCTCGCGACGAGGAGCTATAATTTATTGAGGTCGTCGTCCTTGTAGTACTTCGTACCCTGCAGCGTCAACTGGAGGGCAAGACCATTCTTGGTTATCTGATAGACCCAAACGCCGGGGGCAACTTCGACTGCTCCCGAGAAAGCTCCGCCCTTGTCTCCGGCTTTGGCTGCGGCATCAGTTTGTGCTGAACCCGACCAGCCCGAGTCGAGGAACTGAGATAGCGCTTTATCGTTCTCGAACAAGAAGATTACCCGATAGTCCTTTACTCCCACCCCCAGACCGGCGCCGGCCGAAATCATCTTCATGAAGGTTTCCTGCTTGGTCTGCGAGTTTACGGCGATTCCTGAGCCTCGTGCTGTACTCAAAAGCAATAGGTTCGTTCCCATGTTATTGAAGACGGCGTATCCGGCAGATTTTTCGATAGCCGCTTTGGCTCCGGGTGCATCTTTGTACAATTCTTGCAGTGTTTGACCCGCCATTTTGCGAGTCTTTTCGCGTTTTTTGTCGGGCGAATCTCCGGCGCTCGCCAACCCTTCAGCGAGCAGGATCACAGCGAGGCCTAAAGTAATTATTCGGAATCTCATACTGCTCTCCTTAAGTATGTGGGGCCGCCGATTGCGCGCTTCTGGGTATTGCTCGGCTTCGGGTCCTTGGGTGTCAGATGTCACTTTCCGAATGCAACGTCTTATCGTAATTAAAGCCTATCCATATCCTGCGTGACAGCTACGCAGAAGCTCCAATGTTAAAAGCATCGAGTCCACCATCCCCGGAGATATGCCACGTGTGAACCCTTTCAGGCAGCTCGTCGGACCCTGCCGATGTGTGTGGTGACTTGCGTCGCAGGCGACATCCTCAACATCTTTCCCTTTCGGGTAGAGGTTCATAGTTCAGCCGGACTTACTTTCGGCTACTTAGCAAAACGAACCGCCCAGCGGTTATTCGCTGGGTCGATTTCCTCGTCATGGGAGAGGAATGACATGGAATGCCGCCTAATAAAAGCATCTTTGAACCATAAAGCTGGTGGAAGAAACGCAGCAACTGTCTGAAGTGATAGCGCTTATTGCAATTGTTTAGAGGAGCCAACTCTAAAAAGGCCGTCTTGAGCAAAGGAACCTACAGTGCGCCCCGCATGGTAAAGATAGAGTTGTAGGAGATCAATCCGGGGAACAACGGCGGTGCCGTTTCGGGCGCTGCTCCTTGCGCTCTCTTTTCTCGGTGTCTAAAACGCCAGCTTAGCTGCTAACTGACCCACGCGCGCACTGACCGCCGTGCTGCTGATAACGCCGAAAGTTGGAGATGTGAAATTAGTGTCCGGCGGCGCAAATTGCGGATGATTCAGAGCGTTGTAAAACTCGGCCCGAATTTGAAGACTGCTTTTCTCGTGCGGCCAATTCAATGCAATGCTCTTTGACAAGGCGAGATCTATGTTCGCCTGACCTGGCCCGTCTACGATTCCAGTCGCGCTGTTCCCAAATCCGGTGCCGATGCCATCCGCACCGATGATCGGCGGATTCGTGAAACAGGCGGCATCAAAATAGCTGCTCAACTTCGATTCCAATGACCCGCCCCTAACCAACTGGCCCTTTGAGCAGCTGCCACTCAGTTGCGCCCGGTCCGCGGTCATTCCGAAAACGTTGTTGGCATTGGTGTCTGAGATGGTCAGAGAACTGCCAGATTGAATCGTAACTATAGAGGCAAGGTCCCACCCTCCGAGAATCGCCCGCCGGAGTCCGGCGGACGGACTGGGCAAACTCCATGTTTCGCTAAGAACGAATCGATGAGTCCGGTCGGTGCTGGCTCGTCCCCATCGCTGCCTGGGGGAGTTTTGATCTCCCAGCGTCAGCGCATTTCCGGACGACGTTAAGTTGATGTCGGCACCGTCAGTGTCCAGAATCTTGGAGAAGGTGTAGGAAGCTAAGAATTGAAGGCCATGGCTCAGGGACTTGGTCAAGCTAGCTTCGAGCCCGTTATACCAGGAGTTCCCAGCAGATTCCATCTCGCGAAGTGAATCGGGACGTATCCCCAGAATGGGAACCCGTAGCGCAATGTTGGCCAACGTGTTCGACGTGACATCCCTGATCGGATTCTGTGGGGATGCGGCCATCGCTTGATTCAGGGAACGGAAGCGTTGCAGATGTGTTCCCTTGGCGCCGACATACCCGACCTCCAGCAACAAGTCCTTGGCTAATTCTCCCTGGACGTTTAATGAGAACTGTTGGACGATTGCCGGGCGAAAATTTGGGGCTAGAGTATTGACCGAAGACGTGGTGGTCGGAGAATAAGGTACAAACATCGGAAATGACGTCGGCGTCGGAAAAGGCTGTGCAAAGGGTGCTTGAAATGTCGCGCCCGCGTTTGTCAGTCCGGTGTTGATTCGGGTCGCAGAAAATGGCGCAGCCAACACGGATTGAGTCGCGGCATTCCCTGTTGGCCTGGAGTAGTAGATGCCGTACCCTCCTCGCAACACTAGCCGACTGGTCGTTGGCAAAATTTGCCACGCGAAGCCGATCCGAGGAGAGATAGCGTTCTGCCCATCACCGAATGTTCCAAACGTATTGTTCGCACGGGCTACTTCGGAAGGTAGAACGCCCGGGAAATTGGAGGAGACGATGTAGCCGGCGAGACTCCCAGTTGGCGGTGGGTTAGCATCCGTCTTGTTGAAATCAAAACTCGAGTTCCTCCCTAGCGAGTCGCCGAATTGCCCCAATCGTTCGTAGCGCGCGCCGAGATTTAGTGTCAGCGACCGCCTGATCCGATAGTCATCCTGCATAAATGCCGAGCCTTCCCACACTCCAAATTCGCGATTCAACAGCCCGAAGATGTCAGACGATGCATAAACATTGCTAAACATTCCCGTCCCGTTGCCGCTTCCATCGAGGCCAAGCAGAAAGTCGGGCCAGCTGAGAAACTGCACGAATGATCCAAATCCGGCGAAGTCAAGATTATCTTCCAATCGGGTAAGCGAGCCACCGACTTTCACGGCATGGGAGTGTTTAAGAAAACCAAGAACATCATTAAAGACGAAACTGTTTTGCGTATAAGTTCGAGGAACCACACTGGTCATGCTAAGGGAGCCAAGAATATTGAGGCTCGGCAGTTCATTGTTCTTATTCATTTCGCCTTCAGATACTCCGACATCGGACCATTTGAATGGGGCATCGGCCTCCATTTTGGTGCTTGTACGAACGAAGCCAATCCTTACTTGGTTGAGCGAGGCATTACTTAGCATGTAGGTGTGAGCGAGCGAGAACACAACGAACTCGGAACTGCCATGGCTATCGAACCCATGCGTGTTACCCACCGCGGTGAAGGCACCGCCGGGGAAAGTTACCAACTGATCGGTGTGTGCAACAAAGAATCGTGCTGCGAGTTGACTTTTCTGCGAAACCACGTAGTCGAGGTTCCCTGATCCCTGATCTTCCGCGAAGTTACAAGGTTGCGTGAAGGCTGAAAAACCGCTGCTGGTAAACGGTTTCGAGGGATCAACCGTTTGAGGTGTCGGAATCAGAAAGCTGCCGTCGGGCAATTTGAAATTCAAGAGAGCCAGAGCGACGGGATTGATATTCGATCCGTCAGAATTAATCGCGACGCCTCCCAATGCACCTTCTAAGCCGCCGAATTGTTTCCCAAGGGTCATGGCCGATCTGTCATTGGTGAGCGGTGGTTCGCTCAAGGTTGCGGTACAAGCAATCCGGGCTTGGCCGGCAGCTGTTCCGTTCACCTGCCGCGTGCCCTGATAGGAGGTAAAGAAAAACAATTTGTTTTTTTTTATCGGTCCGCCGCCCGCAAATCCGAACTGGTTCTGCTTAAGGTTGGGGCGCTGCTGGCCGGTCATGTTCAAAAAGTAATCGTTGGCATTGAGAACATCGTTGCGTAAAAACTCGAAAATCGTCCCGTGATATTCGTTGCTACCCGACTTCGTGATCACGCTGACATTCGCTCCCGCACCACGCCCGAATGATGCATCGTAAATTCCAGTCTGCACCTTGAATTCTTCCAGCATGTCCGGATTGGGAATGGGAATCCCCCCGCTTATCGAGCCGGAACCCTGGACATCACTGACGCTGATTCCGTCCAATTGCCAGTTATTGTCATAGGATCGTGCTCCGTGCGCGAAAATCCCATCATTGGATTTCCCGATTTGTGAGAGTGCTGTGGCCCCGGTTCCAAGTTCTCCGGCGTTGTAAACTCCGGTTGTTACTCCCGGAGAAAGCCCGGCTATCTGGGTGAAGTTTCTTGTTACCAATGGCAAGGCGCTCACTGTGTCGTGGTTCACCACTCTTCCCAGTGCAGAGGCATCGAGTTCAACCATTCGGGAATCGGCTGAAACCTGCACCTGTTCGACTCGATTCGTGAGTTCGAGATGAAGTTCGAGCCGAATCGTGTCGGTTACGTAAACATGAATGTCCGGTCGACTCACAGGTTTGAAGTCAGCCTTGCTTGCCCGCAACACATACGTCCCAGGTTGCAGTAATAAGAAATCGAATCGGCCAGTGTTGTCCGAAGTTGCAGACTTCTCTTCAGAACCACCTTGTTTTGTAAGGTGGAGAATGACACCCGGGAGCACAGCTCCGGAGGGGTCCAGTGTCTCGCCCGTGAGTCCTCCGGTGGCGACGGTCTGACCGTACATAGTTCGGTAGGAGAGCACCACAAAAGTCAGAGCAACCAAAGGCAGCAACCCGCAGCGACGCCAAAGCGTATGATGTTCATGTGAACCACTACTCATGACGATCCTTCGCGCGAGGTCTGTGCGGCTACGGAGTGCACGGCCGAGCCGCTGACTTCTAACTTTGCCTTTCTTTTACTGGACACTACCATGGCCAGTTCCGAACAGAGTAAGGCGTTGCCCTCAGATACTCAACCGCAGAGTAAGAGTCTCAGGATGGTGCCTCGTACTTTGACTAGCGTGACCTGTCAGTCTTACCAGTATCCACGCTGCCTATACGTTGAAAGTTCTTGAATCGGTCCCGCTATTGGAGTACTTTGCCTACGTCTGAGGAATCGGTGATGACCGCAGACACCCCAGCCGTCGTACCCTGCCTATGCGTGGGTCCGCATACGTTTGGACTACCTGGCCGAGCCATGAAGTGTGCACTTTCCCTCCGCGTGTTGCTTGCGACGCTTGCGTGCATTGTCTCGTTGCACCCGTTTGCAGCGGCACAGACGAAGGAAGTTCGACGGATTCTGATTCTGAACGAGGTGGGCCCTTCTTATCCCGGGATCGCCATCATCGATCAGGGAATCCAATCTGCGCTGAATGATTCACCTTATAGCATTGAGTTCTATTCCGAGTTCTTTGATACCACGTTGTTCCCCGATCCGGCGGTCCAGCACGAATTTCGCGATTTCTACGTTCGGAAGTATCAGAATCACAGGCCAGATGTAATTATCACGGTCGGGCCCACCCCGCTCAAATTTATCAAGGAGGTGCATCAAAGAGTCTTCCCGGGAATTCCCATTGTTTTCTGCCTGCCAACTCTAATTGCGCCGGGCTCTTCAGTTGTTGATTCTGACTTTACCGGTGTCGAAAATGATCAGCGACCGGCCGAGACTCTGGCTGTAGCCTTGCGCCTCCAGCCAAACACGAAGCACGTGATTGTTTTAAACGGGGGTGTAGCGCCTTTCGACAAAGCGCAGTTAGCCTTCGTCAAGCAAGAACTAGAAGCTTTCTCAGACCATCTCGACATTGCGTATGTGACAAATCTCGCTATGCCGGATCTGCTGGAGCATCTCAGGCACTTGCCGAATCACTCTCTGGTTCTTCTCACCTCATATTCGCAGGATGCGGCTGGAGTCAAGTTCAAATCGAACGAGACAGGCCCCATGATTGCCGCCGCAGCGAATGCGCCGGTCTTTAGTTTATTCGACATTTACATAAACCATGGAGAAGTGGGTGGCTATCTTTCAAGCCTCAACGGGCAAGGGAAAGTGGCTGGAAGCATGGCGCTGAGGATCCTCCGAGGGGAAAAGCCGCAGGACATCCCCAGGGCAAGAGGCGTAACCGACTTTATGTTCGATTGGCGAGCCATCAAGCGCTGGGGGTTAGTGGAAAAGGAAATTCCTCCCGGCAGCATCGTGCTGAATCGCCAGTTCACGGTCTGGGAATCTTACAAGTGGTACATCATTGGCGGCGTTGCTCTGTTCTTGGGGGAAGCAATACTCATTTTGGCGCTCGCATGGCAGCGAACGAGAAGGAGAAAGAGCGAGAGGTACAGTAGAGAAGTGGTCCTCCGCTCGCCAGTAGCCATGGTAGTCACCCGCGGAACGAAGCGTCAGATCGAGCTGATCAACATGAAGTTTTCGGAACTATTCGGCTACACCATTGAAGACGTGCCAGACGAAGACCACTGGTGGCCTCTTGCGTACCCCGATGAAGAGTACCGGGAAACGATCAGAGGAAAATGGCAACGTCGCGTGGAAAAAGCTGTAATGGAAAAAACTGACATTGAACCGTTAGAGGCGAGTGTTCGCTGCAAGGATGGTTCGTATCGCCACATAGAATTTCACTTTGCTGCCTTCGAAGACTCCAATCTAATAAAGTTCGTGGACTTAACGGGCCGCCGCCAGGTGGAGGTTCAACTGCGTGAGAGCGAGGAGCGTTTCCGGCTGGTTGCAAACACCGCACCGGTAATGATTTGGACGGCCGGAACGGACCAAAAATACAGTTACTTCAACAAGCCATGGCTGGACTTCACCGGTCGCCCACTTGAAGCGGAGCTTGGCGACGGTTGGACCGAGGGTGTTCACGCGGACGACTTACGCCCCTGCCTGCAAACCTACACGGAAGCATTCGACCGAAGAGAGTCGTTTGAAATGCAGTATCGGTTCCGGCGACATGATGGGCAGTACCGCTGGGTTTTGGATACTGGCGTACCGAGATTCAACGCGGATGGCACCTTCGCGGGCTACATCGGGTGTTGCATCGACATCACCGAACGAAAGCTCGCCGACGAAGCCATGTCCACCATAGGCCGCAGGTTGATCGAAGCCCACGAAGAGGAACGGACCTGGATTGGCCGAGAGCTTCATGACGATATCAATCAGCGTCTCGCTTTGTTGGCGGTCGAACTGGATCGATGGGGTCAGCACTCTCCTCCCACCGAGCCGCTCAGCGAGAAGGTTCGCCATGCGCAAGAGCGTATCACCGAGATTGCCAGGGACGTGCAAGGTCTCTCCCATCGCTTGCATTCGTCGAAGCTTGAATATCTGGGCCTCGCCGGAGCGGCCAACAGCTTCTGCAAGGAACTGTCAGAACAGATGAAAGTTGAGATTCAGTACAACCATTCGGAAATCCCGGGCACGCTATCCAAGGAAGTCTCTCTTTGCCTGTTCCGAGTTCTACAGGAGGCGTTGCAAAACGCTGTGAAGTATAGCGGGGTTCGCAGTTTCACAGTGGATCTGAATGGTACCGCGGAGTCGATCGAGCTTACAGTGTCGGATACGGGATCGGGCTTTGAAGAACAAGATGCTTTTACACGCCATGGCCTGGGGCTGATCAGCATGCGTGAGAGGCTGCAATTGGTGCACGGTGAGTTTTCTGTGAAATCGAAACCCGGGGCTGGCACCACGATCCGCGCTCGCGTTCCCCTCAGAATTGGCGAACGCCGTGCCATGGCCGGCTGACGCGCTCTCCACAAGACGCTTGCAGAATCCTGCCGTGAGATCCCCCTTTCTTGCTCATTGATCTTCATGAAGTCACGATCACCTTCGGCATAGTTTGCGCTCGGACCGGATTTGGTTACGAGCGCTAGTGGATAGTTTCCACGGCCACATCCTCCCGATAGTTACAAACTGGGTTTGTGCTCGACGTGGAGCGGCGTATGAGATTCAAACGCAATACAACCCGTCACGACCAGGTGACCCATTTGAGTGAAACAGCCCGCCTCTAGTCTCCGGCCATGATCATACAATTACCCAGCCATGTGGTAGGTCATGGTATTGAAAATGCCGCCCTTGATCCCAGGTCTAAGAGCGGCTCTGAAGGAGGTTAGTGTTGGAGTAGTTAACGCTATTGTGGACTCTTCCATCACCAGACGGAAACTCCACAGAATGCCAGTTTGTTCAGAATTTGTCATTGGCCACAAGGAATATGAAGAATTCAGTAGCACAGGACTTTACTGAGTGTGTGAGTACGTACGACTACAGCCAATAAATAAAGAGGAGTCATACTGATAGAACACACGCTGGGAATTCAAACATGTTTGACATACTGATCTGCCAGACCTGCCAGTTTCATTACATCGCAGTAGCGGCTTAAAGTACACAGTCTCGCAAGTCCCCTTGTCTCAGCAGTGAAATAATGGTTCCTTGCGCGCGATAGGTTCAGGAGCTACGGGAAGAGATCCTCCCAATAACTGCGACTACAGAATGTAAGGCACTCCAGCGGAGCCGAACAAGTTAGACGCGAAAAGCCGTTTCCAGAGGCTGGAAGCCCGTTGCCAAGCATAAGGATGAACGCCAGATGCCATTGACAAGCATATTGACGCCGAAGCAACAGAAGATCGTGGAGTTGCTGCTTGCGGGATGCGATAACCAAGAAATAGCAGACCAGCTAGGCATTGCAGCAAGAACAGTCAAAGCCCACTTTAATAGAATGTTTCTTCGTTGGCAGATACGGGGGGGATATAAGCGTACAAAACTTGCCATGATGTTCGCTGTGCCAGACACCCAAGTTTTTCGCGGCCAATTGACCTCACGGCAACAGGAAATCACGCGATTGGTTGCACAGGGACTCAAGAACGACGAGATTGCAGCGAGCATGGGCACTTCAGAACTGACTATTAAGAACAGATTGCGTGATGTGTTCGATGAAACCGGTATGAGTAACCGTACGGAATTGGCGATCTGGTTCGTCAGCCACGGAGGATCACTTCGCGGGGTGACTGAGAATGAGTCCCTATGTTCTCGGTCCGCAGAAGACAATCCGCCAGCTCAGCAGACGTGAGTGAATGCAATCGACT
>DATJWZ010000321.1:0-19231 GCA_035500795.1 Candidatus Eiseniibacteriota bacterium | reverse complement strand
GCCAATGCGTCGAACTCTGAGTTCGAACGCGATGGATCGCCTTTGTACTTCGGGGTGTAGCTAGAAGGAGGTATACCGGGTGCGCTCTGCTCCGGGCGCGAGTAATCCGCTGGAAGCTGAGCGAAGAGGGACGTGGCAAATATCGGTAAGAAAACAGAAATCAGAAGTACACGACGCTTCATTCGGACCCCGTTTCTATGCGTTTGTACGAATTTCCGATCCACCACAGAGGCGCAGAGCCACAGAGACATTCATAAGGGTGTCTCCGTGTCTCGGTGCCTCCGTGGTGGACTGGAATTCAGCCAACTCATGTTACTCCCGTAATTTCCCTTCGGTCACCTTCTCTTTGCATCGTGACGAATTATTACTATGCTGAGTAGAAGAATTTCGGCCCACAGGGAAAACTATGAAAGCAGCTGTCGCCAGAAAACCAGTGATAAAAATCGCGGTTGTAGAAAGCGATCCTCTGCGCTTCGTCGGATTCCGCGCGTTGTTCGATGCGGAACCCGAATTCGAGCTCATCTCGGCGGCGCTGCCTGAGATCAGCACGCTGCAAGGCGTCGATCTCATCCTGCTCGGCAATCGTTCCGGGCAAAACCTTTTTGACGTGATGGCCAGCCTGAAAGCGACTCGTCCCGATCTGCGGATCATCGTCACCGGCTCCGGCATGGATGAAGAGACCATTCTGAAAGCCATCGCCTCCGGCGCGAAAGGCTACGTGGACGAGGCGGCAACGCCCTCTGAATTCGCGCAGGCTATTCGTGTTGTGAACCAGGGATCGGTTTGGGCGCCGCGCAGAGTGCTTTCGATGTTCATCGAACGCGTATCTTCGGCTCCCGGACGCATCTTCCCGGCAGGCCGCGTAACCTTTACGGACCGCGAAAAAGAAGTTCTTGAGATGCTAGTCGCCGGACGTTCGAACAAAGAGATCGGCGGCCAGTTGGGAATTGAAGAGCGCACTGTGAAAGCGCACGTCGCAAAACTGATGCGCAAAGTCGGAGTACAGAACCGCATCGCGCTCTCGGTGCATGCGATTACGCACTCACTGGTCACTACGAAATAAGTTTGAGCTGCGGGCTTTGAGCTACGAGCTTCGAGCAAACTGCTCGAAGAGGGTTCTTGAGGTAGGGCAAATCAGCTGACATCTAAGAACTCGTAGTTCGTCGCTCGCGGCTCGAAGCCTCCAGTAATCAGCAGTTCACTTACCTTCGTAATCTTGGCACTTCCACCCACCTCACGCATACTCGCTTCACCTACCACAGAACCTGGGAGACGGGGTTGAGAGTGGCGATTAGGGTCACTGCTTTCAGCCCCGCATTTTTTTGTCTTAATTTCCTTCCGCAGAAAATCAGCAGAACAGGCATTCGGCTAAGACTCTAACCACTCAATTTCAAGGCAGCCCAGGGTAAAGGCAAACGGAAAAGGTCCTGATTCGTTTTTTCTGTAGATGCCGTCGAAGAAAATGAACATGCATTTTGGGTTGGACTCGCTGTAGCTTACTGCCGGCCTCCACGGTCCCGAATGCCAGCCACAGTTTTCAGCGCTCATGATCTGGATGGGCTCGCCCCACTCCGCGAGATTGCCTGACACACGGTCGCAGCGGCACCACCAAAGACCGGTCTCTGATGACGGTTCCGATTGAGCCAGCCATACTCTGGAGAAGACAGCTTCAAACCCTTCCTGCGTTTGAATGGGACGAAAATCGAACATCTTGGCCTCAGGCGGAGCGAAGACCTCGTGCTTTCTCCACTCGTCGCGGCCATTGGGGCTTTCGGCGTATCCGTGGACTAGATAATCCTCCTGATTCGAACCAGCGACATACCACATCTTCCACTTTCCGCCGGCGTAGATCAGGTTCGGTTCGTACACGCTGCCGTGCTCCCAAGGTTCTTCTGCCCTGAAAACCGGCTCTGACTGCTCGATCCACCTCCAGCCGTCCCATTCGAGATATCCGATGGTGTACGGCCCCCAAACCTGATCGGCTCCGCCAGCGTAATAAATTCGTTCCACCCAGGAGTTCCGGTCGGGATCCCAGCCTTTGACATACGACGGACAATGGCGCCCACCTTTCAAATCCCACGGTGCACTCGCGATCTGCGGAGCCAGCAGAGCGATTTTTGAGGGATCGTTCGAATCCGGAGTGAGCTTCCAGCCAGTTGCTGCCAGCGGAGCCCCATCTGGCAACGAGGCGCTGAAGAGATGAATGCCAGGAATGCCAAAGACGGTGCCGGCCAGATACATCCACCATTGGCCGTCGCGCTGGGCCAACGTGCAATCGGTAACATTTCCGGGATTCTTGAGCGATCCGAATCCGTTGGCGGGATCGAAGATTTTGGTTTTGCGCACAATACGAAAACTGTGGGACACGGGCGCGTAGTTCCTCCTTTGCGGAAACCATTGTCGCACCACAGAAGTTACGCGCGACCGGTGGCAACACGATACGTTCATTTACAATCCAACTAATAGATTCCCGGATAGTTTTGTGGTGAGGACAATGAGAAAACTCGCAGTTCTGGCTCTCCTCGTGTCGTTGTGCGGTGTTTCGTTTGCGGCTGACGAACAATCAAAGGACTCGAAGGCTGTCGATCGCGTACAGGCTTCGGCCGATGTACTCAACGAAATACAGGCGGCACCAGATAAGGGCATTCCCGAAGACGTATTAGGCCATGCGGAGTGCGTTGCCGTCGTGCCCTCGATGCTGAAGGGCGGATTTATCTTCGGCGGAAAGTACGGGCGGGGCATCGCCAGCTGCCGCACTCCGAAGGGATGGAGTGCGCCGGCGTTCTTCACGATCGCGGGTGGGAGCTTCGGATTTCAGCTCGGCGGACAGGCGGTCGATCTGGTCATGCTCATCATGAACAACGACGGCATGCAGCATCTGCTCTCGAGTCAGTTTGCTCTAGGGGCGGATGCGTCGGTGGCGGCTGGTCCGGTCGGTCGTCACGCCGAAGGCAACACCGATTGGAAGTTGAAAGCGCAGGTGCTGACATATTCGCGAGCCCGTGGCGTTTTCGCTGGCGTCAGCCTGAACGGCGCGAGAGTCAATTTCGACAAGAGCTCCACGCGCGATTTCTACGGCCACATGGTGACGTCAAAAGCATCTCTGACCGGAGAAATCGAGCCTCCAGCCAACGCGCATGAATTCTTGAGCAGCTTGGCGAAGTGGGCGCAGGAAGCGGCGAAATAGTGAGTTCGCCTTTCGAGCCTAACGATTATGAGTCTAATCGCGATGCTACGACAATAAACGCGAGGCACTCGAACGTGACCACACGTTGGAGAATGGGCTTTTATTGTTTAGCGACCGGGATGTCCATGTAAATAAATTGTCCCTGTTCAAGCCGCAGCGAAGGAGCAACCGGGATTTGGGTCCTTTCAGAGGACGGCGACAGGACCGTGACCATCAGCCTTATATCCTTCCCCGGCGGTAACAGTGCGCGATACCTGCCATCAACAGCCGAATCAAAGCGATGGCCATGGCCCTGACCGTCATAGAAATATAGTCGCGCTTTCAAAACCGCACCGGTGTCGGCATCGATCACCCTCCCGACAACCACTCCAGCTTTTTCGCCCATCTTCACAGTAACGGTTGCCGAAGGATGATCTTGAGTTAGATTGACCGCCGGAGCTTCGGATTTCGAGTCTGCGTAAAAGCCATCGAAAGGGTCAAAATAAGAGTCTTCATCTTTTCGCGAATAGAGTTTGTATTCTTCCAACTCGAAACCGTCGCGAAAATCAAACGCACCATTCCCATCAGTCTTGACCGATCGTGGTGTAATGTCGTTGAGTGTGAGGCCCTGCGGGACCGCGTAGACTGTGGCAGCGGAGATAGGGTTCCCATTCTGATCTGTTACGCTACCCTTGATCTTCCCTCTAAGGTGATCCTTTGTCTGAGCGTAGCCGAACAGGCTTCCGGCAACCACAATCACCACCGCAAAATGCTTCATATAGCCTCCCAGAGTGCTTGTGGTAGCTTGTGATGCTTGTCACGCTCGGATAAGTTTTATAGCGAAAAATTATATAAGTCCCGCCTTGCCTGACGAAACACCCGGCGATAGCGCTCAAAATCCCTCCTTCCCGCATGCTAAGGTTCTCCTATCTGAATGTAGCGCGAACTCGAAGATGCGGTATCACAGAGTTGCGCAGCATCGAATGATGGATTTCGGAGATCACCTACGCACCACCGGCGGCGCGCTCAAGAACTGGGCTGTCGCCCAACTCCAGGACTCTCTGGCTGTCGGGGTACTCTGGTTCATCGGACTTCACTTCCTGCATGTCCCGCTGGCCCCGTTCTGGGCACTGCTTGCTGCGGTGCTTCAGATCGTGCCACACCTCGGGCCCATCCTGGGCTCACTGGGGCCCGTCGTCGCTGCCACGATCAAATGGATTGACTGGGAGCACCCTCTTGGCGTGCTCGTGCTCTACGCCGTCATCGCGATGTTCGACGGGCTGTTGCTCCAGCCTTACATCATGAGACGAACGGCTAAAGTGCCGATCTGGGCATCGGTTCTTGCGCCGATCGTGCTCGGAGTGCTTTGGCCATTCTGGGGAGTGCTCGTGGCCGCGCCTTTGCTCGCAGTTTTGTATGCCTACCGAGCGCGATTCAAGAACGATGCAGCAACGGGACCGCGACAAGAGTGACACGGGTAGTCTGTCAAATGTCCTTGAGCAGTTTGGCGAAGTGGTCGCTTCCATTTTTGGGCTGTTTTGCCGCCGCGAGGCTGGGAACGCGTCAGGTCTGCTCAAGATGAAATGCACCGTTGCTCCACTCTTCCGGAGCAACATCGCGAATGGTTTCGGTAAAGTCCCAACGATGCCCGTAAAAGTCTTGCGCATTGTATTGGCGTTCGCCATAAGGCTGGTCTTTAGGTTCGGTCAGAATAATTGCCTCGTTCTCTCTAGCCCGCTTACAGTGACCAATAGCATCTTCAATGCGAACCTGAATGATATGGGAATTGTCGGGCGAAACATTTCCTTCGGCGATGGTGAAGCAGCCGTCGCCGGCCTTCATCTGTATACGGTGATTGGCGATGCACAGGCGGATCGTGAAGCCGAAAGCCTTTCCGAGCCAATCCGCTGCGACAGTGGGATCTGGGTAAATCAGCACGGGTATCACGGCACAAGGGGGCACGGAGCGGTTGGTTCGCATTTCAGAACTTTACCATTCGAACCTGAAGCCGTCGGAGAACATGCTCGCTGCATGTTAAAGTTTTTCTTTCTGAATGCGGCGCAAACTCGAATACGCGGCTGCGTGGCCGTTCCTGAAGATCATGGGCATTCTGCCGCGACGCCTCGCCCGGGGCGTCGCCATCGGCATTGCCCAGCTGGTTTACGTCTTTCATGTTCGACTCCGGCAAGTTGGGATGCACAACCTGGAGATGGTGTTCCCGGAAAAGAGCATCGCCGAGCGCAAGAAAATCCTTCGTGGAGTATTCACCTCTCTCGGGCGGCAGCTCGCCGAGCTTTGCCAATTTCCCCGATACACGCCGCAGAACATCGACGAAGTCGTAGTCTACGATGCCCTCGAGAATTACGAGCGAGCCTATGCCCGTGGCAAGGGTGTGCTTTTTGTAACCGCCCATTTCGGAGGATGGGAGCTTTCGGCCTTCGCCCATTCTTTGCACGGACACTGGGTCAACATCGTGATGCGGCCCATGGACAATCCCTACCTCGATCGTTTGCTCCAGCGGTACCGCACCATGCACGGCAATAAAGTTGTTCCCAAGGACGATTTCATCCGTGGATTGCTTGCGGCCATGAAATGTGGTGAAACCGTCGGGATCTTGATGGACACCAACATGACGCCGCCGCAAGGAGTCTTCGTAGATTTCTTTGGCATCAAGGCCTGTACCGCCAGCGGCCTCGCGCGCATTGCATTGAGAACCGATGCCGCAGTGGTTCCGGGCTTCACAATCTGGGACGAATCTTTAGGCAAGTACAGGCTTCGCTTTGATCCGGCGATACAGTTAGTGCGCACCGGCAACCTGGAAGCTGACATCATCGCGAACACTCAACGATTCACCAAAGTGATTGAGGACTACGTTCGGCAATATCCCGATCAGTGGCTGTGGGTGCACCGCCGATGGAAAACACGGCCCGAAGGTGAGAAACCGCTTTATTAGATTTTTCCGAAATCCCCAGCGGAACCGACGCCTTTTTTGTAGCTTCCGATTGGCTATCCGACATCGTTCTGTAACGTCTGTCCGAAGGTGGACACTCCGCCGCACGATTGGACGAAACATGCTCCACCAGACATTTGTTTTCTGCGGCGAATTGAATGATTTCCGTTCTCGTGAATTGGCGAAGTGCGTGCAGTCTCTTTACCAAACCTTTCTTAAGGACACTCCAAATGGAGACTTTGCTGCAGGACTTCCGTTACAGCTTGCGACAATTGTTCAAGAGTCCCAGTTTTTCAGTGACCGCCATTGTTTCTCTTGCCCTTGGGATTGGCGCGACGACGGCTGTATTCAGCGTCGTGTACGCCATTTTGATCAATCCCTATCCCTATGCCGCCCCCGACAGAATGGCGCACATGAGGCTGTGGGACAGCTCTAACCAGGAAAGAGGCTTTGGGCTTACCGGAGCGCAGTGGCAGGAAATCCGAAAATCGCCGGTGGTGGAAGATGCGTTCATGGAAGATGACTGGAACTTAACGGTTACCGGGCACGATCTTCCTGAAGATGTACAGGGTGTCTACCTGACTTCCAACACTTTCCTGTTCATGGGTGTTCCTGCGGCGCTGGGGCGGGGACTTGTTCCGTCCGACGCCATCGACGGGCAAGAGCCGCAACCAGTTGCGGTGCTCAGCTATAAATTCTGGCAACGGCATTTCAACTCCGACCCTGGCGTAGTCGGTCAGAACCTGCAATTGGTGCGCAAGAACTACACGATCGTGGGTGTGGCCGCTGCGCGCTTTACCTGGGGCGACGGAGATGTGTATCTTCCGTTGAAAGTCACGCAGGATCCGGTCAAGTCATATTACGTCGGCCTTCGTTTGAAACCGGGCGTGACTCACAAGCAGGCGGATGCAGCTTTGTTGCCGCTGATCCAGCAGTTTGCAAAAGAGTCCCCTACGCACTTTCCTAGCGACCATTTCCAGTTTCACGTAATCGGGTTGAATGAAGATTTCGTGAAGCGGCTGGGAGGGACGTTGTACCTGCTCTTCTGCGCGGTTGCCCTGCTATTAGCGATCGGATGCGGCAACGTGTCAATCCTGCTATTGGCTCGAGGCACGGCGCGTCAGCATGAGATGGCCGTGCGCACTGCGATCGGCGCGCAGCGGACCAGGATTATCAGGCAACTGCTGACCGAATCCCTGATCCTCTCCCTCGCTGGCGCCACGCTCGGCGTGCTGTTTGCATATCGTTTGCTTGCCATCATGGTCGCGCTGCTACCAAAATTTTCGTTCCCTCACGAGGCAGCGATTCAGATCAACGTTCCCGTCCTGGCATTCAGCGTGATCGTGGCGTTGATGACCGGCATCCTGTTTGGGTTGTGGCCTGCACTGCGAATTTCGCGACCGGAAGTGAGCCAGGTCATGCAGTCGAGCACGCGCAAGATTGTCGGTGTTGTGCAAGGAAGCATGACGCACAACTTATTAATTGCTGCGCAGGCCGCCCTCACGTTGCTGATGCTGGTCGGCGCAGCGGCAGCGATGAAGGGGTTCCTGCGTTTGGTGCATACTCCTTTGGGCTACGATCCAGTCAACGTGATGTCGGTCGGCATCCCCGTGCATGAGGGTGCATATCCTAACTGGAATGCGCGCCTGGCCTACTTCGAAGCATTGCACAGTAAAGCTGCAACCGTTCCCGGGGTGACTATGACGGCCATCTCCACCAATGCAACCCCGCCCTCGAATGGATGGCAGACAGGGATCGAGATCCTCGGCCAGCCGCGGCGGGAAGATCAGAAAGTTCGCGTGAATTTCGTAAGCCCTGGATATTTTCCGCTGTTGCGGATTCGAGTGGTAAAGGGCCGAATCTGGGACGAAACCGAAAATCATAACGCGGCGCACATGGCCGTCATCAACGAGACCATGGCACGCCTGTACTTCGCAGATCGCGATCCCATTGGTCTCTCCTTGCGCGTTCCAGATATTAAGGACGCACCTCCCTACGTAACCACCGCTCAGAATGCAGACTCATGGTTGCAAATCGTGGGGGTCACTGCGGACAAACGCGACGATGGCCTGAAGAATTCAATTCTTCCCGAGCTATTTGTTCCTTATACGTTGTCGATGCGGATGTGGACTCAAATTTTGGTTCGATCCGATAGTCCACCACTTCGTCTGCTGCATGCCATTGGCATGAAGGTGAATTCGGTCGATCCGGATCAGCAGATCAACGGCCAGGTCCAGGATTTGGAACATTGGATCAAGGATCAACCCGAATACGAGCAGGGACAATTGATCGCTTGGTTGTTTGGCGCCTTCGCCCTGCTGGCGCTCGCGCTGGCTGCCGTTGGACTGTATAGCGTTGTGTCTTACGCCGTAGCGCAACGCACCAACGAATTTGGCATCCGGATCGCCCTCGGTGCTCAGCGAGGCCACGTGCTCAAACTTGCATTCTCATCCGCGGCGGCAAGCGTAGGTACCGGGATCATTATCGGGCTCTTGCTTGCCTTGGCCCTCAACAAAGTGCTGGGACAATGGGAGGCAGGCAGCTCCCGTGATCCTATGCTGCTCTTGTTTGTCACGTTGTTACTCGCACTGGTTGCGACGCTGGCCTGTTCTGTGCCTGCGAAAAGGGCGATCGAAGTCGATCCCATGACAGCACTGCGCTACGAGTAGTGTTTTTTTGCCAAAGTAAAAAAGGCCCATCTTTTCGAGATGGGCCTCATCATTTAATGCGGGGTCGAACTACCCGCCATTCTGGCAGACGCTCAGACTCTCACCCTGGAAGGTGAAGAACCCATTTACCGAAGTACTTGTCGGCGCGCCAAAATACGGCATCGTGACCAGATCCTGCGGATGGAACGTAAATCCGCTGGTCGTGTACGGATAGGTGCCGAAGTTCGGGTTATTCTCCAGCGGATCGCCATTCTCCATCAGAGAGTTGCCGCGAACAGCGCAAAGCGTCGGAGCGAGGTTATCGACAAAGGGATCGAGTTGCCACTCGCCCAACTCATGCGAGAGCGCGCTGATGTCCTCGGAGAAGACCGCCGAAACGCCCTGCGATACGGTCGTAGCATAGGCGTAGGTTTGACCACCAGGCTGCGCTCCATTCGCGCTGTGGTACCCGCCGATGCAGCAACCTCCTTCGGTCAGGTAAACGTTATAAGTCAAGAAAATCGGTAGCACGTTCGGTTGAATCTGACTGAACTTCCTCATGATGACTTGAAGCTGGGCGTCGAAGGCATTGATATCCATCGTGCCAGTGGGGATCCCGCTCCACGGATTCGCAATCACATTCCCCTCTGCTGCCGAAACATTAATCGTCTGTTCAGGGCCGATTAGCGGTTTCGCGAACAACAGATGGTACTTATTGTTCGTCTGAATGCTGCCCCAGAAATTCGCTCGATCATACGCGTCGATGTACTGAGTCTTTCCAAGGTCGGTTCCACCTTGCACGTAATCAAACAACGAATTGAACATTGGCGAAGCAGCTACCATCTGGGTCGCTGTGTACTTGCCAGCGTAGGTGGTGTTTGGGTCGAACGTCTTATTGCCGTTGCTTGCACCGTAGACCATCTTTATCGGAATGATTCCAACCGGGATGGTTGTCGTCGCATTCGAGGTCGCCGGATCGGGGCCCACGATGACGGCGCTGATCGTCTGGCTGTTGTACTTGTAGCTGAAGGTGTGCTGTGGAAGCTGTGCTGCAGGCGCAGAATTCTGGATAGCTGGACGAGCTGGCAGGACCTTATACATGGGCCGAGCCGTAGGATCATATGCCTGGGCAGAAGCGCTGACGGTAAAGCAAAGCGAACTCAAGGCCGCAATAGCGACAAAAAGGCCCAGAGAACGACAGCGATCATTCATGGGATTCACTCCTTTTGGCTTTCTTGGTTGGACTTCGAAAATTACCACCCACAGAAGCAGGGCGGATTCTAGCACGCTCACACGCCTCATCGCTGTGAAAAATTTGTAAATTGTAATGTCTGTTAGAGAAGTTTCGATCTAAACGGGATACCTACAAAAACCTTGCCCGGCGCGGTTTGCGCGGGCTTTCAACAATTTTTCACGGCTCGACGTGTTTGTATTTCCGCTGTCATCAAGGAGTAAAACATTTGCAAAATCTTGCAACAACGAAACGGGCGATTCAGGATTTTGAAGGAACAATACCTTCCGCCCGAAACGCCGCCCGGCAAGACGCTATCGATCAACTTTTGCAGTTTCTGATTTTCGGGCATGTTCGATCGCAGTCAGGCGAATCACTGCTGCGGCGGCGGTATACCGAACCTTGGGGTGGCGATCATCAAGTTTCAATTCGACCTTGAGCAAGAGTGACGGATCGCCGCGCTGTGCGATTGCCTCAATGGCTGCCGCGCGCACGATCCAGTCCTTGTCGTTCGTGGCCCTGACCAGCGCCTTTCCGGTCGCGGGGTCCGGATCATGCGCCAGGTAAGAGGCCGCCACCGCTCGCACCGGGTTTGGATCTTTCTTGCGCATCGTTCGCCATGCATCCCAGCCGATTCCCGCGAATGGAATAAATCCCACTCCCTCTGACACTCCGATCATCGCGAGCTGTTTCGGATCTCTTAGCGTTTGCATTTGTCGGGCAATTAGACCATCTCCAGTTTTTCTTTCGCCCACAAGAAGGTCGTAGTACACCTCATATGCCGATGAGCTGTCTTTCAGTTCTCGCAGGGCGTTGGCGGCAGCCATTACAACTGGAATCCTCTGGTCCGAAAGAGCGGCTTCTAACTTCGGGATGGACTCGGTGGAGTGCATTTGGCCCAAGGCTGTTGCTGCGGCCGCACGGACCTCCTGTTTCGGATCCTTCAAAGAGTCCTCCGCCGTCTCGCGGGCTCGCAGATTATCGCGAAGCAAGCCCAGGGCCCGCACTCCGTCGGCGCGTTCTTGTGTACTCTTCGCGGTGACGGCGTTCTGAAGGATGTCCCACGCCTTATGCTGAGGGCTTTCAATATCGGTTGAAGTCTGGGCCGCAGCAATGGTTAACACTCCCGTCAGGAAGAATACGGAAGCCAACCCTACCGTTCGAACGAAAGCCACTGTCTGGTACATGATCCGCTCGTCGCTAAGATGCTCTTGCACCTCAAACTGTAAACGGTTTTCCTGCGCCTAGGTGCCTTCCAGCGGCGTTCTACTATTCGCCACCGAGGTGCGTTACCCTGTTTGCCTGAAGGGAATCGTGCATCATGACCATCGAGCGGCAAGTAGCGGAGCATTACACGCAAGATCAATTGGACGAGAAGATATTGCAGGCGGTCCGTAGCGCGGGGAAGAATCCTGACTCAATAACTCCCCACGACCTCGATGCGCTCGATAACCTGCATTTGGGAGGGCGCGAATCGATTCAGGAACTCTCGGCCTTTATGGACCTGCGTCCGGGCATGCATTTGCTGGACGTCGGCTGCGGGGTCGGCGGTCCCGCCCGCTATTTCGCCGAGCATGGGTGTCACGTTACAGGAATTGATCTGTCAGAAGAATTCATCCGGGTCGCCACGAGCCTTACCCATCTGGTTCGACTGAATGACAGGGCAAGCTTCCAGCGCGGCAGTGCACTGGAAATGCCATTTGCTTCTGCCTCGTTCGACGGCGCTTACATGATTCATGTTGGGATGAATGTTTCGAACAAGGCCGGATTGTTTCGCGAAGTGGCGCGAGTATTGAAACCCGCAGCGCGATTTGCAATCTTCGATATCATTCGCACATCCGACGGCGAACTGCAATTTCCCGTTCCATGGGCGCTGACGCCCGAAACCAGCTTCGTCGCCAACGCTGACGATTATCGGCTCGCATTGGAAGCGGCGGGGTTTAAGCTCTCACACCAGCGCAGCCGCCGGCAGTTTGCAATCGATGTCATGCAGAAGAGGCGTCAACAAGCAGCCGCCGGATCAGTGCTGGCAGTTAATCTCCTCATGGGAGAGAAGACTCCGCTGATGTTGAAGAATGTGAATCAGTCGATTCTTGCCGGCACGATGGAACCGGTGGAGTTGGTCGCGATCAAAGGTTAGAAACGAGGGACGCGAACGAATGCGGGAAGCCGCCCGCGTTTGACTGCACGTCGGGAAAGCCATTGACCAAAACGCTGCGTTTTGCATCAAGAGATTGGTGTCGGGGCACGCATTTATGCCTGCCGTACAAGTCGCCACAATTTCAACACGCCTTTAGGCGCTGGCTTTCGGCAGCGCCAAAATTTTAGCCACTGTAATTCGCCACAACGCGGATGATTTTTCCACTCTCACCGAACTCCATGAACTCCGCCGTCTTCGTGCTTTTTTGATTCTTGTAACAAAGAACGATGCTCGACATGCCAAACATCACATCCAGCAATTCAAACCGCAAGTTCGGATACGCCTCTAGTCCGCGCCGGAAGTACTCACACAAAGCGCCCTTCCCACGCACGGTCCCCGAAGGATCATTCAACAGCCTCGCCGCGACGGGAGAGGTGAGCGCAACTCTCTCGTCGTAGTGAAACAAAATCGCGTCGAGATCATGCGAGTTCCAGGCGGTAATCCATTCGCTGGCAAATCGTTGGGCCTCGGAATCGGTAAGCATGCGTTCCTTCATGATAAGCGGATTCGGCGAGTGAGCGATTTCCGGTAAAATCAATCTTTCCTATGAGCACATTCGATCAAATCGCCGAGCGTGAGCGGCAGTATCTGCTGCAGACCTATAACCGCTATCCTGTCGTGCTGCAGCGCGGCAAGGGAGTCTTTCTCTACGACATCGAGGGCAAACGTTATCTCGATTTCGTCTCCGGCCTCGGCGTAAATGCGCTGGGCCATGCGCATCCTCGCATTGTCAAAACGATTCGCGACCAGGCGAACAAATTGATCCACGTCTCGAATCTGTATTACCACGAGTACCAAGGTTCGCTCGCCGAAAAGCTGTGCACACTTTCTGGATTGAACCGCGCCTTTTTCTCGAACAGCGGAACTGAGGCGATCGAAGGTTCCATCAAGCTCGCCCGCCTCGCCGGACACCGCGTCGGCGGCGAAGCCAAATGCAAGCTGGTCGGCCTTGAAGGTTCTTATCATGGCCGTACCTTCGGAGCTCTCTCTCTGACAGGCCAAGACAAGCACCGCAAAGGGTTCGAGCCTCTTCTCGAAGACGTGACCTTCGTGAAGCAGAACGATCTCGATAGCCTGCGCGCCGCGGTCAATGACAATACTTGCGCCATCGTTCTCGAGCCCATTTTCGGTGAGGGCGGCATCTATGAGTGCTCGAGCGAGTTCCTGCGCGAATGCCGTGCTCTGGCCGACAAGCACAAAGCAGCGCTGATCTTCGACGAAATTCAGTGCGGTCTCGGCCGCACGGGAACGATCTTCGCATTTAAGAGTTTCGGCGTGACTCCGGACATCGTTGCGATCGCCAAGCCGATCGCAGCCGGTCTGCCTCTCGGCGCCTTCATCGCGAAAGAAGACTTCGCGAACGCGATCTCTTTCGGACAGCACGGTACAACTTTCGGCGGAGGTCCGCTCGCCTGCCGTGTGGCGCTCGAATATCTGGCGATCGTTGAAGAAGAAAAGCTGCTCGAGAATGTGAACAAAGTCGGAGCATACCTTCAGCAGCAGTTGAAGGACGTCGTCGAGAAAAAATCGGCAGCCGTGGCCATACGTGGGCGCGGATTCATCCAGGGCATTCAGCTCAATATCCCAGCGCGCCCAATCGTCGACGAAGCTCTGGCCGAGGGCGTTCTCTTCAACAGCACACAGGACACAGTTGTTCGCTTCCTGCCACCGTTCCTGCTGGAAGAAAAGCACGTCGACAAGGGAATTCGCGTCCTGAAGAAGCTGTTAGGAAAGAGAAGAAAAGCGGCAGCGTAGATTTGGATAATAGGGCCGGTTAACTACGGGCAGATTTCCGCCTCGGGAGCCGGAAGCCGGATTGCGGAAGCCCGAAGCCCAAAAAACGGGGAGCCGAAGCTCCCCAAGTGAAGCGACAGAGGCGTTGTTTTCACTAACTAGGAAGGTGGCAGTAGAGAATAAGTTGTCCTGACGCCGACAGAATTTCCTGGCTGTCATGTCTCTTCATGAAGAACGTTGATCAGGCATTCCACCTAGCTGCGCCCCCGACCACAGGGATCCAGGAATGCTGGATGGATTTTGAAGGCGCCCGCATGCGCTACCTCAAAGCAGGCTCCGGGCCAGCCCTGATCCTTTTGCATGGACTTCTGGGATATTCGTTCTCATGGCGCTTTACCATGCCCGCCCTCGCGCCCTATCGCACCGTCTATGCTCCAGACATGCTCGGTGCTGGTTTCTCTGACCGGCCAAAAGTTGACCATTCGATGCGTGCAACGGCGCAGCGCGTCATTAAGTTCATAGAACAGCTGGGGATCTCTTCCTTCGATCTGCTGGGTACGTCCCGCGGTGGAGCAGTGGCAATGTGCGCAGCCGCGGAATGTGTCGATGATGCGAAGCTCAGAATCGGAAAGCTAATACTCGTAGCGCCCGTGAATCCCTACTCAGCCCACGGCCGCTGGATGGCGCCATTCTTCGCTACGCCGTTTGGCTCCGCAGGTTTCCGATGGGCTGTTGATACTCTGCCCTCTCTATTTCCTTTTTTTCACGCCCGGCTGTATGCCAGTCACGACAAGATTCCATCCGGGAGCCTGGAAGGATACCGAGCGCCTCTCGCCAAGCCGGGATTGATCGATCATGCTCTCGGGATCGTGCAAACTTGGGGAGCCGATCTCAAAGAACTCGAGCGCCTGCTGCCCAAGCTATCTCAAATTCCTACCCTACTCATGTGGGGCACCCGGGATCCCGCCGTTTACTTCTCCTCCATGGAGCCGCTAGCTCGCTACTTTCCACACGCTGAACGCGTAGTATTTCAGGGAGTCGGGCATCTACCCTACGAGGAGTGTCCAGATGAGTTTAATCGGGCGTTGATTCAATTCTTGAGTAAGGGGGCCAGCGATCAGACCTCAGGGATTAGGGACTAGCACAGACACGGAAAGGGAACAGCACTTTTTTCAAGTCCGGTCAGAAAACGAAGTCTAGAGTCTCCGAATGCCGAGCCTATACCCTAGTCCCTAACCCTGCTTTCATGACGCAATCTATTCTTGACTTCCTTCGGGACGCTGTTGTTCACTACGGCTATTGGGCCGTAGGCGTGGCCCTGCTCCTGGAAAACACCGGTATCCCAGTGCCTGGCGAAACGATCCTCCTGCTCGCCAGCTTCCTCGCTTACTCGCAGCACGCACTGCAGCTGCCGTGGATCATTGTGGTCGCCACCGTGGCCGCAACATTGGGCGACAATCTCGGTTTCACGCTTGGCTACTACGGCGGACGCCGCTTGCTAGAGCGCTATCAGAAGTTCTTCCGAATCCAGGAGCAGACATTAGCAAAGGGCGAGCGCCTGTTCGACCGTTACGGCGCCGTTACAATCTTCTTCGCCAGGTTTGTGTTCGGAATGCGGATCATTGCCGGACCCCTCGCCGGAGTCCTTCGCATGCCTTGGCGCAAGTTTCTCGTCTTCAATTTTCTCGGAGCGCTTGTCTGGGTGACGGTGATCTCCAGCGCGGGTTATTTGTTCGGACGGCACTGGGAGCATCTTGAGCAAAACGTCAAAAGATTCGATCTGCTCGCTGCCGCGTGTCTGGTTGTAATCCTTGCCCTGCTTTGGTGGCGGAATCGTCGGGCATCTGCGCAGTAAACTCTCCATCATCCGAGTCTTACATCTTCCGCCTATACTGTCCGCAGTGTCTCGGGGCAGCTTTCCCAAGCTGGGGTGAAACATTCGGCCGTGTCCGAGCCAAAATCCGGACTAGGAGGAAAAATGAAGAAGATCGGGATGATTACTCTGCTCACGACTGCAACCGTGCTGTTCGCAATCGCCTTTCCAGCCGCCGCTGCCGGACCGAAACCCCCCGTACCTGCCGTAGTCGGTACACCCGCAGTTCCGGCCGCGACTCCGGTACCCCCTGAGTCGCATCCTCATATTCACGAAGCCTTGGAAGCGATGAGAACCGCCCAGCATGAGTTGCAAACCGCCGAGCACGATTTCAGCGGACACCGCCAGAAGTCACTCGAGCACCTGAACCAGGCAATTCGCGAAGCTGAAATCTGTGAATCGATGAAATAGTAAGTCCATGCCTGCTCAGCCAAAAAACTAACGGCAGCCTTTACAGGCTGCCGTGCCGTTTCGATGAGATGTTCTGTGCTTGTCTTAGTGCTTTCCCCAAGTCCAGCCCAACGACGCGCCTAGCCGGAACACGCTGTCAGAGTGAAACTGATAATTGTTCGGAATAAAGTAGTAATGCACTTCGGGCCGAATGAATAAACTCCTCCAGGCGTAATATCGGACGCCGAATCCCGCGTGCAGTAGAAAATGCGTGCTGTTCAAGTGCACGCTGCAGCCGCCTCCGATCAAGCCGCAGCTTCCATGCTCATAAAACAACAATGTCTCGGCCCCTGCTCCGCCCATAAAATCTCCATGTGTTTTCGCGGCCAACCGTCGCGAGTAAACCAGGTTTGCGTCGTACAAGATCGGACGATAGAGCTGAAAATCGTTGTATACCGCTTGGTGATACCGGAATGCCCCTTCAATCTCGATGCCCCGGTTTCTCTCATTCAGGTATTGCACCATCACACTGGGATATGTCCCGCCTTTTAACGGCGGAGGAAGAAAAGCCTCCGAGGCCGTCGTGTTTTTCGTGGACCACGTCGTGCTTCCTCCGCCCGCAATATCAAATTGCTGAGCGCATGCGAAACTGGCGAACACCATAATCGCGCAGACCAACTCTACCGATCGAGACCTTCTCAACCTTTCCCCCTATGAGCAAGATCGGTCATCCGCCGTAACAATCAAGTGTCCTCAGCGACCGATTTTCCCTGCGAATCACTGAGGACACAAAGCGAGACGACCGATGATGAGTCAGCTAATTGTATTTAGTCCGGCCCGATAGTGTATCCGATCGATGCCCCAACGTGGATGAGATTGGGAGACGTGAAGACGTCCTCGTTATTCGTCACGTGGTAATAGCGGACTTCAGGACGCACGAACATGTGTCCCCAGATGTAGTATCGAAGGCCTGCTCCCACATCAACCAGGAAGTGATTGGAGCTGGTATAGCACGACCCGAAGTAGACGCAGTTGCTTGTCGGCGTATAGCCATAGAATCGTGTGCTCTGCCACCCGATTCCGCCAAAGAGATCAAGTCCGGCTTTCTTGTTGATCCGCGGCTGGTAGACACCATTGAAGTCAAACAATATTGGCCGATACGGAACGCCTAACCCTCCGTAGTCCCCTTGGCTCGCCTTCCAGTTCACATCGAAAGCTGCGCCGATGCGATGCCGGAAGATGACATCTGCCCCAAGGTTCAGATACGTGCCGCCCTTTTCGGGACAGGCGTAATTGCCACCGGTGCCGGGGCAAGGATCAGCTCCGGGCGAAAGCAGAGTCCCAGCGCCAATATAAGCGTCACCCTGCTGCGCAGAAGCAAGACTTCCGAAGGCAAAGAACGCGAGAACTACCGCGAGGAGAGCAAACTTTCTCAAAGGAACCTCCTGTAGCGTCTCTATTGCAGGTGCTTGACGATTAAGATGCTGGCGCCAAAGCATTTGGATGCAAGGACGTAGGGTTGGCATTCATATTAACTGCTAGCGGGAATCAGATTCAAATGGACACTCTGATTCCGGAGCACACTGCGTCAACAAACTTAGTAAATTGAACCCCATTCCGAGACAACAGTTGCAGGCTGGAGAGACGTCGCTTCTTGTTCCGCGTGGGCTCTAGCGGCTCGAACCGCTGCCTCCACCGCGAAGCACGTGATCCACCGAGATCGGCCCAGCGCCAAAGAAAACCAACGCGAAGGCCAGGGTGGCTACCGCCAGCGGCAATTCAATTCCCGGATGATCCGGCGATCCCATCATTCCATTGTGTAGGTGAACCTTCCAGATTGCTACAACCAGGTCGATGCAGATCACGCACGCAGCAGGACGCGTGAAGAATCCCACGATGACCAATAGTCCGCAGAGCAGTTCCGCGAATGCAGCCACATACCCCAGCCAGACAGGCAGTCCCATACCGCCGACCATATGTGCGAAATGCTGCAGTCCGCCAAAAACTTTGTGATATCCGTGCACCGTCATGATGCAGCCCAAAGACAATCGCATCAGAAGCAGCGCGAGCGGTTGCAGGCGATCTAGGTAGCGCAAGCTTTCCTCCAAACCCACGTTGATCTAGCGATAGATTAGCGCATCGTGGGGCGTCAAGAGAGTGCCCAGAAGCATTACCGCCCGCTCGCAGGAAGCTATGCCGAATCAACGTCTTGGACCAGCGACGTAGTACCTCCGTACCGTGCCTAGTACTTCAGTTACCGCTCGCGGGATGACTATTTACCCTCGCTGGCGTGACTACCTCTAATTGTATTCATTGTTGGTTAAACCACAATATGTAGATATTCGTGTCCAGCGTTCACTCCTGATATTCCGGAAAACACCCATAAAACGCCGAAAAACACGGAGATTCGCTACGAGCCGGGGCTTTTCGAGGCTGATATATGCTCGGGACACGAAAGCCCTCTGAGCCGATATGTAAGGCGAGGGTTGTCTCCCAAAGCAGCCCGTGCGACCGAGAGTTCGATACGGGATGAGCTGGCGGGGAGAGCAAAGGAACTATGGCCGACTCGCGAGAAGTGATGAACATTCGCCAAGCGTCCCAATACCTGGGCGTGAGTCCGGACACTTTGTACAAGTACGTCGGCGAACAGAAAATTCCGGCATTCAAGCTGGGCAATCGCTGGCGCTTCAAGAAATCGCGGTTGGATCAGTGGATGGAAGAGAAGTCGAGCGAAATGGAACCCCAGGCGAAGCGGAAGCCCAAGGCGGCGACCAAGGCGGCGGGGCAAGTTTAGTGAAACCGCGCGGGCCAGTTGCCCGCGTCACACAAAGGTGGGCACATGTTTGGAATCGGATCGAAGTCGATTGTGGGCCTGGACGTAGGCTCCTCGAGCATCAAGGCAGTCGAGTTGAAGAAAAAGGGCGGGCAAATTGAAGTCGCCCACCTGGGTCTGGAACCGCTGTCGTCCGATATCGTCGTCGACTCGATGATCGTGGACTCGGGCACCGTCTCCAGCGCGATCTCGAAGCTCTTCCTCGA
>DATJWZ010000320.1:0-2864 GCA_035500795.1 Candidatus Eiseniibacteriota bacterium | reverse complement strand
CCAGCGCATCGCCCGCGCCAAGAAGGTGAACTAGAGAGAATATTTAGTCCATCTTTTGCAAGCTGTTTTTATTGTCTGCAACATATTCATTCCAAAGGTATTTCTCGACAGCAACATACTCTTCAATTCGGTGTTTACACCCTTGGGGCGGAGTGGTCTGCACGTGGGGCATTAATAGCTATCGTTCACCCGGTAAAACATATGAGAGGGTTAACCACAATGAAGATTTCTATCGTTCGCCGCATGGTTCTTGCGGTGTTCCTGGCAGCATTTTCTGCTGCATCATTCGCGCAGGTCGCGGTGGGCATTTCCGTACGTATTGGTCCGCCAGCGCTTCCCGTGTATGCGCAGCCCATTTGTCCCGGACCTGGTTACATGTGGACGCCCGGGTATTGGGCTTGGGGTAATGGCCCAGGCTATTACTGGGTGCCTGGCACCTGGGTCCTCGCGCCTGTAGGCATGCTCTGGACGCCCGGCTATTGGGGATGGGGCGGTGGCGTTTATTTGTGGCATCCGGGATATTGGGGTCCGCACGTCGGCTTTTACGGCGGGATTAATTATGGCTATGGCTACGGCGGAGTGGGATTCGTTGGTGGAGAGTGGCGTAGTGGCGCTTTCTACTACAACCGCAGCGTCACAAACGTCAGCGTAACCAACGTGACCAACGTCTACAACCGCACCGTGGTCGTGAACAACACGACCGTCAACAATGTGAGCTACAACGGTGGAACGGGAGGCGTGGTAGCAAGGGCTACTCCGCAAGAAGAAGCTTATGGGCGTGAGTCGCACACTGCTCCACTTGCCGTGCAGACACAGCACGCTCAGCTCGCGAGTGAGAATCGGGAGAACTTCGCATCAGTGAACCAGGGACGCCCGGCGATTGCTGCCACCGCGCGCCCGGCGGATTTTAGCGGCCGGTCTGTCGTTGCTGCACGCGCGGCAGGTGGTCAGTATCATGCCCCGACGATGTCGCCGAGCGAAGCGCGCGTGAACACTCCTGCAGGTGCGAATCGCTCCAACGAGGGCTTTCGGCCATTCACGCCACCGTCCAAGAACGGCGCACCTACTGCCAACGCGCTTCGCAGCAATTCCAATAGCGGAAGCGCGAATCGGCCGAACTCGAATGATGGATTCCGATCATTCACGCCTCCGGCGAGCAATCACGGGAACGTAAACCGGCCGAGCCAAGGCACGTCTAACGAAAACCGGCCGCCGGAGCACAATAACGGTCGGCCAGCGCCCTCGCGAGAACCGCAGCATCAAAGCGCTCCTCGATCAAACTCGGGACAAGAGCACCGGCAGGGCCCTCCTCCAAAAGAGGAGCGCCGGTGAAACTAGCGGAACGGTAAAGAATCGTAATATCGAGCCGGGCTCAAAGCGCCGGCTCGATTTCTTTTGCAAGCACGTTGAGGATTGGCGTTCTGATGGGCAGCGACGGGTTGTTGAAGCGGATACCGCTCAAGTTCAGGTACTGCGGTGCGGTTTCCCCGATGCGTTCTCTGCTACAATTTTTGCATCCGACTTACATCCGAAAGAAGCCATCGGGTGCGCCTGAAAGAGTGCCGCAAAGATGATGTCGTCGAACAGATCGGAATTCCGCGTTCTTGGGGCATTCGCCATTCTGGCAACGCTAGCCCTGGCTGTTAGCTGCACTGGCTTTTTCGTCAGTCCCACTCTGACAGGCGTCTCAGTCGGCCCACAGGGATTGAGCCTGACCGTCAACCAAACGTGGCAAATGTCCGCCACCGGTACCTATACCGATGGAACCCAGAAAACTCTTAATTCCGGAGTAACGTGGTCTTCCAGCGACCCGACCACAGTTTCGGTAGGACAGACCTCCGGCATCGTGACTGGCGTGCAGACTGGCACCGCAACGGTCACGGCCGCCTCCGGGAGTTGCTCCGCCTGCTCAGGCTCAACCACAGTGACGGTCATACTGACCGGAGTGACCTCAGTACTTGTGACCCCGAGTAATCAAACTGTTACCCAGGGAAACACTGTCTATTACACCGCGAAAGCCAACGGGACTACTGACATTACAAACGCGGGAGCAACTTGGACTGTCATAGATTCCACCGGTACCGACCAAACTGCGAACTTTGCCGTTTCCTTCCTTGACGGGTCAGGCGAGGGATTCTCACCATCCGCTTCAGCAACAGCCGGTACCTACACCGTTGAAGCTACCTACAACGGGATTGTTGGTAAGGCGACTCTCAACGTCAACCAATAGCGTCCGGCACTTCCTGCGCCCCAGGCGAGACTCGCGCGAACCGCGACACAACCATCCGCGCGGGCATGGAATGATGATGCCTCGGCCCAAAGCCGGGCTTACGGAGTTGCCGAATGCGTAGCGGGGCGAAAATGACGGTTGCAAATTCCGATTTGCAATTTCAGATGGGTGTCAGCGTCGCAAGAACTCTTTCCATCTGCAATTTGAAATCCCCAATCATCAATCGCTCTACTCCTTCATCATGGCGTCAATTGTTGAGTAGAGCTGGTTGTTGTCTTTCACTTCCACATACGGGTGGCTGGGATTGCGGCTGCTGACAATGTAAACCGTCGGTGTGTGGTCCAGCTTGATGGCTTTGCCGAGATCCCGGTCTGCGTTCACCTGTGCCGCCAGCTTGCCGTTCGGATCGATGATGAATGGCAAGTCGACCTTGTGCGCCGTGGCAAATTTTTCCGCATAGGACCGTAGATTCGAGATATTCACTTCCAACTGGTTTTCGAAAATGTAATCGCGGAACTGATTCCCTAATTCTTTTGAGTGGGTATCGAAGTAGCGCGCGAACACCGCTGCCTGGTACGACCAGGGGTGCATCGGAAGCGGGAAGTCATGCCGCACTACGGGAATCTTGTACGTT
>DATJWZ010000319.1:0-2382 GCA_035500795.1 Candidatus Eiseniibacteriota bacterium | reverse complement strand
CCAGCACTTGCTGGAGAGTCGCTGCATTGTACCCCAGCACCCATCCGTGCCAGGGACTATTGTCGCCGTGCGATCCGAATGCGAGGTAGACCACTCCATTGTTAAGCAGGAGTCCGGGCCTTTGATTTTCCCTCAGGGCATTGAAGGTAAGTGTGCTGCCTCCTTCACCAGTGCCGGGCACACTAGCTTGAAGCACTACTGGACCCCCAAACTTCTCGGCGCCGGTCGTGATGTCCAGAGCATGCAACCGCTGCACCCAGGTCGAGTTCTCCTTTGTCGCGGCGACCACGTATAGAGTTCCGGTCGACGAGTCGATCACAGGCGTACTGGTGATTCCGATTTGGGTGGGAATATCGCCGCATTCGCCCACATCACTACAGGGCACCGTCGTGACGCCCGACTTAAGGAAGCTTACCTTCCAGAGGGGAGTTGTGCTGAGCCCGTCGGCATCAAACGCGTAGACGCTGTCATTCTCCGTCGCGACGTATACCACGTTGTGATAGCCGTTCCCGGGGATACTCACATTGGCGACGTATAGCGGCGACGCGAAAGCAATTCCATCCAGTGCGTACGAGAATAGCTTTCCAAACTGAGTTTGATTGACGTCGTTTGTGTTTAACACAGTCTCGTTGAGGTTCTGTCCTGTTCGCAGATTATCATTGTGATACGTAAAAGTACCAGCGTAGTTGCTGACATAGACCGTAGCGCTGGCCGACTGTGTCGAGGTGGTACCAGTCACCGCGTGGCTGCTGACACTACTTGGAGGTGTGTAGAGTCCGCTTGTCGTAATCGTCCCGGTCGACGACGTTCCACCTATGACTCCGTCCACGGACCAAGTGACCGTCCCAACCGCGCCATTGGCCGTAAATTGCTGTGTCTGAATGGATGTGATGACGGACGCTCGCGGGGTTACCGAGAATCCTGTTCCTGTTCCCGTTAGATTAATCGTCTGGGGACTGTTCAGGGCATTATCGGCGATGCTGACGGTTGAGTTACGAGAACCGGTTGTGGTTGGTGTGAAGGTCATGCTGATTGTACAGCTCCCGTTTGGAGCCACAATTGACCCGCAGTTGTTCGTTTCTGAAAAGTCGGTCGCATTGCCGCCCGTGACGCTTATAGAGTTGATTGTGAGCTGGGCACTTCCGCTGTTGGTCAGTGTTACCGGCTGTGGGCTGCTGCTTGTTCCTGTCGCTTGATTGCCAAAGCTGAGACTTGTAGTGCTCAGAGTAACCGAGGGCGTGGGACCTCCTCCTCCCCCTGAGGCAGTACGAAATGCCACCATTTGCATGATCCATGTCCCAGCATAGCTTAGTAGCGCACTTGCTCCGTAGTTGCCGGTCACAGCAGTCATCTCATCCTCCGCGATATCACCGTCCGGCGAGGTGAGGAGTCTTTGTGTAAACCCGCTGCTCGGGCCACTCGTTAGGCTTGTCACGATGTTAGCGCCGAAGATCAAGTCCGTCGCGTCCGTTGTTTTCGCCGCGCCACTGCTGCTCGTAGTACCCGAACCGCTGGTGGCAGCGGTGACGTCTACCGGATTGTTAGGGTCAGCTCCCGCGTATTCCAGAATCCGAATGTCGGGGTATGCCGCTGCCGCCGAGAAGGCCACGGTCACGATGTTTCCTCCAGCAGCGGCGTTTGCGATGTTCCTGGCGTAATAGATCGACTGCGAGAGCGCGCCGGTAACAATAGTAGGTCCAACAGCAAGACTGTAACTATTTCCGCTGGCATCGGTGACCGCACTGACACTCGCGGTGGAATCGTTCCATCCGACGACCACAACAATCAGGTCTCCGCCAATCTGTCTGCCAGTAAACGCCACACTAACGGCGGTCTGTGAGGATTGCGGCGTGGCGTAGTTCCCCTGCACATAGCTGATGGTCGTTGAAACCGCTGCGACAGTCAGAGTAACAGTTACTGTTTGCTGGATCCCCCCGCCGTTTCCGGTCACGGTGATGGGGTAGGTTCCGATCGCCGTGCCCGATCCGACAGCAATAGTCATCGTCGAGCTGCCCGCCCCCGGAGCCGCAATGGGGTTCGGATTGAAGCTCACCGTGGTCCCGGTTGGTGCACCCGAGGCCGAGAGACCCATCGCGCTGTTGAAGCCGCCGCTAACCGTTGTGGTGATCGTCGACGCTCCTTGGCTGCCTTGCACGACGCTGACAGTAGCTGGTGTAGCCGAGAGTGCAAAACTTGGCCCGGCCGTCACTGTTAGAGTGACCACGGCGCTTTCATGGGCCGCTCCACCATTTCCGGTCACTGTAATCGGATACGTTCCCGCCGCCGTGCTGGCCCCGACCGTGATCGTCATCGTTGAGGTCCCGGCGCCGGGCGCTGCAAGCGTGCTCGGACTGAAGCTCACGGTTGTGCCGCTGGGCGCTC
>DATJWZ010000318.1:0-3614 GCA_035500795.1 Candidatus Eiseniibacteriota bacterium | reverse complement strand
TTGTTGTTTCTTCTCGTCGTTCAAGACATTGGCCATGATCACGAGGCTAGCGCCTCGCGATCGAGTCAATGTCCCGGAAAGGGTCTCCGTTGGCCGGTTTTCAGGTGATCATGAGTGGCCGGTTTTGGGTGTTCACCGAGGGCGCAAGCCTCCTCGAAACCGAGGTTCGCCGGCGAGGAGAGTGCTTTCTGAAGCAACTTCCTTGGTCTCATGGGCTCATGTCCTCTTCTCGATCCCTAGTATAGGCGACGCCGCTGGCTGCGAAGGCAGGCCCGAAAGCCACGTACGCCCGGCAGCTTCAATCGACAATCGTCAGTTCCAGGAATCGCCAATCACAAATCACTCGATTACCATTGTCTTGACATTGCCTGACCGCCGGGATATGTTGGCCGCCGGGTAGTGAACGCAGATCCAATTCGTGACCGAGACTGGTGAATATGACCCGGCGATAGAGATCGCGGAACCGTGTTCCTGCGCTGTCCGACGGAGGAGGCGGCGGTGGATTCGCCCGACATAATAAGGCTTAATTTCTTTCCGTTGAAGGAGCAGTCGCTAAGCTTCGTCCTCCGGCGACGGGCTGTGTCGGAAACGGAGCCTCTTCCCCCAGACACGTTTCGGTACTCACTTCCCAGCTCAATCGGCAGCGACGCAAGGGCGAACTACGCTATTTCATTTTCACAGATCAATGACTTTGAGGAGGGGCAGTTTACTGAGTCGCAGAACAGGCAACTGGCGCTGCGAGTTTTGTTTCACCTTCTTCGGACCGAATGCCAGCGTAAGCTTACTCCCCTGGAATTCTTCGCGCCGTCGGGATTTCGAAAGCGCGTTCACTTCGTCCTGAAGCGATTTGAGCTCGGAAATCAAGAGGTTTGGCTTGAGCCGTATTACTTGGATGAAGCGCAGCAATATGGATTCCTGATCGACTTTCACTTCTTCAAGAAGAGCACCGTGCAATCCTCGCGCGACGTACAGCGGCTCAGCTTGAGTCTAGATTCCTCCTATAAGAGCAACCGAAATTCCTATATCGATCGCAGAGACATCATAAGCCGGTACATGCAATCGGTTGGTAACCGGTTATTTCCGTTATCAGACCCCAACCTCGTCGGCAACATCAGCATCGGTGCCGAGATGGCTGTCATCCCCACTCAGCGCTTGCAGCCCAAGAGCTTTGTCGTCGGAGGGGAAGCCGTCGTCAGTTCTCAATGGAGAGGACTTGACACGCATGGCCCACTGCAAGCTGTGAGCGGCAAGCCGCACTTTATAATGCTGTACCAAATCTCGGACCGTAGCTGGGCAGTGGACCTGTACCGAGCCCTAGTCGGCCAAACTTCCAACGTGGCTTTTCGCGGCATTGGCAAGGTGTTTCGCCTTGACGAGCCCGTTTTCAGCAAGGTTGAGGTGGCAAGCTGGACCAACCAGGAGCTACAGAATGCCGTGACGAAAATAGGACATGTCGCGGAGGGCGATCCCAGGGCTCTCCCGCTCGTATTGATGGTCGAAGACGTGCAGCGCAGCGATCTTTATTACTCGGCGAAGTTTGAGCTCTTGAAGCGGGCCATTCCTCTGCAAGTCGTAAGCCGTCAGCTGATTCGGAGAAAAGACAGTTTCAAGTGGTCGGTTTCGAATATCGCGCTGCAGATCTTCGCCAAGCTTGGCGGTGTCCCATGGAAGGTCGTTCCGAGTCACCACAAATGCCTCATCGTGGGAATCGGGCAGGCACACAAGCTAGGGGTGGAGGGAATTGAGAGGAATTTTGCTTACTGTATCGCGACCGATTCCTCGGGGCTCTACAAAAAGGTGGCCGTTCTGGGAAACTCCCGGGGACGTTCGGAGTATCTCAAGCAGCTGCGAGAGTCACTCGTCAAGGAATTGGCGGCTGTTTCCCCTGAGCACTACTCACGTTGCGTTCTTCACGTCCCCTACAAGCTCAAGCACGACGAGGTCGCTGCAATCAACCGGGCCGTGGAGGATGTTGACGCGGGCGCATCCATGCCCGTTCAATTTGTCGTGTTAAAGATTAACGACCATCATAAATTCTTCGGTTACGCCAAGACAAACAGCCTCGTGCCGCTAGAGGGAACCGTCGCTCGTCTTTCCGAGCACAGAGGCAGTTACGTAGTTTGGTTCGAGGGCCTAAGGGACGCAGCCGATGTGATTCGCAAGCGCGTGGCCGCACCTCTCCACATCGAGTTTCTTTGGCCAAAGGATGACCTAGCCGACGACGAGCGAATCTCGTTTATCCAGGACGTCTTCAATCTCTCCGGTACGAACTGGCGCGGATTCAATGCGAAGAGCACCCCGATATCCACCTACTATTGTAGCCTTATAGCGCGTTTCGTCTCAAAGTTTCCGAGCGAGCTGGCCCTTTTGAAGGAAGCAACGACTCCCTGGTTTTTGTGAGATAACCCTTGCGAGACAGTGACCTCATTATCTTGATCGGCGCCGGCTGCAGCGCGGAGGCGGGCATCCCAACAGCCAAGGTGATGATACAGAAGGTGAAGGCTCTGTTAAACGACAAGTGGTCCTCGTACCGAGACCTCTACGACTTCTTAAAGGCAGCGTTCGCATATGCAGACATGATCAAGCGAGACAGCCGATCTAGACATCGAAAGGCTTGTAAACATCTTAGGGGAGTTGGAAAAGAACCGCGAGGGCCTGCTTTATCCTTTCATAGGAGCTTGGAATCAGCGACTAGTCGAGGTTGCAGGTCTAAACTTCCAAAAGCTCCGCGACTTTCGAAACGAAATTATTAGTACGCTTCGCGACTGGATAACGATACCTCAATACCAAAGCGCCAGCTACTATCAGGGACTTTTCAGATTGCGAGATGAATACAATTTCCCTCTTCGGGTGTTTTCCCTCAACTATGACTTGTGCCTAGAAAAAGTCGCGGGAGTCAGACCGATAGAGACAGGCTTTGACCCTGCCAACAGGACCTGGGATGGAAGACGGTTCGAATCGCGAGAGGAAGATGCACCGGCCGTTTACCTCTATAAGCTGCACGGCTCGATCAGTTGGTACAGGGAGGAGGCAGCCGGCAACGTTTTGAAAGAGGCCGAGTCGCCTCCCGCCGTTTCCGACATAATATTTGGAACAGACTACAAAATGCAGTATATCGATCCGTATCTGTTTTACGCTTACGAGTTGAGGCGCTGGTCGTTAGAGGCGCAGGTCATCCTGGCGATCGGATACAGCTTCCGCGACCCCCACATTAATGGCATCATCGAGCAAGCCCTGCGAAACAACCAGAGACGGATGCTGGTCGCGGTCTCGCCTGAAGCGCCAAGCGAGGTGAAACGGCTCAGGAATTGCAGCTCGCAATGCGTTCACGAGGCGGCAAACGCTAAGAAATTCCTCAGCTCAGTGTCGGTGAGTAAGCTCGAGCAACTCGCTGGGATTCGGGACGTCCCCGGCGACGGCTTCTAGACACAGCCCATCAAGCATCACTCGGCAGCGGGCAGCCACGGTCAGTGTTTTTCTGACCGCCGCCGGCTGGCGCAGACCCTTGGTTTGCGGGGGGTCTCCGATCTCGCGAAGCGACTTGTCGATGCCGCTCGTGGTCGCGGGTTGTTTCTCGCGGCTCTAAGAAGTGTTTCCAGCCCGTAAAGAGAAGC
>DATJWZ010000317.1:0-1837 GCA_035500795.1 Candidatus Eiseniibacteriota bacterium | reverse complement strand
TCGCGCGTGGCGTTGACGATTCGCCAGTGTTGCAGTGAGCCAATGCGCACCTTTACCAATGGCTTGTCATCCATCGAGAATTTCCTACCGTTGATGTAGAAACCGTTTTTATCCTCGGTGAACACGACGGTGAAATCGGGCTGGCCGGTCTCAACCGTTTCAAGTCGACGGCGAGAAAATTCCCGGTAGACAGGAACTCCCGAGGTGGACGGGACTTTGTGCGAGGGTTCACTGGCTGGCTGACCCGTTACGAGGTCCGCCAATATCATCGCGGGAGTCAGATTGCCGTCAGGGCCGGTATCGAGGCAGCGTGTGCTCAATGGGGAACGCGTTCCAAGCGCAGGACCGGTCACAATCGCTTCGACACGGGCAGCGGGGGCAAGCAGAATGTGGTCGACTTTGAGAGAAGGGCGGTTACGGTCGTGATACGCGAGCGGCATGCCGTCCAGCGCGAGAATCTCCAATTGCTGCCCATTTAACTGGAGGTCTGTGTACCGATCCGGAGAGGCGTTCACAATGCGCCAGAACTGTCTCTCGCCTGGCTGGATCGGAACCTGTGGACGAATTTCGCCGTTCAGGGTAAATATCCGTTCAGGTTGCTGCTCGGTGGATGTGCCACAAGGATCAGGAGTAACACCGACGCGCTGCAACAGGTCAGTGCGAACCTTGGGCGTCACATCCTTGATGTCTCGTTCGCGGAGGACCCACACGCGCTCGCGCATTTGCCGGAGTTCCGCGTAGTACCGGTCGATCCCGTCGATCACGATTGCGCCGGACATGCCATCGAGGGCTTGGCGAGCACTCTCTCCATGCGGATGAGTGTGGTACCAGTAGAGGCCCGGAGCGGCGTACGAGGGTATCTCAACGCGGTAGTTTAGTCTCTGCCCGGGAGTAGACATCATGGTTAGCACGTCATCCTGTGGCTTATCTGGCGATACATGCAAGCCGTGGAAATGCAGGTTGCTCCGATCAAGACAGCGCCCAAGCGCACACTGCTCCCCGGAGTGGACGGGCAGATTGTTTACGTAGGTCACGTTGATGACGGTTCCGGGCAGAACACGTAGGGTTGGGGCGACGGTTCTACCGTCAAAAAAGAAAGCATTGTGCTCCTGATCGCCGTCATACGCGGCTGTCAGCGTCATTGGACCGCGCACTTCGGGAGGATCAGGAACAACGGCCTCTTGAGCCACGAGTGCGGTGGCGAACACTCCCGTGATTGTGAGTCCTGCCAAAAAGAGCGCGATCGCGTTTTTGGCCGGTCCAATCACTTGGAGCGAATCGATGTCGAGGTTGGGTGTCGGAACCGCAGAGAACTCGAACTCCGTAATCGTCGCCATGTTCGCCTCTGTTTGAAGCAAACCACGCGCCAAATAAATGGTTCGTAGCTGATTTGGACGCAATTTCAACCTGCGGTACCGGTTTTCGCGTTTGCACTATGGAGACCACCGCGGCGTTGTCTCTTTGTGCCGTGAGTCAGCACGTGAGTGCGGATGCTCAAGGCGGGACTCGCTTCCGGAGTTGCGAAGTAAGATACGGAACAAGGCGGCGCCGCTCTGATCGGCACAGGACGAAATGACAACACGACCTTTTTGCCAGGCAATCCACACCAACCCGCCAATTGGTGTCAACTGGTTGACAGTCCTGCCAAGGCTCAGCACCGGTAGTTTCACTGAGGTCCCACAAAACCGGCTGGCAAGTCGATTGCTAAAGAGAAGTGCGAGATCGGTGTGTATTGCCCTTGATCAGCAGTTCTAAAAGGAGAAATGGATACATGAAGCTCACGCAATCAATGATTATCTGTCTGCTGCTAACGTTAGGCTCGATCGGATTTGCACAG
>DATJWZ010000316.1:0-34489 GCA_035500795.1 Candidatus Eiseniibacteriota bacterium | reverse complement strand
TCCCCAAATTCCGGCGCGTCGACTCTACAGAGCGCGATCGACCAATACTTCGAGATCGCCCTCTTTCTATTGGTCGCAACCGGATTTGTCACGCTCGCGATGACTGGCCAACTCGACGTTACCGCGATCGTCCTGGTCAGCCTTGCGCTTCTGCTCCGCGGTTATTTGGTGATTCGCCGGCAGAAGCTCGTCATCGCCGACCGCTGGACGACTCCGCTGTCGATCATCTACTTCGTCTTCTTCGCGGTGGACTATCTGGGATTCTCGCGCGGCTTTCTGCCCGCCACAATTCATCTCGCGCTGTTCGGCGTCGTGGTCCGCATGTTCTCCATGCGGAAAGAGCGCGACTACATCACGCTGGCGATTCTTGCGTTCCTGATGGTGCTGGCTTCGGCGGTGCTGACTGTCGATAGCACCTTCCTGCTCTCGTTTGCGATTTTTCTGCTGATGGCGATCGCGACATTCGTCCTGATGGAAATGCGCCGCTCGGCAATGGCAGCAACCATCGAGGCGAGATCGACTAGCGATCCGCGACAGCAGCGCCGTTTCCTCGTCGCATTCAGCAGATTCGCGCCTGTGCTGATGGTGATGATCCTGCTTGCCGGGACTGTGCTCTTCTTCGTCATGCCAAGAATTTCTGCCGGATACCTGGGTGGATATTCCTACGGCACCGACTTCTCTTCGGGCTTCAGCGATCACGTGCAGCTTGGACGCATTGGGCAGATCCAGCAGTCGAATGCCGTGGTAATGCACATCCAGATCGAAGGCGACGACAAAGGCCGCTACGACTTGCACTGGCGCGGAATCGCACTCGCCGAGTTCGACGGACACGCGTGGTCCAGCCTGCGCGACCCGTTCATCCTGTCACGCCAGCCCGACAGCAGCTTCGGCCTGCCCCGCGCGGAAAACGCGCCACGTTCCTACGCGTCGTCGGAACTCGCCAAGCAGAAGATCATCCGTTACCACGTGACGATGGAGCCAATCGGCACCAACATCTTCTTCCTCGCGCCCTATGGCCGCAGCATTCGCGGAGACTATCGCCTGCTCGCCGCAGACTCCGGAGGCGCGGTCTACGACTACGATTCGCAGCACGCGCCAAGCCGATACGAAGCGACTTCGGATATCGCGACGCCGTCGCCAGCCGAACTGCGGAAGACAGGAAACGACTATAAGGGACATGTCTCCGCGACATATCTGAAGCTGCCGCAAGTCGATCCTCGCGTTCCGGAGCTTGCATTGGAGATCACCAAGTCGGCGAAGAATAACTACGACAAAGCCGCTGCGCTGGAAAACTATCTGCGCACCCGCTTCGTGTACACGCTTCAACTTCCGGCAACGAGCGAGAAAGATCCGATTGCGAATTTCCTGTTCGTGCGGAAGGAGGGACATTGCGAATACTTTGCGTCGGCGATGGCAGTGATGCTGCGGACGCTGGGAATTCCGTCGCGCGTGGTGAACGGATTCCGCAGCGATGAGTTCAACGACATCACCGGAAGCTACGTGGTCCGCGCGAAAGATGCGCATGCGTGGGTCGAGGCGTACTTTCCCGGTTACGGATGGCAGACATTCGATCCGACGCCCGCGGGAAACGGCGGCACGCCGCAGGGATGGGCGCGCATCGAGCTCTACATCGACGCCATGTCTTCCTTCTGGCGCGACTGGGTCGTGACCTACGACAGCTCCAATCAATATGTCCTGACCAGAGCCGCATTCAACGGCTCGCGAAATATGTTGGAGGGCGTTCGCCATTGGGCGAGCGCTCACTACGCTTCCATGTTGCGGTGGGCGCGGCGGAGTCAAGATCGCGTGGAGCAAGCTCCGCGCCGCTGGCTGCTCGTTGGGAGCATTGCACTTGCCCTGCTCTTGTTGTTAGGAAATTTGGCGCGACTTGTGCGCTGGGTGCAGGAGAACTGGCTGGGCTCGCACCCGGAGCGCTCTCCCGAGCAAGCTGCGGCGGTGTGGTATCACCGCATGTCGCGCACTCTGGCCAAGCAGGGATTTGAAAAACCGGAGACGCAGACGCCGCAGGAGTTTGTTCGCGAGATCGAGAACTTGAGTTTGCGCGGACCCGTGGCTAGATTTACCGATGTCTATGAATCGGCGCGGTTCGGTAATTCTGCCGAGGATGCGAAGCGTTTGCCGGGGCTGTATGAGGAAGTGGCGATGGCTACGCGATCCGAGTAGCGCCGGGACGAGCCTGATTCTGCTCCACGAGCGGCTGCATACTTTGCTGCTTCAAGTAAGAATCGACACAAGCGGCGGCCTTACGTCCTTCGGAGATTGCCCAGACAACAAGCGACTGGCCCCGCCGCATGTCGCCGGCCGCGAAGACTCCAGGAACTGAGGACATATAGTTCTCGTCGGTGGCGACGTTGCCGCGATTGTCGAGCTGCACGCCGAGTTGTTCGATCATCCCGTTCTTCATCGGACCGAGAAATCCCATCGCAATCAGGACAAGATCTGCGTCGATGGTGAACTCAGAACCGGGAATCGGTTCAAATTTCGGCGGGGATGCGACGCGGACGGCATGCAACTGCTTGACGTTGCCGTTGGCATCGCTGGTGAAGCTGGTGGTGGCGATGCTCCAATCGCGAATGCCGCCTTCTTCGTGCGCGCCCTCGATGCGTAGCTGCATCGGCCACAAGGGCCACGGCGTTTGCGGCGAGCGCTCGTCCGGCGGCTTCGGCATGATCTCGAATTGACGGACAGAAATTGGTTTCTGGCGATGGCAAGTACCCAGGCAATCCGCGCCGGTATCGCCACCGCCGATGATCACGACGCGCTTGCCGGTGGCGAGAATGTCGGTCGCGGGATCGAGCACATCGCCGTGGCAGCGCTTGTTTTGTTGCGGCAGGAACTCCATCGCGAAGTGGATGCCCTTCAGTTCCCTGCCCGGGACTTTCAAATCGCGCGGATGTTCGGAGCCGCCGGCTAGTACGATGGCGTCGTAGTCGCGGCGGAGATCTTCGACCGCGACGTTCTTTCCGACCTCGGCGTTGGTGACGAACTGCACGCCTTCGGCTTTCATCTGCTCAAGGCGGCGGTCGACGATGTGTTTCTCCAGCTTGAATTCCGGAATGCCGTAGCGCAGCAATCCGCCGATGCGATCGGCCTTCTCGTAGACGGTAACGGCGTGTCCGGCGCGGCAGAGTTGCTGGGCTGCTGCTAGACCTGCGGGGCCCGAACCTACGATGGCCACGCTTTTGCCACTGCGAGTCTTCGCAATGACCGGAGTGATCCAGCCTTCGAGGAATCCGCGCTCGACGATGTTTTTCTCGTTCTGCTTGATCGTAACCGCAGGCTGCGTGATTCCCAGGACGCAAGACGCTTCGCACGGCGCGGGGCAAATGCGTCCCGTGAACTCAGGAAAGTTATTGGTGGCGTGCAGCTGGCGAACGGCCTCTTTCCAGTTCCCGCGGTAGACGTGATCATTCCAGTCGGGGATCAGATTGTTGACCGGACATCCCGTCTGGCAGAAAGGCACGCCGCAATCCATGCAGCGCGCGCCCTGCTTGCGCAGTTCGGCTTCGGGGAAATCCTGATAGATCTCAAACCAGTCGTTCACGCGTTCTAGCACTGGACGGCGTGGAGCAAGCTCGCGGTTGTAGTCCATGAAGCCGGTGGTTTTACCCATGCTGCACCTGCTCTGCTGCGGCCGGCATTGAGACAGGCTCAGCCGGAACGTAAGCGCGATCGTTGCGGGCGATGCCCAGCACGCGTTTGTATTCGTGCGGGAAGACCTTCACGAAATGCGACACCGCATGCTGCCAGTTATCGAGAATCCATTGACCGCGGCGGCTGCCTGTCAGCTCAACGTGGCGGGCAATCAACTCGCGTACCTGCTGAATATCGTTGGGCTCAATCACTGGTTCGAGATCGACAGATTCGAGGTTGCACCGCTTCTCGGCAAAGTCGCCGGTTTCGTCGAAAACATATGCGATGCCGCCGCTCATGCCTGCTGCGAAGTTACGGCCACAAGAACCTAGCACGAGCACGAGGCCGTTGGTCATGTATTCGCAGCCGTGATCGCCGACGCCTTCAACGACTGCGGTTGATCCGGAGTTGCGGACGGCAAAGCGCTCGCCAGCGACTCCGTTGAAAAAGACTTCGCCACTGGTCGCGCCATACAGGGCAACGTTCCCGATGATGATGTTCTCCTCAGGAGCGAACCTGGAATCCTTCGGCGGATAGACGATGATGCGTCCGCCCGAGAGGCCCTTGCCGACGTAGTCGTTAGCTTCGCCTTCGAGCGTGATCGTGATTCCTTTTGCGAGGAAGGCACCGAGGCTTTGACCGGCCGACCCGGTCAGATGAATTCTCAAAGTATCGTCCGGCAATCCCGCAGAGCCATAGCGGCGGGCAACTTCCCCGCTGAGGATCGTGCCTACCGAGCGATGTATGTTGCGTACCGGCAGATTGATCTCTTGTGCGCTCAGGTTCAATAAAGCATCGAGCGAGTGCTCGACCAGTTGATGGTCGAGCGCATGTTCGAGTCCGTGATCCTGCGGATGAATGCAACGTCGAGCGATTCGTGAAGGCACCGGCGGGTTATAGAGAATCGCCGAGAAGTCGAGGCCCTTCGCTTTCCAGTGCTCCACTGCTGGTTCGGCGTTGAGCATATCGATGCGGCCGACCATCTCGTCGACAGTGCGGAATCCCATTTCGGCCATGTACTGGCGAACCTGCTCTGCGATGAAGAAGAAGAAATTGATGACGTGCTCGGGCTGTCCCTGGAACTGCTTGCGCAGGACCGGATCTTGCGTGGCAATGCCAACCGAGCAGGTATTCAGGTGGCACTTGCGCATCATAATGCAGCCGATCGCGATCAGCGGAGTGGTGGCGAATCCAAATTCTTCGGCGCCGAGCAACGCTGCGATGACCACGTCGCGGCCTGTCTGTAGCTTGCCATCTGTCTGCACGCGAATGCGGCTGCGCAGATCGTTCAGCAGGAGCACTTGCTGCGTCTCGGCGAGACCGAGTTCCCACGGAACGCCGGCGTGCTTGATCGAACTCAGTGGCGATGCTCCGGTGCCACCGGAGTCTCCGCTAATGAGTACTACGTCGGCATGCGCCTTCGCAACACCAGCAGCGACCGTGCCTACCCCAACTTCTGCGACCAACTTCACTGCAATCCGCGCTTTTGGATTGATGTTTTTCAGGTCGTAGATCAGTTGCGCGAGATCTTCGATCGAATAAATGTCGTGATGCGGCGGCGGAGAGATCAGACCGACTCCAGGAATCGAATGACGGAGACGCGCAATCACCTCGTCCACTTTGTGTCCGGGAAGCTGACCGCCCTCGCCCGGCTTCGCACCCTGGGCCATCTTGATCTGCAGTTCGTCGGCATTGACGAGATAGTTAGCCGTCACTCCGAAGCGCGCTGATGCGACCTGCTTGACCGCGCTGCGGCGCAGATCACCATTCGCATCGGGCTTGAAGCGCTCTTCGTCTTCTCCCCCTTCGCCCGTATTCGATTTTCCGCCGATACGATTCATGGCGATGGCTAAAGTCTCGTGGGCTTCTTTACTGATGGAACCAAACGACATGGCACCCGTCGTGAAGCGCTTGACGATTTCTTTCGCCGGCTCGACTTCCTCGATCGGAAGCGGTGAATCGCTCTTGTTCAGCTTCATCAGCCCGCGCAGAGTGCAGAGGCTCGCACTGTGCTTGTCGATCAGGTCGGTATATTCCTGGAAAGTCTTGAAGCTGTCCTGACGAACCGCGTGCTGCAGCTTGCTGATCGTTTGAGGATTCAGGAGGTGATATTCGCCATCGACACGCTGGTGATAGTTGCCCCCTACGGAAAGCTCCGTTTCAAAGTCGGTGAGGGGACGGAATGCGTACTCGTGCTTCGTCTGCGCTTCGGTGGCCAGCACGCCTAGGCCAATTCCCTCCAGACGAGACGTGGTGCCGCAGAAGTAGGCTTCAACCAATTGTTTATTCAGGCCAATCGCTTCGAAGACCTGCGCGCCTTGATAGCTCTGAAGCGTGGAGATGCCCATCTTCGAGAAGGTTTTCAGCAGTCCCTTCTTGATCGCCTTTAGGAAATGCTTCACGGCGATTTCAGGCGTGATGCCGTCGCCTAGGTCGCCGCGGAATGCAAGGTTTTCGACGCTTTCGAGAGCCAGATAGGGATTGATCGCGCTAGCGCCGTATCCGCTGAGAAGGGCGAAGTGCATGACTTCACGCGGCTCACCGGATTCGGTGATCAGGGCAACCTGCGTTCGGGTCTCTTCGCGGACCAGCAGGTTGTGAACCGCGGCGAGCGCCAAGAGGCATGGAATCGGAGCGTAGTCTTTGTCAACACCGCGGTCCGAAAGAATCAGAAGCGAATATCCGGCCTTCACTGCCAGAGATGCTCGTTGGCACAATTCATCGAGAGCGCGCTTGAGTCCGAGTTCACCGTCGCTGGCGCGGAAAAGAGCCGGGAGCGTGGTCGCCAGCAGATCGCGATTGGAAACGCGGCGCAACTTTTCCAGATCGCGATTTGTGAGCAGCGGATGCGGCAACTTCAGCATGTGGCAGTTTTCGGGCGCTTCTTCGAGGATGTTGCGCTCGCTGCCGATGTAGCTGATGAGAGACATCACCATCTCTTCGCGGATGGGATCGATTGGTGGATTCGTGACCTGCGCGAAGAGCTGCTTGAAATAGTTGAACAAAGACTGCGGCTTGTCGGAGAGACACGCCAGCGGAGTGTCGGTGCCCATCGATCCGACTGGCTCTTCACCCTTTGTAGCCATGGGCGACAGGATCATGCGGAGGTCTTCGTCGCTGTATCCGAAGGCGCGCTGGCGACGAAGCAGAGTCTCGGCATCCGGATGATGCATGCGCGTGGGCTCAGGCAGTTCGTCGATGGTGATCTGATTTTCTTTCACCCAGTCCGCGTACGGATGGCGTGACGCAAGCTTCTGCTTGATCTCTTTATCGGAGACGATCCGGCCTTCGACGGTGTCAACCAGGAACATCTTTCCTGGCTGCAAGCGTCCTTTTCTTTTCACCTGATCGGCGGGAATGTCGAGCACGCCGGCTTCAGAAGCCATCACGACCAGATCATCATTCGTGACTACATAGCGGCCCGGGCGCAATCCATTTCGGTCGAGCGTAGCGCCGATGACTCGTCCATCGGTAAAGGCGATTGCGGCAGGGCCGTCCCACGGTTCCATCACGCAGGCGTGATATTCATAGAACGCGCGCTTCTCCGGCTTCATGTGCGGATTGCCCGCCCACGCCTCGGGAATAAGCATGGCCATGACGTGCGGCAGACTGCGTCCGCCTTGCAGCAGGAGTTCGACGGCGTTGTCGAAGTTCGCGGAGTCGCTGCCGTCGGGCGCGATGATTGGGAAAAGCTTCTTGATGTCATCGCCAAAGAGTGGAGAGCCCAGCAGCGATTGGCGAGCGTGCATCCAGTTCACGTTGCCGCGAAGTGTGTTGATCTCACCGTTGTGGGCGATGTAGCGGTAGGGGTGTGCGCGCTGCCAACTGGGGAACGTGTTGGTCGAAAAGCGCTGATGGACGAGACAGAGCGCACTGACGACGTCGGGGTCGGACAGCTCGCGGTAGAAATTGTCCATCTGCTGGGCGAGGAGCAATCCCTTGTAGACAATCGTGCGGCAGGAGAGCGACGGGATGTAGAACATCTCGGCGTCTTCGATACCGGAGTCGCGAATTTCGTTCTCGGCGCGTTTACGAACCACGTAGAGCTTGCGCTCGAAGGCGTCTTCGTCCATGCCGGGAGCGCACCGTATGAACACCTGCTGGATGTAAGGCTGAGAGGCGCGGGCGACTCGACCGATGGCTGAGGCATAAACCGGAGTATCACGCCAGCCTAAAAGCGTAAGGCCTTCTTCTTTAATGATGCGTTCGAGAAGTCCCTCGGACTGGAGGCGTGGATGCTTCTCGACTGGCAAGAACGTCATGCCGACGGCGTACTGACCCGGCGCGGGGAGCTTAAAGCCGAGTTTCTCGCATTCGCGGGCGAAGAACCTGTGAGGAATCTGGATGAGGATTCCAGCGCCGTCGCCCGTCTCCGGATCGCAGCCGCAAGCACCGCGATGCGCCAGGTTCAAAAGAACCTGAATTCCCTTGCGGATGATGTCATGGCTCTTTTGGCCGCTGATGCTCGCCACAAACCCGATTCCACAGGCATCGTGCTCGTGCGCGGGGTCGTAGAGGCCCTGCGCAGGAGGTAAGCCGTTCGTCGGATTAAGAGGCGTCATCGTGGACTCCGGTCCGGAAAATGTCTTTCGTTGAGTCAAAATCCCCAGTGTGCCCGCTGGCCTCTTCGGGAGTGGCACACTCCGGCTAGGAAGGGGAACACCTGAACCTTTCTTTAATAGCGTCTTAGGGCAGGCAAAGTACAATGCAGAATTTTGATGGAAGTCATAAAAATTTCCGGTTGACATCCGTTGGCGATCCGGTCGCGAAGTTCATGGTAATTTCACGACCGCACGCTATAATCTCGCTCAATCTATGGACTTCGATCAGCTGGTAACGTTTCTGGAAGTCGCGCGGCAGGGGAGCTTTTCGCGTGCGGGGGAAAAGGTATTCCGGTCGCAATCGGCTGTGAGTGCACAGATTCGACAGCTGGAACAAGAGTATGGAGACCGGCTCCTGGATCGGTCCGGCAAGACGGTCAAACTCACGCCCGCGGGGCAGGTCTTTTATGAGTACGCGGAGCGACTGAAAGCGCTGCGGGACGAATCGCTGACCGCCGTGGCCGATCACAGTGGAACCCCCCGTGGAACATTACGCGTGGGGGCCAATGAAGCCACCTGCCTTTACGTTCTGCCCGAGGTTTTTGCCGAGTATTGCCGGAGGTATCCACCGGTACAAATCAGCATTTATCGGAATTTCAGCTACAAAATCGTGGAAAAGCTGGAGAATGGGCAGGTCGAGGTCGGCGTTTTGACCCTGCCGATCCAGTCACCCAGCCTGAAAATTCAGCCGATTTTTCGGGACAAGCTGATGCTGATGGTGAGTCCGAAAAATCCACTGGCGAAGCATAAAGTCGTACCCGTCAGCGAGATTGCGAAGCATCCCCTGCTGTTCCCAAAGACCGGGCATACGCGGCGGCTGCTCGACAAGCTGTTCCGTCCTTATGCGCCTCAACTGCAGGTGCGAATGGAGCTGCCGAGCATCGGGATGATCAAGAGTTTTGTTGCCGCAGACCTAGGTGTCTCGCTTATCAGCGCATCTTTTGCGAGAGACGAAATGGACGCGGGGCGAGTGAAACTTATCGATCTGGAAGATGCTGAGCTCTACCGGGAGCTTGGGCTGGCGTACCGCAGGGACCGAACTTTGTCGGTCGCATCGACGGCATTCGTCGGGTTGTTGCGGCAATTCGCGACGCATATGAAGAAGGCCGAAAGCTAAAGTGGCGCTGAAATTCTGATGGGAGGCATCAGAATTTTGAATTTGGCCTTGCCTTGAAGTCCAGTTATCCTCACGCTGTACATATCTTCATGAATACGTCCATCCAGAAGGCGAAGCGAATTACATCGACAGGCACAGGCATGTCGACACGAATTACGTGTCTTCTGGGGGATGGTAAGGGATGAAGTAGAGCACTAAAAAAGAAATCACCCGAACCCACCGCCAGAAGCGAACTGGCGGTGGGTTTTGTTTTGGGCCAAACAGACTGGAGCTGAGCGTATGAATGCGGTACAGCGACAAAGCAGGTTTGAGCAGGACGACGAGGTGGTGGTGTTGAAGTTCGGCGGTACGTCGGTGCAGGATGCCGCCGCGATTGAGAGACTCATTGGGATTGTGCAGAGCCGGTTGCCTGCGCGGCCCGTGGTTGTGGTGAGCGCTCTGTCTAAAGTGACGGACCAGTTGCTGGAGTCTGGACGATCGGCCGCAAATGGGCATCTCGGAGCAGCGTTAGAGATTGTTCGGAATATCTATGTTCGGCATGAAGGACTGGCGGATTGCCTGGTCCACGGCTCGGCGTATGGCAATCTTGATCGCAAGCTGCGCGACGAATTTCGCGCCCTCGAGTCGCTGTTGGAACAAGTTGAACTCTTACGGGATATTGATGGCAGGACGCAGGATCGGCTATTGGGATTTGGAGAACGATTTTCAAGCCAGCTGGTGAGCGAGGCGCTGCGCGAAGCTGGGCTCCAGGCAGCGCACGTTGACGCGCAGCGCTGCATCGTAACGGATGACCGGCATGGGCAGGCGAGCCCGTTGTGGGATGTCACGAACGAGAGGACGCAGCATGTGGTGGCGCCTCTGCTCGAGAGAAACTTGATTCCTGTCCTGGGTGGATTCATAGCGGCAACCGCTGAAGGTGTTCCAACAACTTTGGGTCGGGGAGGTTCTGATTTCAGCGCTTCTATTCTCGGTGCCGCTCTCGGCGCTGCGCGGGTTGAGATCTGGACGGATGTTGACGGCGTGATGACGACGGATCCGAAGCTCTGCGCGGATGCTCGAGTGATTCGCAAGATGAGTTTCGAAGAGGCGGCCGAACTGGCGCACTACGGAGCGAAGGTGCTGCATCCGGCAACGTTGGCTCCGGCAATGCGAGAAAACATTCCGGTATACGTCTTGAATTCGCGACACGCAAACCGCGAGGGAACGGAGATCGTCGCACGAGCGAGTAGCGCAAAACGCGTAAGTGCGATCACTGCGAAGCGCAATGTGGCGGCGGTTGATGTTTCTTCGTCCCGCGGGATTGATTCTGAGTTGCTGGGGCAAGTATTTGCCGCATTTGACGAGCACTCGTGTCCTGTCGACGTCATGGGAGCATCGCTGGGACGGATTTCGCTGCTTGTTGGCTCAACGGTTGCATTGCCTCAAATCGCCACGAGGCTCAGCGGGTTGGCGGATGTGAAGTGGGAGAACCACCGCGCCTTAATCTGTCTGGTTGGCGAGAATATCCGGCGAGAACCCGAGGTAGCCAGCCGGGCATTTGCGGCGGTTTCGGATCTGGACGTGCGAGTGCTGTGCCAGGGCGCGTCCGATCGAACGATTTCGTTCCTGGTGGAGGAATCGAAGGCTCAGGAATCGGTGCAGCGACTTCACCGAGTGTTCTTCCCGAATGCAGACGCCGTTCCTGACTGGGGAGGCATCTCGAGCGCGTTCTGCCAGGCCGGCTAGCGGGACAGACCGCATTCTGATGATTCGGAAATGAGGTTCTCTACGACTGCTGGCGCAGGCTCGATGATGTGCAGTCCGCACTCGGTCTTGGCAAATCCCGGCCAGCGTCCGGCGCGAGGATCTTCGCCGGGGCGAACGGCGCGCGTGCAGTGCGTGCAGCCTATGCTCGGGTAATCCTGATCGTGAAGTTCGTTATAGGGAACGTCATGGTCATGGATGTAGCGCCACACCTGCTTCGAATTCCAATCGACAATCGGATTCACTTTCACCAGACCGAATTTCGCGTCCCATTCGACGCGGCGGGCAGTCGCACGGACTGAAGTCTGATCGCGCCGAATGCTGGTGATCCAGGCATTCAATTCGCCAAGCTTCCGGCGTAGCGGTTCGACCTTGCGCAACTGGCAGCAGGCATCGGGATTGCGGGTCCACAAAGCCGAGCCTTGCGTGCGCTCCTGCTCTTCGGGAGACTGCAGAGGCAGAACCTTTTCAATCGTGATCCCGTAGCGCTCTTCGATGCGATCCATCAGCCGATAAGTCTCCGGGAACAAGAATTCCGTATCGATGGTGAACAGGCGGAAATTCTTGTTTACGCGCGAAGCCATGTCGATGAGCACCATGCCTTCTGCGCCGAATGCTGAAGAGATCGCGACGCTGTTGCCGAAGGTTTCGAAAGCCCACGTCAGCGTGTGTTGGGGCGTCCATACGTCAGCGGAGATCTGCAGCGCAGTGATCTGATGCTGGCTAAGTTTGCGAAGAGCGGCTGCGGCCTGGGACTTCATTCGACGGGCTCCTGGGCGGCTGAACTGCCCAGAGAGGCAGATTGCCGATCGTGCTGCGTAGGAAATTCGAGATTTTGAAAAACATCAGACGCGGCAAAGTGCACGACTTCGCCGACAACAAGCAGACTTGGCGCGGGTAGTGCCGGTGCGACAGCGAGTTCGCCGATCGTCGTGCGATATGCCTGCTGGTGTGCGGTTCCGGCGCGCGAGACAATTGCACACGGCGTATCGAGCACCTGGCCCGAGGCCTTCAGTTTCGCGGCGACATCGGAATAGTCTCTTCCGGGCATGTAGATAACGAGCGTGGCGCCACTGCCCGCCAACTTCTTCCAATTCGCGGCCTCGCTTCCGTCGGCTTGGTGTGCAGTAATGAAAACAACTGCGGATGAGTGCCTGCGGTGAGTCAACGGGATTTCGGCGGCTGAGGCGGCGCCCAGAGCGGAAGTCACGCCCGGGATAACTTCGTAGTCAACATCGGCACGACGCAGAGCTTCGATTTCTTCGCCCGCGCGGCCGAAAATCATGGGATCGCCGGATTTCAGGCGGACAACCTGCCGGCCAGAGTCGGCGAAACCAATCATTAAGAAGTTGATTTCTTCCTGCTGCAGCGTTTTCTTTCCGCAGCGCTTGCCGACGTTGTGAACGTTCGCCGATGGAGGGATGAGTCTCAGGACTTCAGGCGCGACCAGATCGTCATGAAGTACGACGTCGGCCGTCTGCAGAAGGCGCAGACCTTTTACTGTCAGCAGGTCGGGATCTCCCGGGCCAGCACCGACCAAGTGGACCTTTCCTTTCATGCGATCTCCCCGCTGCCCACGGCTTCTGACGACCTCTCGCGTTGCTCAGCAATTGCGGCTTCGGCGGCTTCCCTGCTTACGAGCGAATGGAGCAGTTCCAGCTTTTGGCCGCGGTCGAGATCACTTGCCAGAATCAATTTTCTCGTTTCTCCAAGTTCCGCGACCCATGAGGCATACGCCGGCCCAAACTGCTTCTCGAGTTGCTGGCGAATCTTTTGTGCGAGCGAAGGACTCTGCCCCGCAGTCGAGACGGCGATCTGCAGGTCGCCGCGCCGGACGATCGACGGATAGAAGAAATCGCAGAGATCGGGGACGTCGACGACATTGCAGAGCACGCGGCGCGCCTGCGCCTCGCCGTAGATTCGCTCGTTCAAGATGCGTGACGAAGTTGCGACGACGGCGAGGAATGCGTCTTCAAGATCGGAAGAGCGGTAAGGACGAAGTTCCAAAGCAATCTTTCCTTGTCGAGCCCATTCGCGGACAGCCGGTGTAGCCTCGATTGCAACGACACGAATCCGCGCACCCGTTTCGAGAAGTCCTGCAATCTTCGACTCGCCCACATTTCCCGCCCCAACGACCAAGACGGAGCGATCCTTGAGCTTTACAAACATTGGAAAGAGACTAGTCACCGGCCCCTCCTGCGAGATGAATCAGGTTCGGTTGAGATGGAAGATCGCGGGCAACAGCCGGGACGTTTTCGCCGGCTAGAAACTCACGGATCTGGGTATCGCTGTGCCGCGCGAAGAAATGGCGGAGATTCTCGCCCGACTCGCGCTCTTCGAGATAGCGGCTCAGCAGGCGTTCCAGTGCTTCCGGAACATCCGTCGCGAGGCAGCGATAGCCGACCGGACGAGCTGTCGATTGATGGAGCCCCAGAGCTCCACCGACGCAGAAGTAGTAAGCATCGAGCAGACGGTCATCGACTTTTATCTTCTTGCCTTCGATACCGACGTCTGCGATCCAGTGCTGGCCGCAACTGTTCGGGCATCCGGTGACATGCAGCTTCAGGTGCTGATCGAAACCCGGCAGCCGCTCTTCTAGTTCTTCCACCAGCCATCGCGAAAAGCTCTTGGTTTCGGTGATGGCCAGTTTGCAAAATTCGGTGCCGCTGCAAGCTACTGTGCCGCGCGCGAAAGAGGACCCGTTTACCTGGAATCCAATAGCATCGAGTTCCTTCGCAAGTTCATCAGCGTTGATCCTCGGTACATTAATGATCACGAGATTTTGCATGCCGGTCGAGCGAAGTTCACCGCCCGCATAACGTTCTGCGAGATCGGCCGCTGCTCCCATCTGATCGGCTGAGAGACGTCCCCGTAGCACGACAGCGCCAACGTAGGAAAGACCAGGTTGCTTCTGCGCGTGAATGCCGACGTGATCGCGGTACACATCGTCGGGAGCGTGCTCTTCTGCGGCGGGATCAAGACGAAATCCGATCCGGTCCTGCAGTTCGTCGAGGAAACGATCCGCCGTCCATCCATGCCGCAGGAACAAGAATTTCAACCGGGCACGCTCGCGATGTTCGCGCAGCACTTCGGAATCGCGGAATAGCTCGGCAATTCCCTTCACCACCGGAACTACCTGATTCCACTGAACGAAAGCATTCAGCCGTGCACCGAGATACGGCTCTGCGGAAAGTCCACCAGCCACACGCAATGAGAATCCGACCTCTTGCTTGCCGTTCACCCGTCGAGTGATCGCGGTCAAACCAATGTCATTGATTTCCGGATACGAGCACCACGAATGGCATCCGGCGATCGAGATCTTGAATTTGCGAGGAAGGTTGTAAAAATCGCCATTGCCAGCCAGCAATTGAGAAACTTCAGCCACGAGCGGCGACGCGTCGACAATTTCGTCTGCATCCACACCCGCTACCGGGCAGCCAGTTACGTTTCGGACCACGTCGCCACAAGCTCCGGTCGTATTCAACCCCACGTCCCAAAGGCCTGCGAGAACTTCCGGCAGAGACTCGATCGTGACCCAATGCAGCTGGATGTTCTGGCGGACGGTGAGATCGGCGATTCCGTTGGCGTGCTGGCGGGTAAGAGATGCGATGGCGCGAAGTTGGCCAGAGGTCATGATTCCGTTGGGAATCCTGATGCGAACCATAAAGCGCTGCAGGGCCCGACCTTCGCCGTTTTTGCCGCCGGTGACGCCGGCTCCATCGCCCTGCGTGTACACGCCCCACCAGCGAAAGTATGTCCCGATCCATTCGGGCGGAATCGAGTCGAAGCCTTCGCGTGCGAATCGGCGAATCTGTTCGAGACCTTCCCATGGATTGAAGGCGCGTTTGAGGCGCTCGGCTCTTTGGGCCTTCGTTTCTTTCGGTGCCGTAATCGTCGTTGTCATCGTTATTTGCGCAACAAAAAACCCACCGCCAGATCGCTCTGGCGGTGGGTGAATGATTGCTGGATTAAGAAAGTACTCTTAGGTCAGCATCCTCCCCGCGCCAGCGCACACGCATGCGCAACAACAACAAGTACAACAACAGATGGCGCGAAGATTGGAGATCACTGACATTCGAGGGTGATTCTAGGGTCTCGGCTTTCACCGGTCAAGGTTACTTGCTGCGAAATTCGATTCAAAATTCCGATCAAAGGAATCAGATTTTTTATGACCACCAACGACAAGTCTATTAATCGCTTATTTTCAATGATTTAGGCGGGTATTCAACGAACTCCGGGAATCGTTTCTCCGCAGTCTGGCCTTGTTCGAACTCTGATATTCATCATCTTTTTACAATTTGATCGTCGCGGGGAGACAGTCGTGTTTGGTCCATCTTGGTAGAATTTCGCTCTATGAGCCCCCAATCTCCATTCACCGATGTTCCAGATGCGATTGAAGAGATTCGCGCCGGACGCATGATTGTTGTCGTCGACGATGAAGACCGCGAGAACGAAGGCGACCTCACGATTGCCGCGGAAAAAGTCACGCCTGAGACGATCAACTTCATGGCGAAGTACGGACGCGGCCTGGTTTGCCTGGCCATGACCGAGGAGCGCCTCGAGCACCTGAATATCGGGCTTATGACGACGGAGAACACTTCACAGTACGGCACTGCTTTTTGCGAAGCGATCGACGCGCGCCAGGGGGTAACCACCGGTATTTCGGCTCACGATCGCGCGCGGACGATTCAGGTCGCGATTGATCCCGCAACAAAGCCATCTGATCTTGCTCGGCCGGGCCATATGTTTCCTCTCCGCGCACGCAAGGGTGGAGTGCTTGTACGCGCCGGGCAGACGGAAGCTTCGGTCGATCTGGCTCGGCTGGCGGGAATGGTACCCGCAGGAGTCATCTGCGAAATCATGAAAGATGACGGCAGCATGGCCCGCGTGCCAGACCTGATCGAGTTCTGCCGCGAGCACAACATGAAGATGCTCACGGTCGCGGAACTGATCCGATACCGCATGGCGCATGAGCGGTATATAAATCGTGTCGGCGAGGCATTGATAGAGACGCGCTTTGGCGAGTTCCGACTGATCGCCTACATGAGCGAAGTGGATGGCGGCGAATCGCACGTCGCACTGATTCGCGGCGACATCGAGCATGCGAAAGAACCAGTGCTGGTGCGGATGCATGCGCACTGCCTGATGGGAGATGTCTTCGGCGCTACCGGGTGCGAATGCAACGCTACACTCGATGGATCGCTGCGCCGCATCGCATCCGAGGGCCTGGGCGCGCTGATCTACCTGCACCAGACGTCACAAGGATTCTCGCTTGAAAAAGTGGGCGAGCGGACTGCGCTCAAATTCCACGGCGGCCGTACACTTCCCTCGCTCTACGACAATTCCAAGCAGATTCAGCGCGAAATTGGCATTGGCGCGCAGATCCTGTCTGATCTGAATTTGACGCGAATCCGGCTGCTGACGAATCGTCCGAAGAAAGTCGCCGCGCTCGAAGGCTTCGGGATCGAGATCGTAGAGCAAGTGCCAGTGGAGTTGGAAAGAAAACCCGTCAGGCAGTCGTAAGAGACTTCGTTCGCAGCAGTTCTGGGGATCACAATGTCCACTCATGTTGCATCAGTCGGAGGCACGCAGCGCACCATCCCTGCGGGCATGATCGAAGACGCCTGCAAACACGTCTACGAAGCTGCGATTCGCACACCTTTGGTTCGGCTGAACTACGACGGTCCCGCCGAGATTTATTTGAAGCTCGAATGCCTCCAGCCGATCGGCGCGTTCAAGATTCGGGGAGCCTACAACGCCGTTCGCCTATTACCCGAAGAGCAACGCAAGCGGGGTGTCTGGACCGTAAGTGCGGGCAATGCCGCACAAGGAGTGGCGCTTGCCGCTCGTAAAGCTGGCGTGCCTTGCAAAGTTTTGGTCATGGATACCGCTCCGGCGGCAAAACTCGACTCGGTACGACGCCTGGGCGGCGAAATTGTGCAGGCTACTTATGATCAGTGCTGGAAGGCTCTTTCCGACCGCGCGCATCCTGCGATGACGGGGATGACCTTCGTTCATCCGTTTGAAGATGATGCATTCATCGCCGGCAATGCGTCTGCGGGGCTGGAAATACTCGAAGACCTGCCGGATGTTGACGCCGTGGTGGCCGGATTCGGTGGCGGCGGACTTTCATGCGGCGTCGCATCAGGACTGCGAGAGCGCGGCAGCCGGGCGAAGGTCTACGCGGCCGAACCGGAAACGGCAGCTCCTCTGGCGTATTCGCTCGCTGCGGGATCGCCTCAGTATTTTCCGAACTGGAAGGCCAGCTTTGTGGATGGTTGCGGGGGAAAGTCTGTTTTTCCCCGCATGTGGGATATCGCGCATCATCTGCTGGCTGGATCGATTGTCTGCACGCTGGAAGAAATTCGCCGGGCGATGAAGATCGTGGCCGAGCGGAATCACATCATTGCAGAAGGTGCAGGCGCCTGCGCAGTGGCAGCCGGGCTAAGCGGGAAATGCGGAGCGGGGAAGGTCGTTTGCGTGGTGAGCGGGGGAAATATCGATCTGTCAGTATTCGCGCAGCTTATGAATCAGGCGTAACGCGAACGATTGTTGTTTTTAGAACGGCTTACGTACGACCACTTCACTGTCGCGGATGAAGAACTGCGCCGAGCAGCTTTCAGAGCCGCAGATTACAGGCAGCAATCCGTTGATCTGTTTGCGTGTGATCAGGCCTAACATGCCGCAGGAGGGGCAGGAGAGCACGGCCCAATAGGGATCTTCTTTCTCGCCGATCTCGCCGGCATTTTCGAGCACAAAGACGGTACCAGGCTGCATCTGTTCCGGAATCCACTCGTTGAGGATGTCCAGTTCACCGACCATGTGTTCCTCCCTTTGTTCGCTCGATCAAAACATCCCTATGAAGCGTTTCTAGCACGCTTCAGGTAATCCCGCGAAGTTACTGAGGTACTTGCTTTTGCCGAAGTGATACCGGCACGAACCTGGCGCACAGCATCGCTCAAACAAACTCCCAAAATGGGCTGCTTCGAGTTCTTCAGGATGTCGACAATCTGCTTCGCGGAAGTCTCGAGATAAAGACGCTTTCCATCGGTAAGAAGATGAAGATCTGAATTGCGATCGACAATTTGCCCGAGGCGCTTCCCGAATTCCCTCTCCAGAAAACGCATTACTTTGCGCACGCCTTGGAGTGAAAATCCCTTGCGCCGCAGTTGGCAGATCACCGCAACTTCAGTGAGTTGACTCATCGAATAGATTCGGCGATGCCCTTCTCGCTCGGGTCTCACCACGCCGCGCTCGTCCCACCACTGCAACTGCCGTAGCGTGATGCCCGTCAAGGTGACGACTTCGTTCGATGTGAAGCGATCCTGCATTCGGCCTCGAAAACGTTTAAAACACAGCGACTGCAAAATGTTTCAAACATTCTAGGCGTGCCCTGCTGAGAGTCAAGAACACAAGCGGTGGAAAAGGGTTGACTAGGAGAGTTCCCGCCGCTTACTCGGAAGGGTGACGCCGACCGCGGCCTAACCGAATATTCAGCCCGAATTGGGGTCCGTAGACGTTGATGCCGTAGTTGGAATACTCGGGCGCGGAAAGATTGTTGTTGGAGATGTGCATCCAGTTGAGGCCCGCGGAGATTGCATATCTGGAATTGAAGTTATATCGCACCCCGGCGCCGAGATTCGCGGTGAAGGTATAGTTCTGGCCCTGGGCGTAATAGACGCCGAGCGGACCTTTCGCGTTGATGATTCCGAGTCCGAGGCGCATGTCGGTATAAGGAGCGACTTTCCAATTGGGCCGAACGAAGTTGCGGCGCACTCCCATGTCGTAGGAGAAGTAGTGCGTCTCTGCGCCTCGCGGAATCGCAGTAGCAGAAAAGCTCGCGGTCATGTCCCAGTTCCCGCGAAAGATCCAGCGGCCTCCGATACTGTCGATGTGCCAACGAATCGACACGACGACGGGAACGAGCGTGTAGCGCAAGGGATACAACTCGTAAGGGTCGCCCTCGAACACATCGAACGGGAAAGGAATATTGATTGGGAAATAGCCACCGTCAAGGGCGAATTCTAGCTTGTTGCGGTAGTAGATGTCCTGATTGAAGTCAGAACTGGCCGGGTTCTGCACTTTCGTCGGGCGCTCACCCTTTGAGTTCTCTCCGGAAGCGCCTGGCTGGGCAGTTGCAGACTGACCCGAATCTCGTGAACTGGAGTCAATGATTGTGGCGGTCTGCTCTGTGCTGTTTCCAGCCCAATCGGCCTTGTTCTCAGGTTTACTGTTTTCAACTGGGGTTGCGGAAGTCGCAGCGGCCGGGTCGGTCTGGTGATCTTGGGCACTGGCAAACACGGTTATCGTGCAGACACACAAGACCAACGCAACGCGCACCGAAGGTGAGAGTCTCGATAGCTCTAGGTTCATCACGGTGCGGGATTCACCTGGATCTGAACCGATCCCGTAATAGGTCTCGCATCGTAGTCGGACGCTCCGAACGTCTGCATCCCCGGCGTGAACAATACGAGGTTTGTGAATGTATGCTGGCCGGCATCGGCGGCCGTGTAGACGTAAACCAGAGGCTGAACAAAGGCCTTGTCACTCGTGATGAAGAAGACGGGCCCATCGAACACGGTGTCGCGCTTGCCTTGATACATAACCGTCACCGTCACGGAGAACGGGACGCCTGCTACCACCGTGGCTGGCGCGTTCAGTACCATGATCGCGTGTCCCGGAGTACCACAACTGAGACATCCAACCCCTAAAGATAGGGCTAGAAATGTGGCAAACCTGCGGACAATAGCCAGATCTGAGAGCACGAGACGGCTCATATTTCAAGACGGTTTAACCCGGAACTTCAGCTTGAGTTGCGAGTTACTGATTATCCAGCAAACTGCGGAAAGCCGGTATCACGACGGACTCGTCCCGCCCCCGACAAAGTGCACGACTTCCAGTTTGTCCCCTTCTTTGAGAGTAGTCTCAGCCCAACGATCGCGAGGCGCGATATCGAGATTCAGTTCGATGGCGACGCGGTCTGCCTTCATGCCGAGCTTTTCAATGAGCGCTAAAAGGGTAAAGGGAGAGGGAATGTCTTCGAAATTACGCTGCTCCCCATTGATCTGCAATATCATCTGGCAGCCACTCGGCGGGACTATTCGGTTTTGCGCAACACGAATTTTCTCGTTGCGGTTCGCCCCTCATAATTGGCCTGCACAAGCAGAGATGCCTCGGGCAGAGCGGTCTCTTCAACCTCTATCTTAACCTCGGCCGCACCGCCGGAATCGGCAACTGTCTGCGTATAAAAGGGGGCGGCTCCAGGACGTGCGAAGCGAAAAGTCAACCGGGCACCGGAGGCGGCCGAGCCACCTTCGGTGACGCGCAATTGCATCGTGAGATTGCGCTCGCTGTGGACGGAACCGGCATTCAGCCATTCCACCTCGAGTTCCTTGACCGCAGCCAGCGTTTCGGGTTCGGGATGATCGAGGACATTTTCGAGCTTGCCTTCGCGAATCGCGTCCAAAACCAGCCGGTGCTGCTCGCGGAGCAACTGCTCTTTTTGCGAGTCGCCGAACTGGACCTCGGAGGTCTTGGCGGAATAGGAGGTCGCCTTCTTGCCGATACATCGGCCACGAACGAAGACTTGCGTTTGCAGAACGAGTTCGCCTTCGCGCGCCTCACTCTGCACGTGGTAGATCGTGTCGCCGTGCTTCACGTCGGTATTGAAGCCAAAGATCATAAGGATTGGGTAATTGGGTAATTTCGTAATTTGGTAATTTGGTAATTTTCAAAGCCTGAAGCGTTTTGCGGGGGCACCTCTCCCGGCTTTTAAATTACTCAATTACCAGATTACACAATTACAAAATCGTTCTTGTTTTCCTCAAAATGTGGTTGCGTTCCCTTGACACTCCGTCGTGTAAACTCATAATCTGGAACGTTTAAGCAACCACTTGGCGCGAATTATATATACCTCATCCTATGCCAGACAATTACTTCGCTCGCTACCTCCCTTTCCTGATCCATATGATCATGGCGGGAGGCATTGCGGTCGCGATTGTGACCCTCTCCTGGCTCATCGGACAGCGTAAACCTACCCGTGCCAAGCTCATGCCCTATGAATCAGGCATGACGCCCGTGGGCGATGCCCGTCAACGCTTCTCTGTGAAATTTTATCTGGTCGCCATGCTTTTCATACTGTTCGATGTTGAGGCAGTCTTCATCTATCCATGGGCGATCATTTTGCGGGATTTGAAGCGCTTCGGGCTGTGGGAAATGCTGGTGTACATCGGAATCTTCCTGGTTGGATTCTTCTACGTCTGGAAAAAGGGTGTGCTGGATTGGGGTGAGACGGGCGCCGGACGGGAGCAAGGCTGATGCCACTTTCGCCCGCCATTACTGACCTCGAACAACTGAAAAGCCATCCGGCAGTAGCGCGGCTTCATGGCTGGAATGCTGAAGCTGTTCAGCAGGTGAAGTTTGATCGTGACGAGATGACGATCGTCGTCGACCGGTCCGCGCTGCGCGAGGCATGCGCGCTATTAAGAGAGGATCCTGCCTGCCCCTTTAATTTTCTGTCCGATGTGACTTGCGTTGACTGGTATCCGGCAGAGCCGAGATTTGAAGTTGTATATCACTTGCTCTCGATACCGAAGAAGGAGCGAGTCCGCTTAAAGGTTCGCTTGAATAGTTCGAGCGTTACCATTGATTCTCTTACGCCAATATGGCCTGGGGCGAATTACTTTGAGCGCGAAGTTTTTGATCTTTTTGGAGTACGTTTCGCTGGCCATCCTTATTTAAGACGGATCATGATGCCGGAGGACTGGGAAGGTCATCCATTACGTAAGGATTATCCCGTGGAGGGATACCGTTAATGGCCCACATGACTCCCACGCCCGTGCTCGAACCCGGTCAAGATCGAACAATGATCCTGAACATGGGGCCGCAGCATCCGTCGACACACGGTGTGCTGCGTGTTTTGCTGGAGATCGACGGCGAGACCGTGGTCCGCCTGATGCCCGACATCGGCTACCTGCATACGGGCATTGAAAAGACCTGCGAAGCCAAGTTTTACCAGCAAGTCGTGCCGCTGACCGACCGCATCGATTATCTCTGCCCGATGACCAACAATCTCTGCTACGTGCTGGCGGTGGAGAAGTTGTTGGGGCTGGAAATCCCGCCGAAAGCCCAATGGCTGCGAGTGCTTTTGAATGAATTGACGCGCATCAACTCGCACCTCGTCTGGCTCGGCACGCACGCCATGGATATCGGCGCGTTGACTGTCTTCTTATATTGTTTCCGCGAGCGCGAAGAAGTTCTGCGGCTGTTTGAGGCCGTCAGCGGACAGCGCATGATGACGTCTTACTTCCGCGTGGGCGGAGTCGCATTGGAGCCACCGCTCGGATTCTTCGACCGCGTGCGCGATTTCGCTGGCTACTTTCCGGAAAAGGTAGATGAGTATGAAAACCTGCTGACCGGAAATCCGATTTGGCTGATGCGGACTAAGGGCGTCGCCAAAATGACGGCGGAAGATGCCATTGCCCTGGGAGCGACCGGGCCGACACTGCGTGGCAGTGGCGTTGACATCGATCTGCGGCGCGATATGCCGTACTCCAGTTACGAGAAGTTCCAGTTCAAGGTGCCGGTAGCCCAGGAAGGCGACGTATTCGCACGGTACATGTGCCGGGTGCAAGAACTGCGCGAGTCGACTGAAATCGTGCGCCAGGCTTTGGATGGGATGCCGGAAGGTCCGATAAAGGCCAATGCTCCGCACGTCGTTCTGCCCGACCGCGAAAAGATGAAGACTCAGATGGAGTCGCTCATCTATCACTTCAAGATCATTACGGAAGGCTTTGCGGTTCCGGCGGGTGAGGTTTACCAGGCGGTTGAATCTCCGCGCGGTGAAATGGGCTACTACATTGTGAGCGACGGGACGGCGAAGCCGTATCGCGTGCATATGCGCTCGGCGTGCTTTGCCAATCTGCAGACCCTGTCGAAGATGTGCGAGGGACATCTGCTGGCGGATGTTGTGGCGGCGATCGGAAGCATTGATATTGTGCTGGGTGAAATCGACCGGTAGGAATTTGTAATTTGGTAATCGGGTAATTTTGTAATTTGAAACCCGAACTCCGGCTGCTTCGGAAATTGCCAAATTTGCCCGATTACAAAGTTACACAATGAAGTTTTCTGACGAATTCGAGACGCGGTTTGCGGAGATGGTCACGCACTATCCGACCAAGCGCTCGGCTTTGGTGCCGACGCTTCTCTATGCGCAGGATGAAGTCGGATTTCTTTCGGATGAAGTGATCTCCGAGATTGCGTCGCGTCTCGATTTGACCGAACTCGAAGTCAACAACGTGATCAGCTACTACTCCATGCTGAGCACCAAGCCGCGTGGGAAGTACAACGTGCAGGTGTGCACGAACATCAGCTGCATGGTTCGTGGAGGAGAAGACATCCTGCATCACTGCGCAAAGAAGTTAGGCATCGGCCACAAGCAGACCACGCCCGATGGAATGTTTTCGCTGGAAGAAGTGGAGTGCATCGGGGCCTGCAGCTGGGCTCCGGCGGTACAGGTGAATTACGATTTTCACGAGAACCTGACACCCGACAGGATGGATAAGATTCTCGATGAATATAAGAAGAAGGGAACGCAGTAAAGAAATTTGGTAATTGGGTAATTTAGTAATTTTGTAATTGAAATGCGACGGCCGACCGTTGGGATCTTTCAAATTACACAATTACCAAATTACAAAATTACTCAATTCTCATGGCTGACTTGGTCTCCCATTCCGACGAGGTAAAGGTCGTCTCCCGGCGCTTTGGCATGGGTGCGACCAATATCGACCGCTACCTCGAACTCGACGGCTACAAGGCCGTGCAGAAGGCTCTCGCGATGGAGCCCGACGCCATCATTAATGAGGTGAAAAATTCGGGCCTTCGCGGACGGGGTGGTGCCGGCTTCTCGACCGGGATGAAGTGGTCGTTCGTCCCCAAGCAGGCTGCCAAGCCAAAGTACGTTCTTTGCAATGGCGACGAGAGCGAGCCGGGGACCTGTAAGGACCGGTTGATTTTCGAGCACGATCCGCACTCCGTGATCGAAGGCGTGATGATCGCCGGGCTGTCCGTCGGCTCAAAGAACGGTTACATCTACATCCGCGGCGAGTACCGATACCTGTCGAACATCATGCAAAAGGCGATTAAAGACGCCTATGCGAAGGGCTTCCTGGGGAAGAACATTTTCGGGAGCGGCAAGGATTTCGATGTTTACTGGCACGGCGGCGCCGGAGCTTACGAAGTCGGCGAAGAATCGGCTCTGATGGAATCGCTCGAAGGCAAGCGCGGAGTGCCGCGCATTCGTCCGCCCTTCCCTGCTGTGGTTGGGCTGTGGGGCGGACCGACCATCATTAATAATGCCGAAACCCTAGCGAACGTCCCCCATATTATTCTTGGCGGCGCCGACTGGTACGCGAAGCTGGGTACGCCGAAGAACGGGGGTACGCGCCTGTTCTGCCTGAGCGGAAATATCGCCAAGCCAGGCGTTTACGAACTGCCGATGGGCTACAACCTCAAGAAGATGATCTACGAGGTTGGCGGTGGGATTCCCAATGGACGCCTGCTCAAAGCCGTGGTCCCCGGTGGCTCGTCGTGCCCCGTGCTGAAAGCCGATGAAATTGATGTCGCCATGGATTTCGATTCGGTCCAAAAGGCCGGATCGATGCTGGGTTCCGGCGGCGTGGTTGTGATCGACGACGCGCAATGCATTGTGAAATTCGCGCTGCGCACCATGAAGTTCTACCAGCATGAAAGCTGTGGTTGGTGCATTCCGTGCCGCGAAGGAACCGACTGGCTGAAGAAGACGCTGATTCGCTTCCACAACGGCGGCGGCATGAAGAAAGACATCGACAACATGCAGTACCTGGCGGAGAACATGCTCGGGCGGACGTTCTGTCCGTTGGGTGACGCGGCCGCGATGCCGACAATCGGATTCGTTAAGAAGTTTAGAAAAGAGTTTGAGGACCATCTCGACGGAAAGCCGTGCCCGTACGAAACGGCGGGCGACGCTGAACTGGCGTTTGCGCATTGAGGAAATATTGAGTAATTGGGAAATTTAGTAATTGAGTAAATGAGAATTACATGAGTTCGCGACCTGAAGAGCTTCGCGATTGAACAAAAGTATTCGCTCTTCGGATCATTAGTCTGTTCCGGTCTTTGGCATATCGGACGGACACGCAAGTTTTAGGCAAGCAGTTATTGCGATGTGGAACTTCGGTAGCAGCGAATTATCGGGCTGTCTGCCGAGCACGATCCAAACAAGAGTTTATTGCACGAATCGGAATTGTGGCAGGGGAAGCAGACGAGTCGGTGTTGTGGCTCGAACTCCTGAACGAATCAGGAATCACGAAATCAGAACTTACGGGTGATCTATTGAAAGAAGCGCGAGAGCTCACTGCGATACTGACAGCCTCTCAACAAGCAGCGAAAAGATTTAGGTAGTTGAATTTCAATTACCCAATTACCAAATTGCACAATTACTCAATTTCATGGCTGATGTAAATCTCACAGTTGACGGCAAGAAGCTCACGGCTCCCGCAGGGACGCTCCTCATTGATGCCTGCAAGAACGTAGGCATCGAGGTGCCTTCCTTCTGCTATTACCCGAATCTGTCGCTGCAGGGCGCTTGCCGCATGTGTCTCGTAAAGATCGAGAAGATGCCCAAGCTGCAGACTGCGTGTACGACCGTAGTCAGCGAGGGCATGGTCGTCACCACCGAGAGCGACGAGGTCAAGCAGGCGCGCAAGTCGATGCTGGAAATGCTGCTGGGGAACCACCCGCTGGATTGTCCGGTCTGCGATGCGGGTGGCGAGTGCGAACTGCAGGACATGACCTTCTCCTACGGCGCAGCCGAGTCGAAGTTCATGGAGGCCAAGAACCACCGCGAAGAGCAACAATGGTCTCCCGTGGTGTTCTTCGATCGTCCGCGATGCATCCTGTGTTACCGGTGTGTGCGGGTTTGCGGCGAAGGCATGGACGTCTGGGCTCTGGGGGTACAGAACCGCGGCGTCAGTTCGATCATTGCTCCTAACAAAGAAGATCATCTTGAGTGCGAAGAGTGCGGCATGTGCATCGACATCTGTCCAGTCGGCGCACTCACCTCGGGCGCTTATCGGTACAAGACCCGGCCTTGGGAGATGAAGCATGTGGGCACCGTCTGCACGCATTGCGGCGACGGCTGCAAAACGACTCTCGGCGTTCGGCGCTCCGACGCGGGCATGGAAATCGTCCGCGGCGACAATCGCGACAAGAGCGGCGCGAACGGCGACTTCCTGTGCATCAAGGGCCGCTATGGCTTCGATTTCGCTGGCAATGATGAGCGCATCAAGCAGCCGTTGATTCGCAAAAACGGTAAGCTGACTCCATCGACGTGGGAAGAAGCCTTCGAACTCGTCGGCAAGAAATTTGCTGAGGTCCGCGATAAAGATGGCGGCGCTGCGATCGGAGTGATCGGCTCCAACCGCACCACGAACGAAGAAGCCTATCTGCTCTCGAAGTTCGCGCGTACCGTGTTGAAGACCAACAATGTCGACCATCATCGCACCGCCGACTTCCCTGCTTTCGCGGCTGCCATGCGCGGGACTGACAAGACCGCCAGCATGGCTGACGTCTTCACTGCTCCAGCGATCCTTCTGCTTGGAAACGATCCGACCGAGCAGCATCCGCTGCTGGCCTGGCAGATTCGAAATAATGTCCGGCTGCATCGGGCCAAGCTGTACGTGGTCAATCATGAGTCGATCAAGCTCCGCCGGCAGGCGACGACTTTTGCGCAGGTAAGTCAGGAAGCAGAGTTCGTCAAATTCCTGTCGAGTAGCGATTCAGCCCAGCCTTCCTTGGGCGTGAGCGGCACTACGCCTGACACTCTCGGCAAACTGCGGGACACGCTGCGCGCCGAGCAGAATCTGATCGTAGTCTTTGGCGCTGAAATACAGGGAAGCAGCATTCAGCAGCTAGTCTCTGCCCTGCCCAATGCGCGATTCATCTGCCTGGGCGATTATGCCAATTCGCGCGGCGCTTCGGACATGGGCCTTTATCCTGATCTGCTTCCCGGATATCACTCGGCCGCCGGCAGCACGCCTTTCCACAAGGAATGGGAGATTCCCCAAGCCGCAGGACTCAATACTTATGAAATGGTCTCAGCTGCGCAGGCCGGCAAGCTGGAGGCTCTTTACGTTGTTGGATCGAATCCGATCGGTCGCTTGCAGATCGATCCATTCGCCTTCTCCAACAGCTTCGTGGTCGTTCAGGACATGTTCCTGACCGAGACCGCGATTATTGCCGACGTAGTGTTGCCCGCAGCGAATGCCTACGAAAAGGCGGGAACGATGACCAACACCTGCGGCGACGTTCAACTCGTCAAGAAGGCCGGAGACCTTTCGGGCACGAAACCCGATTTCGAGATGATCGTCCGCATCGCCGATGCCATGGGTCACGACGTCCACAAGCTCGTTCCGTTCGGCGGTGGTGTTCGCGCTGATATGGGCCAGTCTCGCGGAGCGCAGTCGGGTGAAGCCGATCGCCATGCCGTGTGGCTCGAAGAACAAGGTCTGGAGCCGAAACTTAGCCCGCTCGATCCCATCGCAATTCTGGATGAGATTCAGCGGCTGGTTCCGGGATATGACGTCTCTCGTGTAAACCTGCTCGGCGGAAACAGCGAGCACACTTCGCTCGCGAAATCGGGTGGTGCGGTTCCGCAGCAGAAGACGGATGCTCCGGCGCTGATTCAGCCGGCCAACGACAGCCTTTTCAGTTCCGGGACGTTGGGACGCTATTCGCGCGCTCTGAGTTCCGTCGTCGAAGCGCACGAGATCAAGCCGGCAGAAGTCGCAGCCGACTGAGCCGATTCAACGATTCGTAAACAAGTTGTCTGAAGTAAGAGAGGAAGCTGGGCGTTGCCAATCTGGATTTACATCTTAGCTTCAATCATCAAATCGGCGATCGTGCTCGTGGTTTTGCTGACTGCTGTTGCCTACACGGTTTGGCTTGAGCGTAAAGTCGTCGGGCACATGCAGAACCGATGGGGCCCTACGCGAGTGGGCCCGTTCGGCTTGCTGCAGCCTGCGGCCGACGGGCTGAAGTTCCTGTTTAAAGAAGACCTGACTCCGCCACACGTCTACAAGCCTCTATTCCTGGCGGCGCCGCTTATCGCCGTTGTCTTCGCGCTCACGTCGATCAGTGTGATTCCGTTCGGCAATCCGATAACGATTTTCGGCTACACATTTCCGCTGCAGATTACGACCAGCGTCAACACCGGCCTACTGCTGATTATCGGTGTGACCTCGATTGGCGTGTACGGCGTGGCACTAGCCGGATGGTCTTCCAACAATAAATATTCTCTGCTTGGCGGATTGCGTGCCAGCGCACAGATGGTCAGCTACGAGATTTCGCTGGGGCTCTCGCTCGTCGGCGTCCTCATCATGGCCGGTAGTTTCAGCCTGAACGATATCGTAGCCTCGCAGCGCGGACATTTCCTCGGTGTCATTCCGCGATGGAACATCTTTACCGGCCAGATCGTCGGATTCTTCTGTTATCTGATCGCGGCCTATGCGGAGACGAATCGCATCCCGTTTGATCTGCCCGAAGCCGAAACCGAGCTAGTCGCGGGATATCACACCGAATACAGCGCGATGAAATTCGCCATGTTCTTCATGGCTGAATACGCGAACATGATCACGGTGGCTTGCCTGGCAACGCTGCTGTTTTTTGGCGGCTGGAATGGGCCGATTTTCGGACCGGCAATTTTGCAGGCGATCCTTCCCGTGTTCTGGTTCTGCGCTAAGGTTTTTGCATTCCTCTTTCTGTACATCTGGGTGCGCGGCACGTTGCCCCGCTTCCGTTATGACCAACTTATGGCATTCGGTTGGAAGTTCCTGCTGCCGTTGTCGATATTGAATTTGATTGCGACGGCAATTGCAGTGGTGTGGTGAGAAACACGTACTCAGTACCCAGTACTCGGTACCCAGTGGTTGCGTTTCGAGGGCCGATACTGTGCTCAGAACTAACTGAGTACTGAGTACCGAGTACTAAGTACCAAATTTCATGCTCAGCGTTCATCTCATACTGTTTTTGGCGTTCGGAGTTATCGCCGTTGCGGGCGCGGTCAACCTGCTCGTACAGCGGCATCCGATCAATAGCGCTTTGTCGCTGATCACCGTAATGGCGGCACTCTCCGGCGAGTACCTGCTCCTTGGCGCAGAATTCGTCGCGGCCGTGCAGGTCATCGTTTATGCCGGCGCGATTATGGTCCTGTTCGTCTTCGTAATCATGCTTCTGAATGCGGGCGTGGAAGAACAAACCAGGGGCAGCCGCGTCGCTCTCCTGTTCGGTATTCCGGGAATGCTGATCGGAAGCCTGTTAATCGCATGGGTTGTTCTCAAGCATTCTGGTACCGAAGCTGTGGTGGCAGGAGCAATGCCTGGACCACCCAAAGCGATCGCGGACCTGCTATTTCACGAGTTCCTTCTGCCCTTTGAAATTACTTCGATTCTGATCCTGATCGCCATTATGGGTGCTGTGGTACTGGCCAGCAAACCCACCGTGCCGGGTGGCGGGCCGGCAAAGAAGGTGAACGACTGATGGTTCCGCTTTCGTACTATCTCGTGCTCAGTGGAATCCTGTTCGCGTGTGGCGTAACCGGATTCCTGATCAAGCGCAACATCATCACCATCTTCATGTCGATTGAGTTGATGCTCAATGGCGTGAATCTCTCGTTCGTGGCTTTCGCCGCCCACTGGCACGTGCTCGCCGGGCAGGTTTTCGTGTTCTTTGTGATGGTGGTTGCTGCCGCCGAAGCGGCAGTCGGTCTGGCGATTATCATCGCGGTCTACCGCACGCGTGAAACATTGAATGTTGACCAGGTGAATTTGCTCAAGTTATGACGCAGAATCCGTATCTCTGGCTGATTCCAACGCTGCCGCTGGCTGGTGCAGCGATCAATGGATTCTTGGGGCGCAGGTCTTCCAAGACTGCGGTCACCACGATCGCCCTTGCATTCCCTGGATTGGCGTTTGCGCTGGCGCTATGGATCGCATTAGGGTTTTCTTCTTCCGCGGCACCGTATGTTTTTAACCTCGCTCACTGGATCCGTTCCGGAAACTTCTCCGTTGATTTCGCCTTCTACCTCGATCAACTCTCACTGGTGATGTTACTGGTTGTCACCGGAGTCGGATTCCTGATTCACGTTTACTCGGTCGGCTACATGTCCGACGACCCGAGCTACTACCGGTTCTTCACCTACCTGAACCTGTTCATGTTCTTCATGCTGACGCTGATCCTGGCGAACAACTACCTGGTGATGTTCATCGGATGGGAGGGCGTCGGCCTCGCATCGTATCTTCTGATTGGATTCTGGTTCCAGAAGGATTCGGCTGCCTCGGCAGGGAAGAAAGCGTTCATCGTCAATCGCATCGGCGACTTCGGGTTCCTGATCGGACTATTCCTGATCATCCAGCACTTCGGCTCGCTGAATTTCACGGAAGTCTTCAGTAAGGTTGAGCCGCTACAAGCAGAGACTTCCGGAGCCGGACTGCTCACCACGATTGGCATTCTGCTTATGGTGGGTGCCTGCGGCAAGTCGGCGCAGATTCCGCTCTACGTCTGGCTTCCCGACGCAATGGAGGGCCCGACGCCAGTCTCCGCTCTGATCCACGCGGCGACCATGGTCACGGCTGGCGTGTACATGGTGGCACGATCCCATGTGATTTTCGAGCGCGCTCCGATCGCTTTGACCGTCGTCGCGATCATCGGCACTCTGACCGCGTTGTTCGCCGCGACGATTGGCATCACGCAAACCGATATCAAGAAAGTTCTCGCCTACTCGACAGTCTCGCAACTCGGTTACATGTTCATGGCGTGTGGTGTGGGAGCATTCTCGGCAGGCATCTTCCACCTGATGACGCACGCGTTCTTCAAAGGTCTTCTGTTCTTGGGCGCCGGATCCGTAATCCATGCAGTCGGCGGCGAACAGGACATGCGCAAGATGGGTGGACTCAAGACGTATATCCCGACGACCTTCGCGACCATGCTGATAGCCACGGCGGCCATCGCCGGAATTCCACCGCTAGCTGGCTTCTGGAGCAAGGACGAAATTCTCTGGAAGGCTTACGAAGCCAACCCGATTTACTGGGCCATTGGCGCCATTACGGCCTTCATCACGTCGTTCTACATGTTCCGTCTGCTCTTCATGACATTCTGGGGCGACTACAAGGGAATTCAAGTTGACGACCACGGTCATGCGCACGCAACTCATGGACACGGAGAACATGGCCACGGCGAACCGCACGAAAGCCCGATGGTCACGCTCGTTCCCCTCATGGTGCTCGCTCTCCTGTCGCTCGTGGGCGGGCTGGTAGGAATTCATAACGGGTTCGAACACTTCCTGGAACCAGTGTTTGGTGGTGAATTTCCGGCCGCGGTAACTGAGGGGCACGGTAACACCGAATTGCTGTTAATGGGAATTTCGGTTCTATTTTCGCTCGCCGGATTATTTGTCGCCTACGTCCTTTATGTGAGCAAGCCCTACTTGCCGCAGAAGATCGCAGCCAGCCTTGGCGCCTTCTATGAGGCAGTCCTGAATAAATATTACGTCGATGAGATCTACGCGAAGCTCTTCGTGAAACCCCTGGTCGACGGTTCGACCGCAATACTCTGGCAAGGTGTGGATCGCAAGGTCATCGACGACACTGTGAACAATGTGGCCGATGGTGCAAAGCACGTCTCCGATGAAGTACGACACATGCAATCCGGGAACCTGCGCTCGTACGCCGGATGGATCGCTGCGGGAGCCGCGGTCGTAATTGCCTATATGGTCTATCTGGGGGTGGGACGATGAACGACGCTCTCGGCCCCTACATCGTTTCGCTGATCACGTTCGTTCCGCTCGCGGGGGCGGTGTTGTTGACGTTCTTGCCGCGCCGCGACCGCGATATCCGGGTTGTCGCCTTCTTATTCTCGCTGGCGACGTTTTGTCTCTCATTGCACTTGCCGGTGCACTTCCACCGCGGGCTGCCCGGGTTCCAGTTCGAAATCGATAAGCCATGGATCACCAGCCCCAATATCCATTACCACATGGCGATCGACGGCATCTCGATGTGGCTCGTGGTTCTGACTACATTTCTAACGCCGCTTTGCGTACTGATCTCATGGAAATCGGTGCACGATCGGGTGAAAGAATTCTTTATCCTTCTGCTCATCCTTGAGACTGCTCTGATCGGCGTCTTCACTTCGCTCGATCTCTTCCTCTTCTACTTCTTCTGGGAAGCGACGCTGATCCCGATGGCGCTGCTGATTGGCATGTATGGCCACGAGCGCCGGGTGTACGCGGCGGTTAAATTTTTCCTGTACACGATGGTCGCTTCTGTGTTCATGCTGGCGGCGGTCATCTGGCTTTATGCCAAAACAGGCACGTTCGACTACGTGACGTTGCAGCCGCTGTTGCAATCAGGAGCCGTGCCCGGGATCGAGAGCGCGGCCCTATGGCTGTTCCTGGGCTTCTTCATCGCATTCGCCGTGAAAGTGCCGCTGTTCCCACTGCACACGTGGCTACCCGACGCGCACGTCGAGGCCCCGACAGCAGGTTCGGTACTGCTGGCGGCCGTACTGCTGAAGATGGGCACCTACGGCCTGCTGCGCTTCAATGTTGGCCTGTTCCCTGACGAGGCTCGCCGCAACGCCGGCTGGATTGCGGTGCTGGCCATCATCGGCATCATCTACGGCGCGTTGGTGGCGATGGTGCAGCCGAATGTGAAGAAACTCGTCGCCTACTCCTCGGTCAGCCATCTCGGGTTCGTCGTGCTTGGGATCTTCAGCTTTACCATGGCCGGCGTGGATGGGGCGGTGTACCAGATGTTGAACCACGGCGTCTCGACAGGCGCGCTGTTCATCCTCTGCGGCATTATTTATGAACGCCGGCACACCTACGACATCGCGCAGTACGGCGGGCTGGCAACGCCAATGCCGGTCTACGCGACTTTTTTCCTCGTCATTACGCTCTCCTCGATTGGCCTCCCCTTGCTCAATGGATTCATCGGCGAATATCTGATCCTGACCGGCTCCTTCCAGGCGAAAGCGTGGTGGGGTATTCTCGCGGCAAGCGGTGTGATCTGGAGCGCGTGTTACCTGCTGTGGCTCTATCAACGCCTCTTTTATGGAACGGTGACCAATCCGGTCAATGCCGGTCTGCCTGATCTCGACCGGCGCGAACGCTGGTGCCTGTGGCCACTGGCCGTTGCCGCGCTGGTGATGGGTGTCGCTCCTACGATGTGGATGAACCGTATCGATCAATCCGTCGCCGCCGTACTGGCGCCATTCCGCAACCAGACCGCCGCCAGTTCGATCCTGCCGGCCGATGCAACGCCGCAAGAACCTGCCAACGCAGGCATTCCGCTCATTGCGAAATCTACCCAGGTGAACGGCCGATGATACCCGGTGTCGACTATATTCGGATTCTCCCGGAAATTGTGCTCACGATTTTCGGCATGATCGTCATGTTGGCAGACCCGCTGCTACCCGAACACGACAGCCGCAAGTCGATTGGCTTTTTGGCGGCATTGGGCTGCGTGTGTGCGCTGTTCGCAACCTTCTACCAGGCTGCGTTTCCGGGCACCGCATTCTTTAACATGGTCCGCGTGGATGCCTTCAGCATTTTTTTCGATGTGGTCGTGATACTAGTCGCCCTGATTGCGACACTCAGTTCGGTCGAATACCTTGAAGTGCAGAAAATCCGCATGGGCGAGTACTACGGCCTGATCCTGCTGGGCACGGTGGGTATGTGCCTGATGTCCTCGGCGATTGAGCTGGTCCTGATCTTTATCGCGCTGGAAATTTCGTCCATCGCCACCTACATCCTCGCCGGATTCCGCCGTCGCGTGGCAAGCAGCGCGGAGTCCTCGATTAAATATTTTCTGCTTGGCTCGTTCGCCACGGCATTTTTCCTGTATGGCGTGGCGCTGATGTTTGGCGCGACCGGTTCGACCAACGTCGACGAAATCGCAACCGCTTTGCGGAATGGCGCCCCGGTGCTGGCATACCTGGCGATGGCGTTGATGTTCGTAGGGCTTGGGTTCAAGGTAGCCACTGCTCCGTTCCAGATATGGACCCCGGATGTTTATGAAGGCGCTCCCGCGCCGGTTGTCGGTCTCATGTCGACCGCCCCGAAGGCTGCTGCATTTGCCGTTCTGTTGCGCGTGCTGTATGGAACCGCCGGCGGCAACGGCTTCTGGGGCGGGCCCAAGCCGGGTTGGTTCTGGATGATCTGGGTATCTGCGGCGCTGTCGATGACTCTCGGAAACCTCGGGGCGCTGGTGCAATCCAACGTTAAGCGGATGCTTGCCTATTCTTCGATTGCTCATGCCGGCTACCTGATGATCGCCTTCGCTGCAAT
>DATJWZ010000315.1:0-3266 GCA_035500795.1 Candidatus Eiseniibacteriota bacterium | reverse complement strand
CGGGCGCGATACACCTCGCCCATCCCGCCTGCCCCGATCAATGCCTGAATTTCGTACGGCCCCAACTTGCTGCCGGAGATGAGACCCATGTGTGGCCGACATTATATCGCGAGCCCGGCGGACAACCCTGCCTGGTAAGCGCAATCTTCACGACGAGACATGAAGTCAGGGAGAAGAGAGTCCCTTTGACCTCGTGGTGAAATTTCAGAGTGAGAGTTCTAGCTGACTGCCTTCTTCTCGAATTGTCTTAACCCCAGTATCAGCAGCAGAATGTCGAAGAAACACAGCACAATCAGAATTGCAATAGTGGAAAGGTGAGCAGACTGCGGCACGAGGGCAGCCCGCAGGCCCTCGCTCGCATAGACGAGAGGATTCACTAACACCGCTCTCTTCAATATCGGAAAGTTGCTTAAAGCGCTCCACGGGTAGTATGTACAGCCGAAGAAGATCATCGGCGTGAGAATCATGCTGAACATCAGCCCCACGTGCTCCTGCTTCATTGCGCAACCGAGCGCTAACCCGCCACTTGCCGAAAAAAATGCAACCAACAGGATCATCACTACAAACTCGAGTGGTTCGTGGATCCTGATATCAACGCCTGTCCCGAGTACTAACCAGGCCATCGGGAAAACTACTAACCCCGCGATGATTGCCTGGATCATGCCGGCCACAACTTTTTCGATTGCGATCCACGGAATCGAGATGGGCGCCAAAAGTCGATCTTCAATCTCGCGTGTCCACTGGAATTCAGCGATGAGCGGCATGCATACCGCCCAGACTCCCGTGAACACCATGCTGATCGCGATGATTCCGGGCAGCAGCAGGCTCTTGTATGCTACGGGCATGTACCCGCTGCCCACCATCACGCGGCCGAAGATGAACACGAACAGCAGCGGTTGCAGAAACGTCTGGAACATGATCTGAATGATGTTTCGCCGCGCGACGTGGGCGTCGCGGGCAAGCATCGCGCCAAAGGCTTTCCAGTTCAATCGCGCAAACTCCTTCCGGTGTGGTGCAGGAAAAGATTTTCAAGACTCGGTTCGGAAATATGTACGTCGGACAACTCTGCGCCTATTGCAGTCGCTACCGATGCGACTTCAGGGATCAACGATCCGCCGCGGTCGGCATAGACGTCAGCGCCAGTAGAATCCAGGGGGCGCACCTCGCGCACTCCTGCCAGTAATTGCAAGCGCTGGATCAATTCCGGTGTCTGCTTGCCGAAATGCAGGCGTAACAAAAATCCTCCGGGGATGGATCGCTTGAGGTCGATGGGTGTGCCTTGCGCGATAACGCGGCCATGATCAACGATCACCAGTCGCTGGCAGAGCGCGTCGGCTTCTTCCATATTGTGCGTGGAGAGGACGACCGTCTTGCCGAGATGATTGTATTCACGGATGATCTCCCACAGCAGGATGCGTGTTTGCGGATCGAGTCCCGCGCTCGGTTCATCGAGAAACAGAACTTCGGGATCGTGCATCATGGCGCGGGCAATCGACATCCGCTGCATCATTCCTCCGGAAAATCCACGGACGAGTTGCCCAGCGCGATCGGCCAACTTGAATTTCTCAAGCAGTTCGTCGGCACGTCGGCTGCCCTCTCTTGGAGGAATTCCGAAATAAGCTGCGTGAAAAACCAAGATCTCCCGCGCCGTCAGAGAAAAATCCAGATTCGGACGCTGCGGCACGACGCCGATCAGACGTTTCACTCTTGCCTGCTCCTGCCAGACTTCATGGTCGCCAACGTAGGCATGTCCGCTCGTCGCGCGGACGCGCGTGGTGATGATTCCGATTGTGGTGGACTTGCCGGCACCGTTCGGACCTAGTAGCCCAAAAATTTCTCCAGCGTTGACTTCAAGTGAGAGCCCGTCCAAAGCCTTGATTTCAGACTTTGACTGCTTCGGGCTCTTCTTTTCTGTCGGGCGCGCCATGATGCCCGTCGCCGCCAACGGCGGCGCAGAGTGATACACCTTGCGCAGATCTTCTGTGCGTACACCAACTGCCATTGTGAGATCCCCAAGGAAGGTACGCGCGCGTAGTTCTGAGAGTATAACGCAGGAGATGGCGAGGAAGTTACGAGCCGACTTCGGCCAGCTGCGTTTTAAGGTTCTGGTTAAACCCACCAGCCCGCAGCCTGTACCAATACTCCGGGCATTTGACTCGAACCCAGAGATGGAATAACTCTGGAACGCTTGGATTACCTCTCAGGCACGTGATGGTGAATTCGTACTCGCCCGTCGTCCGAAATCCTTCATCGTGAACGGAGTCATTCCTGTGATAAGGTTTTGGCCGAGATCGCAGCCAAACCAGAGGAGAAGAATGATGGCAGCTTTGACCGACCCTCTCGTGCAGCAATTGCTAAAAGGCAGACATATCGCATCGATCGCGACCCATGGTCCAAGCGGATCGATTCATATGGTTGCAGTGTGGTACTGGTTCGACGGAACGAATATCTACGTCGCCACAGGTTCTCGTACGCGGAAAGCGCGAAACCTTCAAGCCACACCCAAGGCCACGGTGATGATCGACTCGCGCGACCCGGCAGCGTCGTTCGGGGTGACGATTTCCGGCGCCGCACGACTTCTCAGTGGCGAAGAATCGCAAAAGAATAACAAAGAAATTCACGCCAAATACTTAAGCCCCGCCGCTCTGGCCGACACGAGAGTCGGACCAGTGTTTGCCGGATGGGACGACGTTACGATTCAGGTTACTCCCGAATCAGTCATCGCCTGGGATATGCGCGAGGCCGACCGCCAGGTTTTCGGTGGGGCATTCCAGAGCAATCCAGGATATCTGCTGCCTGTGCAGCGCTAAAGGAATCATGGAGCCCATGATCAGTGTTGGTAGTCCCCGCCAGCTTCGATGTTTGCTCGGTTTCGTTCTAGCGTTCTGTATCTTCAACCCTTTGCCGTTCGATGCTCAAACGACGTATCAACCTTCGCCCGGGAATCTGCAGGCCCGCCGCGAATTTCAAGACATGAAATTCGGGATGTTCATTCACTGGGGCGTATACAGCGTGCTGGGAGATGGCGAGTGGGTCTTTCACAACCGCAAGATGACGGTTGGCGAGTACAACCGCCTGCCAATGTTCTTCGATCCGGCGAAGTTCGATGCGCGTGCCTGGGTGTCGCTTGCCAAGGCTGCGGGCATGAAGTACATCACGATCACCTCGCGCCATCACGACGGATTTGCGATGTTCGATTCCAAAGTCTCCGACTGGAACATCGTCGCGCGCACGCCATACAAGAAAGATCCGCTGAAGATGCTGGC
>DATJWZ010000314.1:0-11107 GCA_035500795.1 Candidatus Eiseniibacteriota bacterium | reverse complement strand
CTGCTGCTGGTGAACGTGCTGGGACCTGTGGCGGCGGGGGAGAAGGTGACGGCGGAGAGGTTCAACCAACTGCTGGACCAAATCAGCGAAGCCAAGCACCAGCTCGCGGCCAAGTTGCAGCAGCAGGCGCGGGAGAAACCGCAGCCAGAAAAACCCAGCGGCGGGAAGCGGTGATCCCATTTTTTCGCTGAAGAGTGTACGGAGCGCGGGAGCCGAGTCAAGGGTCTGCGCTGCGCTCCGATGAACGCGGCAAAGAACGCCGCGCCCTTGACCCGACTTCCTCTCCGCTCCTGTCGTGCTTCCAGCTAGGAAAAAATGAGATGGAAAAATGGGGCGTAGGGATGGGCGGCGAGCACAGCGGGCTATCGCCGTTTTCGTGTTCGTTTTGCCGGTGCGCTGCGTTTCGGTTCGGGAATCTGCTTCCCGTCCTTGAGGAGCTTCTGCAGGGCGTCGTTGAGTTGCTGTTCGAGCTTCGCTTCGTCCAGAGAGTCTGTGTGTCCAATGCGCAGGACTGTTTCTTCGCGAAACTCGTTGCCGCTATGAACACGACGCACGATCAGTTCCAGCGGATGAGAGGGATGATCCCCCTTCCTGATCCCTTCACTTCTGGCCTTGATAATCGTGGCGATCAGGTTAATGACGCTCGTTGCCAAACCGACGCCTGCCGCGATGTACACCAACAACTCGGGTCCGCTTTCATGTTCTTCAAAAGCAAAACTGGAGTCGCCAGGGGACAGCTTGCGGAGGCTCTGGTCGATCAGTTCATAAGCGCGCGGCGAATGCTCGCGGTGAAAACATCCTGAGGTGATCCGCACTTTAATGGAAACGGCCGCTTCGCCCGGTAACGGTACTCGCTCGGACTCGAAATGACGCATACGTCCGCGAAACGTTTCCTGCCAGCCAGTGTCCACAGTGCTACCTCCGAAGGGAAACTCTTCTATGGGTGGGCAGAGTTAAAGTGACCGTTGCCGTTGGAAGCCACCAGCGAGTTAATCAAGCGAATGACGGCGCGCTGATCGCGTTCCGGCAACGACGCCATGCGCTGAAATCTTTTCCAAAGCCGCCGCTTCTGTGGGTTCTCCTGATCGAGCTTCGCCGGTTTCGCGCCGAGCAGTTCATCGGTGGAGACGCGAAGAGCACGAGCCAGAGGGATCAGTGCCGCCGCAGTTGGAAACTCCGCCTCTGTTTCGTAATAAGAAATCGCGCGCTGGGTAGTCGCCGCCGCCTTCGCTAGCTGAATCTGAGTGAGGCCGCGTGCCTGACGGAGTGCAACCAGGCGCTTGCCGAAGGCGGTCTGTGCTGGTTTCTTGGCTGGCATCTCAGAGGCGATTGTAAAGTCCACTTTCAGAACCTCCGTTATTACGTTGCCAGTATAAACGTAATGCGTATATACTCGCGAACAGTTTTAGAGAACCACAAAAACACACAATCCTCTTGACAGGTTTTCCGAGGAACCCGGAAAACGGGAGGAAAGGAGGCGAGAGCCGATGCCCTATGTTCCGCCGGAAGTGAAAGAGCGGCTCAAGCGGGAAATCTCGGTGCAACGGCTCGCCGAGGCGCGCGGCATCCAGCTACGGTCCAGCGGCAAGGAACTGATCGGCCTCTGTCCTTTCCATAAAGACACCAATCCGAGCCTCAACATCGATCCGGTAAAAAACGTCTGGCACTGCAAGGGCGCCTGCGGCGAAGGCGGTGACGTAATCCTGTGGGTGATGCGTGCCGAAGGCGTGAGCTTCAATCACGCCGTGGAGATGCTGAAGCGCGACTACTTTCCTTCCGTGCGCGGCATCGAACCGCCGCCGCGAAAATCCACAACGGTGAAACTGCCGCCGCTCATCGAGCATACGGCCAACGACAAGCGATTGCTGGAAGCCGTGGTGGAGCACTATCACGAGACGTTGAAGAACTCGCCCGAGGCGCAGCAGTATCTCGTAAAACGCGGCCTGCAATCAGCGGAGATGGTAGAGCAGTTCCGTTTGGGCTTTGCCAATCGCACGCTGGGTTACCGAATGCCTGAGAAGAACCGCAGCGTTGGCCGAGAGCAGCGCGGACGGTTGCAGCAACTCGGGGTGCTGCGCGAGAACGGACGCGAACACCTGCGCGGCTCCATCGTGATTCCGATCTTCAACCTGGAAGGCGAAGTGGTGCAGATGTACGGGCGCAAAATCGCGCCGCGCCACCTGTTGCGCGAGGACACGGCAGAACACCTGTACCTGCCAGGTCCACATCGCGGAGTGTGGAACGAGCCAGCGCTGATCGCCTCGAAAGAAATCATCCTGTGCGAAGCGCTGATCGATGCGCTGACGTTCTGGTGCGCCGGCTATCAGCATGTGACCACCAGCTACGGCGTGAATGGTTTTACTGACGAGATCAAAGCGGCGTTTCGGAAGCACGACACAAAAAGAATTTACATCGCCTACGACCGCGACGACGCGGGCGAACGCGCCGCACGGAAACACGCCGAAGAACTGATGGGGATGGGTATCGAGTGTTTCCGGGTGCAGTTTCCGCGCGGCCAGGACGCCAACGAGTTCGCGCTGAAGCAGCAGCCTGCTGCGCACTGGCTGGGCATGTATCTGCAGCGCGCGGCATGGCTGGGTAAGGGCCAACCGCCCACCGTGGCGATGATCGAACCGCAGCCAGCGCCAAAACCGCAGATCGAGGAGGAAACCATCAAACCCGCGGCCGAAGAAGAAATCCCGGAGCCAGTGACGACGCCGGCGGAAGAAAAAATGCCCGAGTCCGTTCCTCCCTTAGCAGCTAAAGCTGAAGAAGCAACCACGGCAGCTAAAGAAAAAATCTCTGAATCGATCACAACCACAGTGAGTGAGGAACCCGTTTCTTCCTTAGCCGCGCCACTGCCGATAGCGCCGCTCCCGACGGGGACCGTGGTGCCCGTCCGCGATGTGCGCATCGAAGTCTCAGGCGAGACGGTGTACGTCACGATGGGAGAGCGGCGCTATCGCATCGTGGACCTCGGGAAGAACACGGCTCCCGGCGTGCTGCACGTGAATGTGATGGTGACCAGCACCAGCACGCGCGGAGAAACACGCTTGCACGTGGACCGGTTCGATCTGTACGGCGCGCGTCCGCGCTCGCTCTTCGCCAAGCAAGCAGCGAAAGAACTCGGCCACAAGGAAGAGAGTATCGAGCGCGATCTGGCGCGTCTGATCCTGGAGCTGGAGGACCTGCAACGCGAGTGGCTGGAAAAGACGCTGACGCCGCAGGAAGAAAAACTCGAGATGACGGCCGAGGAGAAATCGGCCGCGCTGGAACTGCTGCGCGATCCGCGCCTGTTGGAGCGAGTGCTGGAGGACTTCGAGAAGTGCGGCGTGGTGGGGGAGCAGACCAATAAAAAAATCGGCTACCTGGCCGCGGTGTCGCGGTTGCTCGAAAAACCGCTGGCTATCGTGGTGCAGTCGGCATCTTCGGCGGGCAAAAGCTCGCTGATGGAAGCCGTGCTCGACTTCATGCCGGAAGAACAACGCGAGAACTACACGGCGATGACGGGGCAGGCGCTGTTCTACATGGGGCAAAAAAATCTCAAGCACAAGATCCTTGCCATCTCGGAACAGCAGGGAGCCGACCGCGCCAGCTATCCGCTGAAACTGCTGCAATCGGAAGGCGTGCTGAAGATCGCCTCGACCGGCAAAGACCCGGTGAGCGGCAAGCTGGTGACACACGATTATGAAGTCGAAGGCCCGGTGATGTTGTTCCTGACCACTACGGCTCAGGACGTGGACGAGGAACTGATGAACCGCGCGATTGCGCTAACGGTGAACGAGGACCGGGAGCAGACGCGTGCAATCCACCGGCGGCAGCGCGAGGCGCGCACCATCGAAGGGCATCTGTTGCGGCGCAAACGAGCGAAACTCATCAGCCTGCATCGCAACGCGCAGCGTCTCTTGCGCCCGATCACGGTGGTGAACAACCACGATGTGGGCGAGTTTCCCGATCACATGATGCGAGCACGGCGCGACCACAACAAACTGCTGACACTGATCGAAGCCATCGCACTCTTGCACCAGCACCAGCGGGAGATCAAAACGTTTGCCGATGATGGCGAGACGCTGGAATACATCGAGGCCACCGAAGGTGACGTGAAACTGGCGCAGGCACTCGCCGACCAGGTAGGGCTCAAGCCATCGCTTGACGAACTGCGCCCACAAACCCGCAAGCTGCTCGCGCTGATCACCGAGATGGTTAAGGCCGAGTGTGAGCGCTTCGAGATCGCGGCGAGCCAGTATCGCTTCACGCGGCGCACGGTGCGCGAGTACACACGCTGGGGCGACACGCAGTTGCGGCAACACCTGAAGCGCCTGGAAGAGATGGAATATCTCGTGGTACGGCGCGGCGGCAACCAAGGCCAGTTGGTGGTCTATCAACTGCCGACTTCAGAGGAGGAAGCGAATCATAGCTCTAACTTCGCGGGGGCAAATGACGACTTCGCGGGTGGGGTGCGGGCACTTCGCGGCCCCGAAAAAAATGGCGCATCGCCAACACTCGAAATGGTTTCGGCTGCAACTTCGCGGCTTCGCGGAAATGCATATAGGGGGGCCGAGGCCGCAGGCGTCCCGCAGAATGCAATCGTAGCCGAAGGCAAATCGAACGGCCACGGTCCGGCGCGACACGCAGGGATGAAGTGATGGCTCGCGTCAGCAAGCGTCGTCATCCGCACCTGGAGCCGCACTCGCCGCTGGGTCGATTGATGGAAGAGCATCTGGAATGGCTGCTCATCAACAACTACTCGGAGGACACAGCCGATCACGCGCGTTGGGCTATCGCCGACTTCATTCGCTGGGCCGAGTTGCGCGGCTTGCAGCATCCGATGGAAGTGACGCGCCCCATCCTCGAAAGCTACCAGCGGTATCTCTACTACTACCGCAAGGGGAACGGACAGCCACTCACGTTTCGAACGCAGCACTCGCGGCTGACGCCAGTTCGCCGCTGGTTTCGCTGGCTGGTGCGGAACAATCACATCCTGCACAACCCTGCTTCTGATCTCGATCTGCCGCGCATGGAGAAGCGCCTGCCGAAGACGATCCTCAGCGCCGATGAAGTGGAGCACGTCATGGTCGTGCCGGACATCAAAACGCCGGTTGGTTTGCGCGACCGCGCCATGCTCGAAACCTTCTACTCAAGCGGCATCAGGCGAACCGAACTGATCCGCCTCAAGCTGTACGATATCGACCGCGAGCGCGCCACGCTGACGGTGCGCCAGGGCAAGGGCAAAAAAGATCGCATGATCCCGATCGGCGAGCGGGCACTCGCCTGGGTGGAAAAATATCTGCGCGAAGCGCGGCCATTGCTCGCCGTCGAACCGGATGATGCCACGCTGTTCCTGACGCAGTACGGAGAGCCGTTTCATCCCGACGCGATGAGCAATCTGGCGCGTGACTATATCGCGCAGGCGAACCTGGGAAAATCCGGTTCCTGCCACACGTTCCGTCACACCATGGCAACGCTGATGCTTGAAGGCGGAGCCGATATCCGCTACATCCAGCAGATGCTCGGACACGCCGAACTCTCGACCACGGAAATCTACACGCACGTGGCGATCCGCAAGCTGCAACAAATCCACGCCGCCACACATCCCGGCGCGAAGCTGGAGCACAAGAAAACGGCAGTCACGAATGATGCCCACGGCCAGAGTGACGACGAGAGGGCTGCACTGCTGGCCGCGCTCGAAGCGGAAACTGAAGACGAATAGCACGGGCCTGTAGTACCTCTCCGCGAGTCCCCAAAGTCACTTCTATGCGCTCGCCTTGCTGACTACAATCAGCAGTGATGCTGCCCGCAGCTGAAGAACGAACCCCGGCTCTCACGAGTGGTGAGGAGACTTTTTCCTTAGCTGCCGGTGTTGCTCTTGCTGCGCTCGAAACGCACCAGGGCCCACACGCGGCTCAGGGCAAAAAAACGCATCAGGGGATTTTTTCTAAAAATCGTGCACTTCGCGTCGGCGAAATCTGGGTTAAGTGGTCGGGAACGCATCAGGATAGAAAGTGCTCGTGGTCGAAAACGGTGTCAGGGTCAGCATTAGACGCAAACGGCAATACCCTCTCCGATCCCTCCGGCAAATCCTATACCTGGGACTTCGAAAACCGGCTGGTGCAGGTCGTGAATCCGGGAGTCGGAACCACAACCTTCCGCTACGATCCTTTGGGCAGGAGAATTCAGAAGAGCGGACCGTTAGGAACAAGTAACTACCTCTACGACATCTATAGCCTAATCGAGACCACAGATGCCAGCGGAACCTGGGTAGCCCGTTATACACAGGGGCGAAATGTTGATGAACCGCTCGCCGCGGGGGATACCAGCGGCACCAGCTACTACTATCAGGGAGATGATCTAGGCTCGATTACATCACTCAGCAGTTCCGCAGGCGCGATCTCGAGCACGTATGTCTACGATGGCTTTGGGAACGTCTCGAGCTCCACAGGCACAGTGAAAAACCCGTTCCAGTTTGCTGCCAGGGAATTCGATCAGGAAACCAACCTCTATTACAACCGTGCGCGCTACTACAATCCGAACTCTGGTAGGTTTGCTAGCGAGGACCCGATCCACTTCAAAGGCGGAATCAACTTTTATCCCTACGCCAGGAACAACCCCGCCGTGTATGTGGATCCCTACGGAGAATCGGCTTGGTGTCCTTCGTGGGTATACGGATGTCCAGACTATTTTCACAAGAAAGAATTGGAAAATAATTTGGAAAACGACCAAGAGATCCTGAACATGACCGGAATGCTCGCTCTCGATCCGTTCTGCTATGGGAAACCCGGAGTCGAGCAGTTGGTGGAGATTTGGCAACTCGAAAGGCTAAACACGATTATTGACGCGATAGAACTGGGCAATTCCGCGCTCTCGGCGTTAGATGAAATTCCTGGTGTCGATATCCCCAATTCATTTGATTACGACCAAGAAATGGAGTGGCTGGCGTCGTTGCGCGAAAGGAATAATCGTCAAATCGACGAACTACTACAGGAAGCCGCGGAGGCGCTAGAACGGGCACGGGAAAGAAGGTGCCCGCGCTGTAGCGTGAGGTAAAACAGGATGAGGAAACGGATAGTTTATTGGCTAGCGGTAATTGGTGTTGTGCTTGTGCTCGGGTTTGCAGGTGAGCTTTTTCGCGGAATCATCGCTTCGAGTGTGTGGCACTTGCGCCATGGAGGCTCGATCGTCGCAGGGGATTATGAGATTGCCCTGCCGCGATACTGGTTTGTAGAGAGCACGAACGGTAGCGTAACTCAACTCGCCCGCGCCCATTTTCCTCACACAAATGAGACATCCTTCCAATCCAGTGCCACTGTTTCCACCCTAGCAAAGCCCGTTTCTGACCTTCAATTGTGGGAATCTGAGGAACAACGGTTTTATGCGAAGGAGGGGGGGACGATTCTGCGAACGCTAGAGGTCCGCCTGACTCCCGAACAGAGGATAGTCTGCGTAGAAGGCGAGTTGGCGCGGGAGGTGTTGAGAATCCCAAGCCCGCATTTGGTATCTGCGAATTGTCAGGCGAACAGCCGGTTGAATCTGATGTTTACCGGAACTGAAGGAGACTTCCAGGAGTTCTACAGCATTGTCGAGCGACTCCGCATTGCCCATTGACGCAAACGGCAATACCCTCACTGATGCCCAGGGCCGCAGCTTCACCTGGGACTTCGAAAACCGGCTGACCCAAGCCGTCGTTCCCGGCACGAACGGCGGAACGACAACCTTCAAGTACGATCCCTTTGGAAGGCGCATCCAGAAATCCGGCCCGCTCGGAACTACGAACTACCTCTATGGTGAGACGGACGCTGGCCGTAGCGCTGCGAACGTCATCGAAGAGGTGGACAATAGTGGAAATGTCCTCGCTCGATATGTGCCAAATCAAAGCTTAGGCATTGATCAACCGCTCGCTGAATTGCGGTCCGGAACAACAAGCTATTACGAACAAGATGGGCTTGGTTCCGTGACAACACTGAGCACCGCTGCTGGCACACTCGCGAACACCTACACATATGATTCCTTTGGCAATCTGACGGCCTCCACCGGCTCGGTCACCAACCCTTTCCAGTACACCGGACGGGACTATGACCCTGAGACCGGGCTTCGCTATTACCGCACGCGATACTTCGATCCGACCGTCGGACGGTTCATCAGCGAGGACATGGCACACTTCGAGGGTGGATCTAACTTCTATCGTTACGTGAGGAACTCACCGACGCGCTTTGTCGATCCCTTCGGGTTGGCTGAGGTCAATCCGCAGGATATGGCTTCGATGGAGAGTCTCTTCCCGGGCTACACATCCTTGAGTAAGACGGGAATAGTTGTCCCGGTACCTTGCGATGTGGCAAGGAGAATACTCGAGCAGAACGGCTTCTACTCAAGCGACAACTGGCCGAGCATTCCCACTCCTGTGCCGAATTCTGGCGGACTTTCCATCCCAGGAAACCCGTTTCTCTTCTGGGATCCAATTGCTCACAGTGGCGGCTGGGAGTTCCGCAAGCCTGACGGGATGCACATTCGCATGAAGTACCCTAATAAGCCCTGCGACAAGGATTGCACGCTCGATGAAGCCCACGAAGACGAATACAACCCGATGTACGACCCGTGGGGACACTTTTGGTATGAACTGGTGCCGTACGTGGTGTCGAAGTCATTTCCGACAGGACCGCCGGTATTTTTCTAGTTCAAGCTTTACTTTGGGACGATCGGCGGTTGGGAGCTGAAATTGAGAATTCTCTCGAAGAGGGCAGTGCCCGTATTGTTAGTCCTTATCTGCTTCAGCATGCTCGGCTGTGAGGTTGCAACCTCAGCGCGGCTAGAACCTGGGCCGTCTTTCTCCTTGGACGGAAGTGGACGGCTCGTATCTTTTCACGTCTATGGTCCCCGGCAGGGGCATAAGATCGCAACTCCTGTTGATGACCAATCGCTTATGTGGAGTATCGCCGCGACGAACGACGCTCATGGTGCTTTAGTTACCGGGATGCAGATCGCGTATGGCAAGGTGCCAACGGGGTACGTGCAGAAGTTCCCCAGCAGTGGAGCGGCACTTCCTCTTGCCAACGGCCAAGTTTACATCTTTGATGCTGAGACTACCGGAGCGCCTGGGGTGAACGGGTTCTTCTACATGGACCAGAGCGCTCCAATCCTGATCAAGGTTCCTGGTCTTTGCGGAAGCAGTTCTGCTGGAGATGTAAAGCCCGTCAAGTGCGGAACCAACGAGCCGTACGTCGAGCCAAAGGACCTAGAGAAGTTCGTTCAAGAAAACAGAGTCCGCTGAGGTCTTAGGTTGCCGATCCCGTGGCTACGATGCGGACCGATTCGCCTATGACACCCGCGTCCACAGTTGCCTATGACGCAAACGGCAATGCGCTGACCGACGCTGCCGGAAAAAGTTACACGTGGGATTTTGAAAATCGGATGGTCCAAGCAATAGTTCCAGGGACGAACGGCGGCACGACGACCTTCAAGTACGATCCCTTCGGCAGAAGAATCTACAAACAATCGCCCAGCTTCACGAGCAGCTTCGTCTACGACGGCAGCAATCTGATTGAGACCGTGAACGGATCAGGGAGCGAGATTGCGAGTTATACGCAGACTCAGAATATAGATGAACCGCTGGCGGAGCTGCGGGGCAGCACGACGGACTACTACGAAGCGGACGGGCTGGGGTCGATCACGTCATTGAGCGGCTCGACGGGGGCGCTCGCCAACACATATACGTACGATTCCTTCGGCAATCTCACAAACTCTACGGGTGGGGTTCGCAACTCATTCCAATATACGGGTCGCGAGTTTGACCCGGAAACCAACCTGTATTTCTACAGAGCGCGCTACCTTGATCCGAGCAGCGGCAGGTTCATCAGCGAAGATCCAGCTAGGTTCAATCCGAACCAAGCGAATTTCTATTCGTACGTCGGAAACTCACCACTCATCAATTTTGATCCAACCGGCTTGGCATTGTGTCAGTTTTTCATAGACCGTACCACTCATGCAGGATACCTCTATTGTACGTCGAACGATCCACGGAAACCCTCGATTGGTTTCCCGGCAGCATCTGGGAACAACGGAGAGGAAAGCCACTGCAGGAATAACCCAGACTGTGCAGCCAACGAGGGTCAAGGGCCAATTCCTCTCGGTGACTGGACCTGGACGGGTGGGCAGGGCACGAACCACACTAGTCACGGCAACCGGGACTTGATTCCGACGCCGAACACCAATACGAATGCGACTGAGGGGCGCAGTGGCATCCAGACGCATTGGTGTGCATATCCTTTCGGACCAGGGACCCAACCAAAGTTCTGTTCGACAGGATGCGTGACAGCAAACGAATCCGACATCAACACGCTCAACAATCTTATCGATTCCGAGCCCGGCAGCAGGATGCTCGTGATCGGCATACATTGAGTATCAAAGTAAGCCCGCGAGGAGATATGAAACCTCAGGTCGCTGTTGTTCCCATTTCATTTATCTTTCTGTGCTTGTGCCTGTCTGCACTTGGTCAGACCTCAAGAATGGACGATCATTCAGACTGGTGGTCGATACTCAATGAGCACTCTCGGGGTCCACGAATCAAGCCTAGTGGACACGATCTGGACGCTCGGAATTTTGAAATCGCCAAATTGGACCTGGCCAAGGTCAGCTTCGCCGACATTGCGGCAAGACTTGGGCGGGCGGCCAGAATCAGAAGAGGGGACGCGTCCTCGAGTCGAGAGCAAGCTTGCTATGTCTCCGCGCATGGCAGCATGCCCACATATCTGATTTTCGAATTTGGCGAGGATGTGTCAAATTTCTATCTTTTTGCCGACGGTGAGGGCTGGAAAGGAAGAAGCTCGTGTGCTAAGTCAGAGCAGTTATCGAGCGACACTAGCACTTTTTCTGGCTTAAGGCTTGGACTCACGCTCGAGCAGTTCAAAGCGATCCTCGGACAGCCTGACTCAACTGCTGATAGCGAACTGGTCTATTCTCGCGCAGTCAAGACGAAGTCCACTCCTGAGCAATTCGAGCGACAGAGAAAAGAGTACCCGGACGCCTTGAGCGACAGGGTAGCGCACGAGAAATTCGACTTCTATACTGTCAGCCTCTACATCGAAGGCAGATTCACTGACTCGAAGCTGTCATACCT
>DATJWZ010000313.1:0-2581 GCA_035500795.1 Candidatus Eiseniibacteriota bacterium | reverse complement strand
GCCAGCATGACTTTTCCAACTGCGGTGCAGTGCAGTGGCACAGACGCGCCGATTCGCGAATAGATACGCAACGGCTCGGGCGAATCCAGCTTCTCGACATAGACCGCCGATAGTCCATGCCGCACGGTGAGGTGTATGGTCTCTCGAGTCTGCTGGTTCAACTCTCTCAAGTAAGGCAGGCTCAATCGCCGGATATCGAGTTGTCCAGCGGCAGCTTGTCCAATCGCGAAACAAGCGATTCCTAGGTGATGGACACCTTCACCGTCGCGATTCAAGAAGCCGGACGCGACAAGGTTTGCTAGGAAGCGATGAACCGTGCTCACTGGCAGCCTGGAAAAACCAGCTACCTGCTTTGCGGTGAGCCCCCGCGGCGAATCGCTGAAGAGATGCAGAAGACGCAGTCCGCGTTGAAGGGCAGTGATGTCATAGTTTCTTTTCGGACGTGGAGACATAGTAGTCAGCGAAAATGAAAACGATGAATTATCTGATGAAAATGAGTGCCGTGCAAGCCTGAAAGTAATATTTCAGAGGCGACCGACTTTCTTGACCGCCTGCACAATGGACTTCCATTGCTCGATCAGGGAGTACATCGAGTGTTCCTTGTAATCCATCTGCTGAGCGAGCGCGAGGACTGCCTGGGCTTGCGCCTTGGGGACCACTGCAACTCCATCGCTATCGGCTACCACGATATCGCCCGCATTTACCGAAACCCCATTGCAGACCACCGGAATCTGTGAGCCAACGAACTTGTAGTGATGTACCGAAGTCGACGGAACAATACCAGTGGCAAAGACAGGAAATCCAATCTTGCGTAGATAAGCGACATCGCGCACGCCGCCGTCGATCACAGCGCCCGCATACCCACGTACGGACATGGCGGTGCCCATCAGGCCCCCCATCCCGGCAATGTCTTCGCCATCCTCCACCACCATTACATAGACGGAATCTGTGGATCCCTGATCGATTGCTTCGAGCATGCCGCTGAGCGCCTGCGGATCATTGTTCCCCTCGTCCTTCTTAAGCAGCACTGTTCGCGCGTAGCCGGCGAACTTCGCCGTGAAGATCGGCTGCATGTGATGAGTCATGTACATCTTCTTGTGGATGATCTGCTCCAGAGCGTCGGAAACGGAAGCGACTTCGACATGGCGGAACTGCGCGACGAGTTCGCTATCGCTCAATGGAGTCGAGGTGTCTGACTGCGCCTCCACATTTCTGGCACGCACCATTGCGATCGAAATCAGCGCCAGCACCAGAAAGATAAAGGTCAAAAGTTTGATTTTCGGAACGTGCTTCGACATTTCTGCCTCCTGAAGTTCTTATGAAAGACGCACTATAACACCGATTCCCGGGCGGGTTCTGGTGCTTGAATCACAAACGGTCAGGCGCCATGGAATTGACTTCCATTCCGTGAAATCGTGGTCGACATACTGCGTCGGCTTAACCTCGTGCGATAGAATGTCGCCTGCCCGTATGCGAAGGATTATCGCCTTAACTACACTTTTTTTTGCCGTACTATGCACATCTCCCTCTGAAGGACAGAGTCCCGTCAAAGGCCGCTCTCCGAAAACCATTTCCATAGCTGGTAAAAGCGCATTCAACTCCTCCTGCGCTGCATGTCACGGACTCGACGGACACGGCGGCGACAAGGCGCCGAACATTGCGACCAGCGCGCGCGTGCTGCATTTCTCGGACGCAGAGCTCTCGGGCATCATCTCAAATGGTGTTCCGGGCACCGGGATGCCTGCTTTTCATAGCCTTAGCCCAAAGCAGATCCACGATCTGGTTGGCTACCTTCGGTCCCTGCAAGGCAGGGTTGAAGTGGGTGCGGTCAATGGGAACGTACAACACGGCAAGGCAATTTTTTTTGGCAAGGGGAATTGCTCCGATTGCCATACGATTTCCGGTCAAGGTGGGTTCCTTGGACCTGATCTCACGAATCACGCGGCGACTTCATCTGCAGCAGCAATCCGGGAAGAAATCGTGAAGGTTCGACGGGTGCCGACGGCGGGCTATCGACCTGCGGTGCTTGTAACCTCTAACGGCGAGCGGTTCGAAGGATTGATTCGTAATGAAGACAATTTTTCTGTACAGCTACAAACGAAAGATGGAAGCTTCCATTTCTTCAAAAAGGCGTCGTTACAAAATATTCAATACGTCGAGCGATCGCTAATGCCATCGGATTATGGCGAGCGCCTTAGCAATACCGAACTTAACGATCTCACAAGTTATCTCATGACGACGGCTGATCCCACCAAAGTTCCGGCTCGCCGCAAGGATGATTTTGAATGAAACTTCGCTTTGCCGTCTCGCTTCTGCTCTTTATCTCCTCAGTCGTTCTTTTGTCCGCGCAGAAAACCAGAGAGTTCAAACTCGAGCCGTTATCCCCAAAGTTCCAGGAACTCATCCCTGCCGATGCCAAGCTCGAAAAGATCGCGACTGATTTCGGCTTTACCGAAGGGCCGATGTGGGACCCTGCGGGATTTCTCTATGTGAGCGACGAGACCATCAACAAGATTTTCCGGGTTTACCCGAACGGGAAGAAGGAAGAGGTGATCGCACTCGGCGATCCCGACGGAAACAC
>DATJWZ010000312.1:0-4573 GCA_035500795.1 Candidatus Eiseniibacteriota bacterium | reverse complement strand
TCTTCGACCAACTTGCCCATCGTCTCCATCTCTGCGGCTGAGGGAGGAGTGTTGCGCTCAACGTTCTTGTAAATGCTCAGGAATTTCATGGCGATTCTCCTTTATATGTTTATATGTTTATGTGTTTCGAGTTCCTATTTCTGACTTGCGCCTGGGTCGAACTGTCTGTCCTGTGGCGAACGGCAAAATTCCTTCTGCGCTCCTTGCCGGAATAGCAACCGCTCGATTTCGGGCCCAACGGAACGGTTTATCATGCGGAACGTTGCTCAATTTGCTGGCGCAAACGTTGCTCGCGCTCCTTTGCTTCAGGCGTGAGATTCTCCTCGAAATCGGCAGCCTCAAAGAACGGGCGGATCTCCACATCGGAGTCCACGCAGTGCGGATTCGGGCAGCGTTTCAGCCATTCCACGGCTTCTTCCATAGACCGCACCTGCCAGATCCAATACCCGGCAACGAGTTCTTTGGTCTCGGCGAATGGCCCATCAATCACGGTTCGCTTGTCTCCGGAAAACCTGACCCGCTTTCCCTTCGACGACGGTTTCAGGCCATCACCCGCCAGCATGATGCCGGCTTTTACCAATTCCTCGTTGTACTTACCCATTGCATCAATGAGCTCTTTGCTGGGAAGAACCCCGGCTTCCGAATCTTTCGTAGCCTTTACAATGACCATCACTCGCATGTCATTACTCCTTTGTTAAGAGGTCGCCACCTCTTTGGATTGAACTGCCTTCTATCAATGCATCGAACGACGAAGGGCAAAATCGACAAATTCGATTGATTATTTTCCTGATCTGGCGGAGCGCCTCACGTCTGCGAACACAGGCGGCGCCATGAGGATCAAGGTTGCCAGCAGCGTGTAGTGCAAACTCATGATCAATAGGCCTCCTACTATAGACTCGTCGAATGAGGCTCACCGGAATCGACACGTCAAAGAAAAAATTGATCCCCGATGGCCAGAAACTGGAAAACGGAAGCCGGGGGTATAATGTCGAAAGCCTTGCCGTAATCCGGCCGATTCGTAACCTGGCTGAAATCAACATGACAGATGCCATTAAGAGAAAATTGCAGGAAGAGATCAACGCGCTTGAACATGAGTTGATTCACGAACTTCCGAAAGAGATCAAGAAGGCCGCCGCCTTGGGCGACCTCAGCGAAAATGCCGAGTATCACATGGCGAAGCAGCGCCAGGAGTTCGTGAAGGCACGGGTCCGCCAGCTCGGTAAGCGCCTCGCCGAATTGTCCATGATCAACATGAACAACATCCCCACGGACAAAGTCGGCCTCGGATCCACCGTCAAGGTCTACGACAATACGAAGGGCGAAGAAATTGAGTACAAGCTGGTTACCAGCGAAGAATCCGATGTCGCGGCGGGAAAGATCTCTACCACAAGTCCGATCGGCCGCGCCCTTCTGAACAAGAAGGTAGGAGATGAAGCGGTTGTGGTTACGCCGAACGGCAAGCGCGAATTGGAAATCCTGAGCCTCAGCACGATTCACGACGACGTTGGCGAGGAACCGAAAGGAGCGCAGGCATAACTTTTTCGCTGCTACGAAAGGCACATTACGAAACGTAGAATCTGCTGTGTCTGCCGGCATATCGCCGGGTCCTGCCCGTGGCGACTTGGCCCGGCGCCCGGTGCGTGAAATAATACCGACGGTGCGCATATACCCCGCCAATCCGCGGTGTCCGGCATGAGCGTGTCGTGGACTTCGGCCTTCGGACGCGCCTGCGGAGTCCTTCTCGACACCATCGTCCGTTGGCTGGCACTGTCCCGCATCAATCCCAATGTCCTGACATTCATGGGGTTAGTGGTCAACACCTGGGCTGCATACCTCTTCGGTGCCGCTAACGCCAGCAACCAGAAACGGATGTTCATTTACGCCGGGCTCGTGATCATCTTTTCCGGCTTCTTCGATCTGGTGGATGGGCAGGTCGCCCGCGCAACCAATCGCGTCACGCGGTTCGGAGCATTCTTCGATTCGGTTGTCGACCGTTATTCCGATGCGAGCCAATTCCTGGGCCTGCTTGTGTTCTACGCGCGGGGCGGACGCTACAGCTATGTAGTCCTGAGTGCGTTCGTGATGATTAGCGCCATCATGGTGAGCTACACCAGGGCGCGCGCAGAGAGCCTGATTGGCTCTTGCCGCGTAGGATTCATGGAGCGGCCCGAACGCCTGGTCCTCGTGATCCTGGGAGCACTGTTCAACCGCATGGCCCCTGTGCTGTGGATCATCGCGGTGCTGAGCACAATCACCGTAATTCACCGCATGCGTTACACCTGGACCCGCACCCAAGATCCGCCCGTGGCACTTCATCCAGGACAAGCGGCTTAAAGACTTTCAGTTCTCAATCCCATCACGGCTCGTTAGTCCTGCTATCCTATCCGGTCGCAATCGCGATCGGACTCAGAGCCAAGGCGAAAGCCCAAAGCCTTGAGGTCGAATCTGTTCTGGGGAAACCTTGCCAACGAATCCCGTACTCGTCATTCACGGTGGCGCTTGGGCCATGCCCGATGACATGGTGGATGCGCACATCCGCGGCGTAAATAATGCGCTGACTGCCGGATGGCGTGTACTGGAGCGGGGCGGCACGGCGCTCGATGCCGTTGAGGAAGCCGTCGTCATTATGGAAGACGACGAGACCTTCGATGCCGGACGCGGGAGCTTCCTGAATCGCGACGGTCGCGTGCAGCTTGATGCGCTGATCATGGACGGTTTCACGCTTCGTACTGGAGGTGTGGGATGCGTCGAGCATTTGCGCAATCCTGTTCGTGCCGCGCGCAAGATTCTTAGCGAAAGTCCGCACGTGTACTTCGTCGCGGAGGGTGCGGAGAAATTTGCTGCCGAGCACGGAGTTCCGCTGTGCAAGAACGAAGATCTGGTGATCCCTCGCGAAGTGGAACGGCTTCGAACATATCAGGCTTCGCAGGCGGCGAAGAAGCAGGACGGGAATGATTTGTTTGCGCCTGATTCTGATGACCTGACGATATCCCACGACACCGTCGGGGCGGTTGCGCTCGACCGAAATGGCAACATTGCGGCAGCGACATCGACCGGAGGGACTTTGAACAAAGCTCCCGGACGGTTGGGAGATTCGTCATTGATAGGGTGCGGTTGCTACGCCGACAACGAGAGCGCCGCCGCGTCGACCACGGGATGGGGCGAGCCCATCATGAAGCTCGTGTTGGCCAAGTGGACTGCCGATCGCATTGCGGCGGGAAATCTCCCGGAGTGGTCCGCGAAAGAGGCCATGAACTATCTCAAGCAGCGAGTCAACGGGCACGGCGGCATCATCGTGCTCGACGCCCACGGTCGCTTTGGCATTGCGCACAACACGCCGCGGATGGCTTGGGCGTATCGCACTGCTTCGGGGCAGGATGCTGGGGTTGTTCGAGAGGGATAGCGAATTGGGCTCCGGGCTTCCGGCGTTCGGCGTCAGCTGATCGTTAGGATCAAATTCTTGGGTATTTTGGCTCGCAAAAAGCGCGAGCTTCAGGATGACAAGGGATAGAGAATTGGAAACCACGGGCAGACGTTTCGTGCTGAAGCCGGAAGCCTGAAGCCCGACCTCATTACCTCGGTAAATTGTTCCGTGTTCCGCCCAATGCTGTAATCCCAGCAATGCCGTTCATCCGCAAATGCCCGAAATGCAGTCTGGATCTCACCGATCCTTCGGCTAAAGTGTGTCCGATGTGTGGTTCGTCGCTCGCGCTCGCAGCAAAGAAGCCGCTTTTGATCATCGCGGTATTTCAGATCTGCGTGGCGAGTGCCTTCATGCTTTTGTTCCGATTTCCGAAATGGATGATTGCAGCCTTTGCTGGAATGATTCTGGTGGGGACTTTGACGAGTTCGCTCGTGAAGTCCCAGACCACTACCACCGCGCGCTGGCCACAGCCGGTTCCGACTCGCCCCTTACTGTTTCGCGCGGTCAGCATCGGCATGGCCCTCTCTTTCCTAGGTTGCGTCTGTTTCGGATTGTTTGGATTCGTGATCTTTATGAATTCCTGGAATGACTGGCATCGGTATGAAGGACAGCCTTACCATGTCACAACTTTTCAGGTGACGCGCGTCTACTATCAGAAGCACTCAAAAAGCATAGATATGTACGCGAGTGGCATGGTGGACGGCCAGCGCGAGTGGATGGGCCTGTATCCCTATCTGCATCCTCGGCCGCGCACTGAGGCAGAACTAGACGAGCGCGTTCCGATTGGAACATCGATTCCGATCTACCTTTTTCCGGAATTGAAAGGGCGCTTACGCGTGCGGGTCTATGCCGATACTCCACCGGCGGAGGCTTACCATCGCGACGCGATCACGGCAGCGAACTACGGCTTGATGGGATTGGCGATTTGCGGGGCGCTGCTTTTCGTTCTGAATCGTGCGCGGCGACTGTGCTTCGCTGAAGTCGCGATGGAGTTCTCTCAAGCGGCCGGGCGGTAGGCACGGTGCAACTGAGTTACAGCCATCCCTTCGTCCTGGCGATCCGTGCCGCTTCTACGCGATTACTCGCTCCTAACTTGCTGATCGCTTCCGAAAGATAATTTCGCACCGTGCCGTCGGAGAGGCCGAGTTC
>DATJWZ010000311.1:0-8857 GCA_035500795.1 Candidatus Eiseniibacteriota bacterium | reverse complement strand
TTCCGGCCGCTGGGATATTCCCGTTTACCGCAGTGGCGGTTTCTGCTGTCGTACAGTCCTTCGTCCGCGCTTTGCGCATCCTCAGGATGACATCACACCCGCAGTGAGTTTTGTTTCGAGATGTCGCGCCACCTGTCCCGGCGACAGGCGACAAAAGGTGACTGCCAGTTCAGTCCGCGATTACTTTGGCGAAGACGTCGTGATCGACGTTTCCGCCTGTGATTACGGTGCCGACGCGTTTACCTTGCAGAGCAGACTTTTCTTTCATCGCGGCGGCTAATCCTGCAGCGCCCGCTCCTTCGGCAACGTTGTGGGTATCGGTGAAGATCGCCTTCATCGCGCGCCCGATTTCTTCTTCGCTAACCTGAACGATGTGATCCACATTTTGGATAACAATTTCCAGAGAGGCATCGTCGGGAACGCGGCAAGCCATTCCATCGGCCAGGAGCGTCGTCACCGGGGCTGCGATCTTGCGACCGGCTTCGAAGGAGAGAGCATAGGCGGGAGCGCCTTTGGCAACGACTCCCACAATTTCTGTTTTGAGATTTAGACCGTTGCGCACGGCGGCGCAGGAACAGATGCTAGAGCCTTGGCCAATCGGAACGTATACGACATCAAGGTTCGAGGCGGCTGAAAAGAACTCCAGCCAGTAGGTAGCGACGCCTTTTACGATGTCCCGATGATAAGACGGGACGAACTGCCATTTATTCTGGGCAGCGAGCATCTGGGCGTGCTCTTTCGATTCCTGATAGTCATCGCCGAACTCGATAAGAGCTCCGCCTTGAGCCCGCATCGCGGCGTTCTTCTCGGGACTGTTGCCTTTAGGAACCACGATGTTGGCGGTGACGCCAAAGCGGCGTGCAGCCGAGGCCACCGACTGCCCATGATTGCCGCGGGTGGCAGTGACCAAGCCGGTGATATGACTCTTCGCGCGAAACAACTCGGCCGCGTAGGCAATAGCGGTACGCGCTTTGAAGGCGCCGGTGGGGGTATGGTTCTCGTGCTTGATCCACAGTTCTGTGCCCAGCCGTTGTGAGAGCAGCGGCCAAACAAACTGCGGAGTAGGCGGCATTACGGAGTAGACGAGTTCTCCGGCAGATTTGATTTCATCGATACTGGGCAAGGAGACGAGGTCCAACAGTTGTTCCGCCATAGCGTTGGGTATCGGGAGAGTTGGATTCCGATGGCACGCCCAAGACTCAAAAAAGCTACAGCGAGCAGACAATTTTCAACGCCTGAGATTGCCATTTCCGTTACCGCCGTAATGCCATCACCGCCCGTATTACACAAGTATTACAGTTACATCCCTTCGCCTCCTGATAGCTTAAGCGTGGGTTTCTTCTACGTCGAAGGCTTGGGAACGGGGACATCTTGGACATTCAACTGCAAGATTTGGAAAAGGCTCAGTCTGCCAAAGATCAAGTGAATTGGGTAACAGCGATTTTCATGGCGCTGTTTCATGTGGGGGCAATCGCCGCACTGTTTTTCTTTACCTGGAAGGCGCTATTTGTTGCGATCTTTCTGTGGTGGGTTGGCGGGAGTCTCGGAATTGGAATGGCTTACCACCGGCTCCTCACTCATCGTGGCTACAAGACTTACAAATGGGTCGAGTACTTCCTGACATTCTGCGCGACGATTGCGCTTGAAGGCGGACCGATTTTCTGGGTCGCGACGCACCGCATCCATCATCAGTTTTCCGACCAGGAAGGCGATCCGCATTCGCCAATCGATGGCAAGTGGTGGGCGCACATGGGATGGATTCTCATGGGTAAGTCGATGCACCATGACGCCACAACCCTGGCACGCTACGTCCCTGATCTTGCCAAAGATAAGTTTCACGTGTGGATCACCAAGTATCATTACGTTCCGCAGATCATTCTTGGAATGGTGCTCTACGCCATTGGCGGTCTGCCTTGGCTGCTGTGGGGAACGTTCTTCCGCACTGTGTTCTTGCTTCATGCCACCTGGTTGGTAAATTCAGCAACGCATTCCTGGGGAAGCCGGCGCTTCGCTACGCGGGATCTGTCAACTAACAGTTGGTGGGTGGCGCTGCTGACGTTTGGTGAAGGATGGCATAACAATCATCACGCGCATCCGACGTCGGCGTCACATGGATTTACCTGGTGGGAGATTGACACCAACTGGTACGGCATTTGGATTCTGAAGAAGCTTGGTTTGGCATGGGACATCAAACGGGTCACACTGGCTGACGTGGAGCGCGGCCTTGTCGCAGCGCCGAATGGGCAGTTGATTACGCCGGATGCGGCGGAGTCTTGGGCTGCAGGAGACTAAAGTCGGTCGAATCTGTTCATGCCCCGGTCATTATGACCGGGGCTTTTCTATTTGCCCTGGGGGAAACACGACCGCTGGGGCTGCAGCCCCTTTCTTGCACTCTCCGACGCGTCCCTAAAAGGGCCGCTCTTCCACAGTTGTCCCTGAGTTCGTTTCAGAAATAAAGCCTGACGCGACGAAGGCCAAAGCGCTTATACGCGGATGATCATCACTTCTGTGGCTTTGATCAAGGCTGCTGCGGTCTGTCCCTTCTTTAATCCCATCTCTCGGACTGCTCCAGAGGTGATCAGCGAGGTAATCAGCTGTCCTCCCACCGAGAGAGTCACTTGGCCCACCAATCCGCTTACGCGGACATCGACGATTCGGCCGACGAGCTGATTGCGTCCGCTGATGCGCTGATAGCTCACGCGGCGCTCTTCTTCATTGTGTCCCCGCGTTCGGTAGAGAAGACGGTCGATTTCTGATTGCGGAATACGGTGATGCCCTCCGGGAGTCTTTACCGTGCGCAGCTTGCGGTTATAAATCCATTGTTTGATCGTAGGATAGCTGATCTTCAGTTGGACAGCCGCATCGCGCAGACGAAGTAGGTTTTCGGTCTTGGTCGACCTTTGAGTCTTTGCTTCCTTTGCCATTTGAACGGAAATCCTATCGCGCGATTCTGATGCGGTCAATTCAGGCGCAGGTTTTTCTGGCGCTTCGTCTTATAAAAAAATACGTATAGAAACGCATCGAAAGCGACATATAAATCGAACATAATATACACTTCAATTCCGATACCAGATCTGGGAGAAAGCATGCGTGAGCTTTTTTCTGTACACGTCCCCGCGATGCGCCGTTCGCAAGGTCCACTTCATCTGAGCTCTTGTCTTCTGTTTCTGTGTCTCGGCTTGTGCTCTTCGGTATTTATGTGGTCGCAGACGTCGGCTAACGTCTCGGGGACGGTTACGGATCAATCAGGTGCGGCGGTGGGCGGCGCTGAAGTGGTGGTAAAGAATCTCGAAACTGAGGTTTCCCGGTCAACCGCGTCCGATGCGGCAGGCCGATATCAAGTGTTTGCTCTTCCGGTGGGGTCGTATGCAGTGCGTGCGACCAAAGATGGATTTGCGGTGGCCCTTCGCACGGGCGTTCGTCTGGTAGTCGGACAGGACGCGACGGTCGATTTCGCACTTCGTGTTGGCGGCGTGAGCGAAGAGCTGAAGGTGACGGGAGACGCTCCGGTTGTGGAGTTGAGCACAAGGGATATCTCAGGGCTTGTTACGGAACGCCAAGTGAAGGATCTGCCGTTGAACGGGCGAAGCTATGACTTGCTGCTGCCATTGAATCCGGGCGTTGTCAACTTCACTTCGGAGAAGACCGGAGGCATTGGAGTATCGAATTCCACGACGGGAAATAACTTTGCGGTATCGGGGAATCGTCCACAACAGAACCTGTTCCTGATGAACGGGGTGGAATTTACCGGCGCCGCCGAAAACAATATGACGCCGGGCGGATCCAGTGGGGAACTGCTTGGAGTCGATGCGGTGCGCGAATTCAACCTGTTGCGCGATTCGTATGGAGCTGAATACGGCAAGCACCCCGGCGGACAAGTCGTCATTGTTACGGATTCGGGAACGAACCAGTTGCATGGAAGTGTCTATGAGTTCATGAGAAACAACGCTCTGGACGCGCCCAACTACTTTGACCAGGGTTCGACGCCGCCGTTTCAGAGAAATCAGTTTGGCGCGTCGCTCGGCGGACCCTTGCAAAAAGGCAGGACGTTTCTATTTGGAAACTATGAAGGGTTACGACAACATTTACACCAGACGTCCGCGGCTTTTGTTCCCAACGCAGTATCGCGAGCTGCCGCGGTGCCAAGCGTTCAGCCGCTGTTGAATCTCTGGCCGGTCGCCCCGCCAGGGGCACCGGATTTCAATGGAATTGCCCAGGTATTCAGCAGTCCTCTGCAGACCATACGAGAGGACTTTGGCACGGTGAGACTCGACCGAAACTTCGGGCAGCATGATTCCCTGGCTGCCGTGTACACGATTGATGATGGAAACGATTTCACGGCGACAGTGCTCAATCCCTACAGTTCGGACGTGCTTTCATTGCGTGAACAGGTCTTGAGCTTGGATGAGACGCATTCATTTTCCTCGGCATCAGTGAACGTTGCCCGCGTCGGTTACTCGCGAGCCGGTTACTTTTTCACCGGCGAACCCACGCCGGGGACTCCAGCAGAGAGTGTCCCCGGATTTCTTCTTGGCCGAAAAGTCGGTGCGGTTGTCGTAGGTGGGGCGGCTACTTCCAATCCACAGGCGCAAATTGGATTGGCGGGCAGCAATAACGGCAGCAACCTGTCGATCGCGAGAAACCTCTACACGTTTGAAGATCACGTGACCCTGGTGCGCGGAAAACATCAATTTACTGTTGGGGCGTGGTTTCAGCCGTTTCAGTCGAATGAAGTGATTGCGCTGAGTCAGTACGGGCAGGCAACATTCTCCAGCTTGAGCAGTTTCCTCTCGGGCACGACATCGAGCTTCTTATATGATCCTTCGCCCAGTGCCATGAACTGGCGCTCTCTATTCGGGGCTTGGTATGCGGAAGATGTCATCCGAGCGAGCTCCAAGCTGACTCTCTCCCTGGGCTTCCGAGGCGAGTTTTCCAATGGCTGGAACGAGGCGCACGATCGCGCCGCCAATTACACATTTACGAATGGCGTCATCGATACCGATCCGCAAGTTGGGCATTCGCTTTTCACAACAAATAACGCGAAGTTTCTCCCGCAGCCGCGGATTGGAGTCGCATGGAGTCCTTTGAACGACAAGACGGTCGCGCGGGCAGGTTTCGGGATGTACAACGACCTGCAAGATGCATTGGGGTACCGAACAGATCAGAATGCGCCGTTTAATCCCACGTACAGCATCGCTTCGCTTCCAGTATCGTCACTCCCGATTGATCCATCATCACCCCTACCAACAGGCGCCAAGCTAGTCCCAGGCGGAGTGCAGCCGGATATGAAAACGCCGACTCTCGTCTCGTGGTCTTTGCGGGTGGAGCAGCAGGTTTTGCCCGACACTTCGCTGACTATCGGTTACATCGGCAGTCATGGATATCACGAAATGCTTGGGATCGATGCCAACGAGCCGTTTCCGGCGATTTGCCCGGCATCACCATGCCCGGCAACTTATCCCAGCACCTTTCCGGGAGCACTGGCAAATGCGCCCGTTCCGGCAGGAACGTACTACATTCCGTACATCTCGCCGAGTACTCCGCGGGCAAACACTAAGTTAGCCAATACGTGGACGTGGTTCTCGGTGGGAGACAGTAATTACAACGCATTGCAAATCGATGTGAACCGGCGGTTCAGTCATGGGCTTTCGTTGCGTGGAGTGTATACGTGGTCGAAGGCTCTGGATGACGGGGACTCGCTCAATGCCACAGCTGCGGGCAATGCTCCCGGGTTGGTTTCGAACCCCTTCGACCTGCGGGCCGATTATGGACTTGCGACGTATGACGTGCGCCATATTGCAGTGATCAACGGAATGTACCGCCTGCCGTTCGGTCATGGTGAAGCTTATGGTGGATCACTGGAAGGGTGGAAGAGTGCCATGGCCAGCGGCTGGTCTGTGAACAGCATCCTTACAGTTCAGTCCGGATTTCCATTCACACCGCAGCTGAGCTACAACCCTTCAAACAACGGCGACACCCGCAATCCCGTGCGGCCGTTTGCGAATCCGGACTTCACCGGTCCAGTGATTCTCGGAAAACCGGGTCAGTGGTTCAATCCAGACGCTTTCCTCGCACCTCCTCCCAACAGCGGATTTTATGGGAATCTGGGCCGCGATACGTTGATCGGGCCTGGTCTTGCGGCTTGGGATTTCTCGGTAGCGAAACAGACCACTCTGCACGAAAGGGTCGGCCTGCAATTCCGAGCGGAGATTTTCAACCTGCTGGATCGTGCAAACTTCAACACACCAAACCTGATCGTGTTTACTCCCACCGGAGTCTCGGGTACGGCAGGAGCGATCAGCAGCACAGCCACGACATCTCGACAGCTGCAATTTGGACTGAAAGTAAACTGGTAACACACACCTTCCTTGTCAGATCGCAGTCCCGTAATCGATAGACGGTTTAGAATCTGTCCAGATTCCTATGCGGATTTCGAGCCGTCGTGGAACGATCGTTTTTTTCCTGTGCCTGGGCATCGGGCTTGTCGCCTTGGCCGTCGCGCTGAACGTTGGGTGGATCATCCTCAACTGGCGCGAGGGCGTCCTGCTGTTCTTTGGGATCGTGTTTTTCGCGCTTCTTATCGCGGGGATGGTAGTAAATACGATCTTCCTTGTGCGCGAGCTTCGGCGCAGCGAGCAGCATGATAGCTTCATCAATGCCGTGACCCATGAATTGAAGACTCCGATCGCCTCGATTCGTCTTCACCTTGAAACCTTGCAGCGCCGTCAATTGGCAGAGGAACGCAAGCAGGAGTTCTACAAACTGATGCTGAGCGATGCAGACCGGCTTACGGACACGGTGGAGCAGGTGCTCAAGGCCGGCCGAGCCGGCGACAAGAAGGCGGGCAAGGAGAAGGCCGATGTCGATTTCGGCCGGTTAGTCCACGAGTGCATGGAAGTGATACGCAATCGATATCATTTGCAAGCTGAAAATCTGCGATACGAAGAAATGGCGAGTAACGGGGATGGACTCCACGTGAAGGGTAGCGTGGATGACCTTCGCACTGCCGTTTCAAACGTGCTGGACAACGCCGTGAAATATTCCGGGGAGCAGATTGATGTCCGCGTCCGGCTGGAATCACCTGATCAGAAGAAGGTAGTGCTTAAGGTGCAAGATCAGGGAGTGGGAATTGCACCTGAGGATTTGAAGAGAATCTTCAAGCGGTTCCATCGCCTTACACCGCGGTCTCTCTCTCACGTGAAAGGAACGGGCTTGGGATTGTTTATCGTGAAATCGATTGCGAAGAAACATGGTGGCACCGCATTCGCGACGAGCGAGGGCGAGGGGCAGGGAACGACTGTCGTGATTGAGCTGCCGAAATCCGCACCGGTACAGCCGGGAGGAGCGGAAGCATGAGCCGCATCCTGGTAGTAGAGGATGAGGAACATCTTGCACAGGGACTGCGGTTCAACCTGGAAGAGGAGGGCTACGAGGCCGAGGTGGTCGGCGACGGAGAATCGGCCACGAACAAGTTGCTGACGGCAAAAGAGAAGTTCGACGCTGTCGTACTCGACATCATGCTGCCGGGCAAGGATGGATTCCACGTGGTGTCAGAACTACGGGCGGCGAAGAACTATGTGCCTGTGCTGATGCTGACGGCACGGGGACGTCCGGAAGATGTGCTAAAAGGATTTGCTTCGGGTGCGGATGACTATCTGGCGAAGCCGTTCGATCTCTCGATTTTGTTGGCGCGACTGCAAGGTTTGTTGCGCCGGACTCAATGGATGCACACGGGGCAAGACATCGGGGCGCAGAGGAACACGGGCAAAGCGGATGATTTCCAGCAGTTTTCTTTCGCCGGGAAAACGATCGATTTCAGAGGGCTGGAACTACGCTCGCGCGGGAACACCATCCATTTGACTCTCATGGAATCGGAGCTATTGCGGCACATGGTACAAAACGATGGCAAGGTTGTATCCCGGAAACAGATTCTCGAAGAGGTTTGGGGATTGCACGAAGATACGGACACGCGGGCGATCGACAATTTTGTCGTGAGGTTGCGGCGATATATCGAGGATGATCCGGGAAGTCCACGACATCTGTTGACCGTTCGTGGAGTGGGGTATCGCTTTTTGGCGAAGCCTGAGATGAAGTAAAGGCATGCCAACATTTATGCTCGACACAGCTCAGCCAGTAGAGTTTCCCTGCGCTCGGCAGCTAAACCATCCATCCGATTCAAAACTACGACATAGACCGGAATTGATACAGCCGACAGCAGCAAGAATAGGAGAGCGGCGATCCAAAGATTGTGGTAAAGCCTCGATACGGCGAATATCCCTGCGCCGAGCCCCACGATCACAATCTGCATTCCGAAACTTGCGAGGACAGTCGTCTGAGAGGCATTCTGCCGGCCGAAGGTAGAGAAGTCGCGTTTCTTCGGGGAATAGAGCGAAAGCAGGTTTCCTGCCGTGAAGTTCAGAGGGGCGGCGAACAACAATCCAGCGAAGGTTGCGATGGTGACCGCGACATGCGGAGCGCCGTAAAGATAAGTCACGGCGATCCATGCAAACGCTGTGGTTGCGACCAGGACAGTGGCGTGGGTGAGATTTTTCCCTAACACGATGTGGCGGAATCGTGCGGGAGACGCATAGAAAAACTGCATGCCGCCTCCGTCACCGCCGAAGCTGTTGTAGACGAGATTGGTGAGGATCAGAAGGCTGTAAGCTGCCGCGCCAGGAAATGCAGAGTCGGGTGTGCGATTCATCATGCCCGAGTGGCGCATCGCGTTCAGTGGTCCCATGCGAATTACTACCAACATAAAGATCGGCATGATGAGGGTCAGGAGCATGGGGCCGCTGCGCGAAAGATACCGCATCTCTTTCTCGAATACTGCCGCAACGGAATGGGAAAAGCCGGG